>NZ_AKKF01000326.1 GCF_000281955.1 Caulobacter sp. AP07 | reverse complement strand
GTGGGCGGCGGCGGCGGCAGCGGCGGCTTCGCGATCGCGGCCGGCGTGGCGATCGGCCAGGGCGCGCTGGGCGGTTCGGTCGGCGTGGGCGGCAGCGGCCTGGGCGGCGGCGACGCCGACACCGTCACCATCGACACCAAGGGCGGGATCCACACGCGCGGCGACCGGTCGGCGGGCGTATTCGCCCAATCGATCGGCGGCGGCGGCGGCAACGGCGGCTGGAGCGGCTCGCTGGCCATAGCGGCGGGCCAGACGGCTGGCGCGGTCGGCGTCAGCGTTGGCGGCGGCGGCGGCCTCGGCGGCGACGGCAAGATCGTCAGGGTCACCAACACCGGCAATATCACCACCGAGGGCCACGACGCCGCGGGCGTGCTGGCCCAGTCGGTCGGCGGCGGCGGCGGCACGGGCGGCTTCAGCCTGGCGCTGGGCGTCGGCGCGGGCCAGACGGCCGGCTCAGCCAGCGTCAGCGTCGGCGGCTCCGGCGGAGCGGGCAACGACGCCGAACTGGTCAAGGTCGTCAGCGACGGCGTGATCAGCACCAAGGGCGACCGCGCGTACGGCGTCCAGGCCCAGAGCATCGGCGGCGGCGGCGGCAGTGGCGGCTTCAGCGGCGCCCTGGCGGTCGGCGCGGGCCAGACCAGCGCGGCGGTCGCGGTCGGCATCGGCGGTTCCGGCGCCGGAGGCGGCAAGGGCGGAAATGTCGAAGTCGACGTCATCGACCTGATCCTGACCCTGGGCGACGACGCCACGGCGGTGCTGGCCCAGTCGATCGGCGGCGGCGGCGGC
>NZ_AKKF01000325.1 GCF_000281955.1 Caulobacter sp. AP07 | reverse complement strand
GAAGCCGCCGCTGCCGCCGCCGCCGCCCACCGCCTGGGCGAAGATCCCGGCCGAGCGGTCGCCTTCGGTGAGGATGTCGGTGACGCTGAGCACAGTGACCGTTCCGGCCATGCCGCCGCCGCCGCCCGTGCCGCCGACCCCGACCGAAACCGCGCCGGCCGCCGTGCCGCCCGACAGCGCCCCGGCCAGGGCGAAGCCGCCCGTGCCGCCGCCGCCGCCCACGCTCTGGGCGTAGAGTCCCGCGGCGTCGACGCCCTTGGTGTGAATGCTGCCCGCCGTGTCGATCCTGACCGCGTCGCCGACGCCGCCGTCGCCGGCTCCGCCGCCGACCGCCACGCCGATGCTGGCGCTGACGCCGCCCGAGGCCGCCGCGGCGATGGCGCCGCTCCAGCCGCCGTTGCCGCCGCCACCGCCCACGCTCTGGGCGAAGATGCCGACCGAACGCGCGCCGGTCGTGTCGATGGCCACGCCGCTGGCGTGGTCGACGGTCACCACGCCGCCCTTGCCGCCGTCGCCGCCCGAACCGCCGACCGAGATCGCGCCCGAGACCGCGCCGACGTCGCCGACCGCCAGGGCCGCCGCCACCGAATAGCCGCCGTCGCCGCCGCCGCC
>NZ_AKKF01000324.1 GCF_000281955.1 Caulobacter sp. AP07 | reverse complement strand
GGCGGTCGGCAGGCCGCCGATATAGGTCAGGCGCTCGCCCATCCGGGCGTAGACCCGCATCATCAGCTCGATGTCGCCGACCCCGTCCTTGAAGCCGACCAGGTTGGGGTTGCGGGCGCACAATCGCTCCAGGGTGTCCTCGGTGAGCACGGCGTTGTCGCGGTTGTAGACGATGACCCCCAGCTTGGTGGCCTTGCACACCGCCTCGACATGGGCGGCCAGGCCCTCCTGGCCGGGGACCATCAGATAGGGCGGCAGCAGCAGCACCCCGTCGGCCCCGGCCGCCTCGGCGGCCTTGGCCAGGTCGACGGCGATGGCGGTGCCGTAGCCGCAGCCGGCGATCACCGGCACGCGGCCGGCCGCCTCGGCGACGGCGGCGCGCACCACCCGGTCGACCTCGGGCGGGGTCAGGGAGAAGAACTCGCCGGTGCCGCCGGCCGCGAACAGCCCGGCCAGGTCGCGTTGCAGCATCCAGGCGCAGTGCTCGCGATAGGCGGCCTCATTGAACTGGTGCTGGGCGTCGAAGTGGGTGACGGGGAACGACAGCAGACCTCCGCCGATCTGACGGGCCATTTCGGACGGCGACATCTTGCTCATCAATATCCTCGCTGCATGGCCCGGCGGTCACGAGGCGTTGTTGAGCCGCCCCAGCCGTCGCGGCCGTCTACTGGGGCGACGCTAGAGGCCGGGGCCCAGGCGGTCTAAGCCAAAGGCGCTATCGACCGATGCGGGTTTTGGCTTGATGGGCCGGCT
>NZ_AKKF01000323.1 GCF_000281955.1 Caulobacter sp. AP07 | reverse complement strand
CGGCCGACAGGCTGGTGGCCGCCGCCTTCGGCGCGCCGCTGGTGATGGCGGGGGCCATGGTCTGGACCTGCGCCGACCGCCGCCTGTTGCGCACCACCGCCGTGCTGCTCGCCGTCACCGCGCTCTGCGCCCTGGTCGTCGTCCTGCGGCCGCACTGAGGACTTCGACATGGACGCCGCCGTTCCCCCCGACGCCGCCAAAACCCGCCCCAGGCGCCGGACCTCGATCTGGCCCAAGGCCTCGCCGGCCTTCGTGCGCACCGTGCTGTCGGGACATTCGGGCCTCGGCCTCGTGGCCGCCGCCCTGATCTATATCGTCTGCCTCAGCGGCACGGTGGCGGTGTTCCTCAACGAGCTGAAGCTGTGGGAGCAGCCGGCCGCGCCGCGCCTGACCCAGGTCAGCCCCCAGGCCGTCCAGACCTTCGCCCAGGCGGTGACCGCCGCCCACCCCAAGACGCCCTACACCTATATCGGCCTGCCGACCGACGACGTGCCTCACCTCTATGCGATGATCCAGGACGGCGGCGACAAGGTGCTGGTCGGCGACGCCCAGGGCGCCCTGGTCGGCGACATCACCGCCGAGTGGTCTCACTTCCTCGAACATCTGCACATCTATCTGCACCTGCCCGAGACCCTGGGCCTGATCGTCGTCGGCCTGGTCGGGGCGGCCCTGACCGGCCTGATCGTCTCGGGCTTCCTGGCCCACCCCAAGATCTTCCGCGACGCCTTCGCCTTCCGCTGGGCCGGCGCCAGGCGGCTGTCCCAGGCCGACCTGCACAACCGGCTCAGCGTCTGGGGCGCGCCGTTCCATTTCGTCGTCGCCTGGACCGGGGCCTATATCGGCCTGGCCACCGTGCTGCTGTTCGCCGTGGCCGGGGTCACCGCCAAGGGCGACGTCGCCAAGGTCACCGCCCCGATCTACGGCGCGGTGCGCAAGGCCGACCCCACGCCCGCGCCCTATCCCGACCTGGTCGCGGCCCTGGCCTGGTTCGCGCCGCTGAAGCCCGGCGTCGAGCCCGAGCTGATCGCCCTGACCGCGCCGGGCACCCGGGGCCAGACCATCGAGGTCAACGCCGCCCTGCCCAAGCGCCTGGTCTATGCCGAGCGCTATGAGTTCGACGGCCAGGGCCGGATGATCAAGAAGTTGGGCCTGTCGGACGACGGCCTGGGCAAGCAGGTCTTCGCCTCGTCCTATCCGCTGCACTTCGGCTCGTTCGGCGGCCTGCCGG
>NZ_AKKF01000322.1 GCF_000281955.1 Caulobacter sp. AP07 | reverse complement strand
CCCCCCAGCCGATGCTGGCGGCGATGGCGGACCGGCTCGACCCGCCGAAGGGCGACAGCCTGACGCTCGACGACCTGGTGCGCCGCTACCTGGCGGCGTTCGGGCCGGCCAGCGTGGCCGACGCCCAGACCTGGCTGGGGCTGAGCCGGCTGGCCCCGGTGTTCGACACGCTCCGCCCCGCGTTGCTGACCTTCCGCGACGAGCACGGCGTAGAGCTTTTCGACCTGCCCGAGGCGTCCAGGCCTTCAGGCGACGTCGCCGCGCCTGTGCGGCTGCTGGGCGAGTTCGACAACATGCTGCTGGCCCACGAGGACCGCAGCCGGATCATGCGGCCGGAGCACAAGCGCTGGATGTTCACCGAGAACGGCATCCTGCGCGCCGCGGTGCTGATCGACGGTTTCGTGGCGGGCCGCTGGCGCATCGAGGATGGCAAGGCGGAGTCCGTCCTGCGCGTGGAGTTGTTCGACAAGCCCGCGAAGGGCGCCGCCAAGGCCCTGGGCGCGGAAGGCGAGGCCTTGCTGGCCTTCGCGGCCAGGCACGACCGGCGCGACATCCGCATCGAGACCCTGGACGGGGCCTAGGGCCGTTCGGCGAGCGCCTCGAGCGCGGTGGCCGCGCCGCGCGCCGCCTCGTCCACGCGGATCGCCGCGCCCAGGTCTTCGGCGGCGGCCTTGAAGGCCGGCTCATCCAGCAACCGGCGCACGGCGGCCGTGATCGCCTCGGGGCCGGCGTCGGCGGGCAGGGTCAGGCCGGCGCCGCGATGGATGACGCGGGCGGCGTTGTCGTTCTGGTCGCGCCCCATCGGCAGGCAGAGCAGGGGGACGCCCGCCAGCAGCGGTCGCAGGGTCGAGCCGTGGCCGGCATGGGTGATGAACAGGGCGGCGTCCTTCAGCAGTTCGCCATGCGGCGCGCTGCGCACGACGGCGACGTGGGGCGGCGCCGCGAACTCGGCCGGATCGATGGTCGGTCCGGTGGTCACCACGCCGCGCACCGGCAATTGGCCCAGAGCGGCGATGATGGCGCGCAGGGCCGGCTCCTGGGCCTGGTAGAGGCTGGAGAACGACACCACGATCAGCGGCGCGTCGCCGGGCGGCGGCGCGAAGGCCTCGACCCAGGCCGGGTCGGCCAGGTAGGGGCCGACATGGGCGAAAGGCGCGGGCAGGGGGCTGGGCGCGAAGTCGAAGGCCCGGCTGGTGGCCAGCAGGATCGCCCTGGCGACATCCAACTGCGCGAAAACGTCGTCCAGCAGCGGCAGGGCCAGCGCGGCGCGGGCGGCGTTGAGGTCGGGCAGGCCGGCCTGGAAGAAGCCGCGACTCATCTGGCCGACCATGGCGTGCATGGCCCGCTCCTCGTCATTGGTCGCCGGCAGCATGCCGGCCCCGAACGGCGGCGCGCCGGCCATGGTCGGCAGCGACCAGACGTTGGCGGCCAGCAGGGCCAGGGGCAGGCCGCGCGCTTCGGCCGCCATCATCGGGCCCAGCAGCAGTTCCTGGGTCACGACCACGTCGGGCGCGAAGGCGTCGATCGCCGCGAGGGTGTCCTGGGCGTAGGCGAGGGCGGGGCCGGTCATCACCCGGTCCAGCAGGCGATGGATCACCGCCAGCGGATTGTCGGCCTCGTGGTCCTTCAGGCGGTCATCGTCGTGGGTCTTGCCCGTCTGGAAGGGCGCGGTCGTCCAGGCGCGGAACGGCACGTCCAGGGCCGCGGCGTCCGGCCCGTTGCAAGGGTCGCTCTGCACCAGCACCGCGTGGCCGCGCGCCGCGAGGTCGCGGGCGACCAGCAGCATGGGCTGCACATGGCCGCCGCCTTCCCAGGTGGTGAAGAGATACCGCGCCATCAGAACCCTCGACCGCATCCGCACCGCCTGCCTACGCGGTCCGAAGGAGCCTTGCCATAAGCGATCAAAATGATATCACTTTGACATCAGTCCTGGAGGGCTCCATGTCCGACGCGCCGAATATCAACCGATCGACCGAACGCGCCTATGGCGGGATCGGTGGCGGACTGCCGTTGCTGTCGCTTCCACTGCTGGTGGTCGCCGCATTCTGGGCCTTTTCGACCGCCGTCGCCGGCGCCACCGGCTTTGCCGGCGTCGCGCTGGGCATGACGCTGATCGTCCTGTTCCTGCTGGTCAGCTGCGGTTTCTACGCGTTGCAGCCGAACGAGGCCTATTCGATCACGCTGTTTGGAACCTATGTCGGCACCGACCGCCGGACCGGCCTGCGCTGGGTGCTGCCCTGGTACGGCCGCAAGAAGATCAGCCTGCGGGTGCGCAACGTCACCAGCGAGACGCTGAAGGTCAACGACAAGCGCGGCAATCCGGTCGAGATCGCGGCTAACATCGTCTGGCGGGTGTCGGACACCGCCCAGGCCCTGTTCGACGTCGACGACTACGTCGCGTTCGTGAACATCCAGATCGAGACCGCGCTGCGCGAGACGGCCTCGCACTACGCCTACGACCACGACGACAGCGGCGAACCCACGCTGCGGGCCGACGCCGACCAGGTCGGCGAGCGCCTGCGGACCGATCTTCGGGGCCGCACGGCGGTGGCCGGGGTGTCGATCGACGAGACCCACCTGATGCACCTGGCCTATGCGCCGGAGATCGCCGGCTCGATGCTCAAGCGCCAGCAGGCCGAAGCCGTTCTCTCCGCGCGACGCACGATCGTCGCCGGCGCGGTCGGCATGGTCGAGAACGCCCTGCAGCAGCTCAGCGAGCGCGAGGTCGTCGTCCTGGACGACGAGCGCAAGGCGGCGATGGTGTCCAACCTGCTGGTGGTGCTGTGCGCCGACCGTGAGGTCCAGCCCGTGGTCAACACCGGCACGCTGTACGGCTGATCCCTTGGCTGTTTCTCCGCCCGACTCGCCGAAAAGTGGGCGCCGCGCGTTTCTGATGCGCGTGCGCCCCGAGGTGCTGGCCGCCGTCGAACATCTGGCGGCGGCCGAACTGCGCAGCGTCAACGCTCAGGTTGAAATGCTTTTGCGCGAGGCGCTCTCGCGCCGCGGCGCGTTGCGATCGCTGGACAGCGGTTCAGCTTCGGAGGAACCTCCGTCCCCATGAATGCCTTATGGCTTTGCGACCGTTCCGACGGACGTGGGCGACAAGCGAGGTTCCGGCGTGATGGATATGAGGTTTGATCCGCTCTCGGCGTTCAACGAGGCTGAACAACCCCTGTTCAAGGCTGTCCGGCCGGGCGGAAAGCCGGTCAGGCTGGTCGATACGACCATGCTCTACGCCCCGCGCAGCGGCGGCGTTCGGCGCTATCTG
Source organism: Caulobacter sp. AP07 (assembly GCF_000281955.1). GTDB lineage: Bacteria > Pseudomonadota > Alphaproteobacteria > Caulobacterales > Caulobacteraceae > Caulobacter. The sequence continues at coordinate 2,771 of NZ_AKKF01000322.1, read as the reverse complement.
AACTGCAAGCGCGCCTGGATCGCGGCGAATCGGCCGCAGGTCCGACACACCCTGGTGGTGCCCGGCCCGCGCGACGCCCATGACGGCCACGGTCGGGTCTCGATCTATGCCGCGCCGCTGCCATTCGGTGACGGCTATCGCTGGCCGGTGGTCAAGGGCGCCTGGATGGAGCGGTTGATTCGTCAGCGACCGGACATCATCGAGGCCGGCGATCCGTACACCCCCGGCCTGGCCGCCCTGAAGGCCGGCGACGCCCTGGGCGTGCCGGTCGTCGGTTTCTGCCACACCGACCTCGGCGCCCTGGCGGCCCTGCACATCGGCGAATGGGCCGAGAAGCCCGTGCAGAAACGTTGGGCGGCGATCTACAGCCAGTTCGACCAGGCCGTGGCGCCCAGCCAGTTCATCGCCGGCCGGCTGATCGACGCCGGGGTCAAGACCGCCATCGGCCTGCCGCTGGGCGTCGACACCGAGATCTTCCACCCTGGGCGCGGCGACCGCGAGGCGCTGCGCCGCAAGCTGGGCCTGACCAGCCGCCACCGCATCCTGGTGTTCGCCGGCCGCCCGGCCCGGGAGAAGAAGCTCGACGTGCTGGTCGAGGCGGTCGAGCGCCTGGGCGATCCCTATGTGCTGCTGTTCGTCGGCGCGGGGGCCGGGGCGCCGTCCAGCGATCGGGTGATCTGCATGGACTATCAGCGCGACCCGCAGAGCCTGGCCGCCGTGCTGGCCAGCTGCGACGCCTTCGTCCATGCCAACGACAACGAACCCTTCGGCCTGATCGTGCTGGAGGCCATGGCCTGCGGCCTGCCGGTGATCGGCGTCGACGCCGGCGGCGTGGCCGAGTCGGTGGACGAGACGGTCGGGGCCCTGGCGACGGCGTCGGAAGCCCAGGCCTTCGCCGAGGCCGTGGAATCGGTGTTCGCCCGCGACCTGCCGGCGCTGGGCCTGGCCGCCCGCCTGCGAGCCGAGCAAAGGCACGGCTGGGACCCGGTGTTCCGCAAGCTGTCGGCGATCTACGGCGGTCTCGCCGGCTGCGCCGCGTTCGGCGATCCGGTCGAGCAACGCCTGCCGACCCAATAGCGGGCGGCTAGGCGGCGGCTAGGCGGCGGCTTGAACGAGCGCGCCGCGCACCTGGGCCAGGATCTCGTAGGAACGCACTCGCGCCGCGTGATCGTGAATCTGCGAAGCGGCCATCAGTTCGTCGGCGCCCGTGGCGTCCAGCACTGACTGGATCTTGGCGCGCACGGTCTCGGGCCCGCCGATCGCCGAATAGCGGAAGGTGTGGTCGAGGCCGGCGAGCTCGGACGCCGACGCGATGGCGCGGATGTCGTCGACCGGGGCCGGCAGCAGGCCGGGCTGGCCGCGCCGCAGGGCGAGGAACTGCTGCTGCGACGAGGTGGACAGCCGGCGCGCTTCCTCGTCGCTGTCGGCGGCGCAGACCCCGATACAGACCAGGACATAGGGCTGGGCCAGGGCGTCCGACGGCTTGAAGGTGCGGCGATAGACGGCGATCGCCTCCATCAGCTGGTCCGGGGCGAAGTGGGCCGCGAAGGCGAAGGGCAGGCCCAGCGCCGCCGCCAGCTGGGCGCTGTAGGTGCTGGAGCCGAGCAGCCACAGCGGCACGTCCTGGCCCTCGCCCGGCACGGCCCGCACGGCCTGTCCCGGCTGGGCCGGCTTGAACCAGGCCTGCAACTCGACGACGTCCTGGGCGAACGAATCGACCGCGCCCATGTAGCGGCGCAGGGCCCGCATGGTCGCCTGGTCGGTGCCGGGCGCGCGGCCCAGGCCCAGGTCGATGCGGCCGGGATGGAGGGCGGCCAGGGTGCCGAACGCCTCGGCCACCATCAGCGGCGCGTGGTTGGGCAGCATGACGCCGCCCGATCCGACCCGAATCGTCTTCGTGCCGGCGGCCACGTGGCCGATGACCACGGCGGTGGCGGCGCTGGCGATGCCCGGCATGTTGTGATGCTCGGCCAGCCAATAGCGGTGATAGCCCAGTCGTTCGGCGTGGCGCGCCAGGTCCAGACTGTTGTGGAGCGCCTGGCCAACGGCGATTCCCTGCGGAACCGGGGCGAGGTCGAGGACGGAGAAAGGCAGGGGGTGAGCATGTGACATGCACGCTACATCGTAGCGCCGGGACCGAACCTCAAGGCGCGGATCGTACTAGCCGAGACCTCGCGATCCGCGCACTAATCGGTTTCGACGCCAGGCAGGCGGCGAACGGAGGCGAGGATGACGCTGAAATGCACCCATCTGGACAGCATCGCGGTCGTTGAACCCAGGACCGCCGGTTGCGAGGAGTGCCTGCAATCGGGCGATCGGTGGCTGCATCTGCGGCTTTGCCGGACCTGCGGCCACGTCGGCTGCTGCGACCAGTCGAAAAACAAGCACGCCACCAAGCATTTCAAGGCCACGGCCCACCCGATCATCGAGGGCTATGACCCGCCGGAGGGCTGGGGGTGGTGCTATGTCGACAAGGAGTTCTTCGAATTCGACGCCCCGACCCCGCATCCGGGACCGATCCCGCGATTCTATTGAGACGCGGCGAATCGATCGGCCTGGGTCGAAGACCGGCGTCCGGCGATGCGAAGGAGAGGAAGTGGCGCGAATGACGGGACTTGAACCCGCGACCTCCGGCGTGACAGGCCGGCGCTCTAACCAACTGAGCTACATCCGCGTCGGGCGCGAACCAATGTCCGGCGCGGTCGTTCTATATACTGCCTAAGGTGGGAAGCGACCAACTTCAGGGAAGGTGGCGCGAATGACGGGACTTG
>NZ_AKKF01000321.1 GCF_000281955.1 Caulobacter sp. AP07 | reverse complement strand
CGCCCTGCCGGCACGCCGTCAGACGCCTTACCCCCTCACCCTCCCAAGCTTCGCTTGGGCCCCTCCCTCTCCCCATGGGAGAGGGTGTCGGTCATCTACTCCGCGTACAGCGCCAACGCGTCCAGACACAGCTCCAGCCCGGTCAGGTCGTGCAGCGGGTCCTCGGTGACGATCACGAACAGTCGCCGCGCCTCGGCCCACAGCATCACCGTCTCGGGCAGGCCGAAGTCCTCGACCACGCAGCCGTCGCCGTCGCGCCAGACGCCGGCCTCGTCGCGCTGGGCGCCGACATGGGCCTCGACCCGGTCGACATATTCGGCCTGGCTCTCGTCGGCGACGTTGAGATAGGCCAGGATCGGCCGCCCCAGCCCGGCCAGCACCCCGGCCTCGAAGGCGGCGCTGGCGGCGCAGGACGGGCCGCGCCATGGGGTCAGGTTGATCACCCCGGCGTCGGCCTGACGCAACTTCGCCATACGCTCGGCATAGAGTTCCCGGGCCTGGATCTCGGCGTTGTCGGGATCGGTCCCGACGATGGTCGGGGCGGTCAGGCCGATGAAGCCCAGGTCGGCGCACAGGGCGCGCTGACGGCCCCCTTGCGCCTCGGCTTGGGGCAGCCAGGGCTCGGGGCCGGCCAGCCATATGGAACGGACAGGTCTCATGAGACCTTAGAGCTTGCCGAAACGGGACGCTGTCAACCGCCTTGAGGACCATGACCCCCTTCGACCGCCGCGCCCTGATCACCGCCGCCGCCGCCGGCCTGCTGCTTCCCGGCCTTGCTCGCGCCGCCACGAGCGCCCCCTGGCTGGCCTATGACCGCCGCCTGCGGGCCCAGATGGCCCGGAGCCGGGGTGACTTCGATCCGGAGTTCGAGCAGGACCTGACCGACCTGGGCGACATCTTTCGCCGAGGCCGCGGCCTGCGCGGGCTGGCGCCCGATCCCGGCCTGACCCTGGCCGCCCGCGCCCACGCCGCCGACATCGCCCGCACCGGGCTCTTCGACCACATGACCCGCGAGGGCTACGGCCCCGCCGCCCGGGTCGGCCTGCTGGCCCGCGACCTGGTCGGCGCGCCGGGCGAGAACATCGCCGAACGCCTCAACGCCAGCGGCCCGGTGCGCCCCGATCAGATCATGGGCCAGTGGAAGACCAGCCCCGGCCATCGCGCCAACCTGCTGGCGCCCGGCTTCACCCATGTGGGCTACGGCGTCCTGCGCCAGGGCCGCGAGGTGATCGCCGTCGGGGCCTATGCCGAGGTCTCGGCCCGCCTGGCCTCGCCGGCTCCGCTACGGGTCTCGTCGGTGGACGCCATCGCCGCCGTCCTGGCCAGCGCCACCCCGCGCATCGACCAGTTCTCGGTGTCCGAGCCCGGCGCGGAGGCGCTGGTCGAGACCTATCTCGAAGGGCCGAGGCCCCCGACCTTGCCGCCGGGCGCGTGGCAAATCCGGCCCCACCTGTCGACGGGGGAGCGTCGGTATCAGGTGGCCTGGGGGCCGGTGTTCGTGCTGGGCTAGGGTCTCGCGGACATCAAGCGCCGGCGCCCAGCTCGACCAACAGCACGTCCAGTTGTCCAAACTGCTCGGGCAACCCGGCCGCCGACCCTTGGATGGCCTCGTCGCACGCTTCCTTCGTGGGATAGAGCTCGCTCAGCGTCAGCAGCGTCTTGCCGCCCTGGTCCGCGAAGGTGACGGTGGTCACCGCGCCGACGTCGCCGCTTTCCTCGTTGGTCCAGACGATGCGCGAGGGCGGCGTCACCTCGAGGTACTTGCCGTAGAACGCCATGGAATTGGCGGCGTCCAACCCGAACTCGAGGCGATATCCGCCCCCCGTGCGGACATCCATCTCGCAGGACCGCAGGGCCACACCCAACGACTTCGGGACCCACCACCGCTGGAACAGCTCGGGCTTGGCCCAGGCCTCGAACACGATCCGCACCGGCCCCTCGAAAACCCGGGTGACGACCAGTTCCAGGTCCGACTTGCGCTCCACCACCGTGCGGTTCTTCTGGGGCGCGCGTTCGCTGCTATTTCCGTCCATCCAAGTCCTCCTTCTGTTTCAAGTCCTCGACGATCTCGTCCAGCGCCTCGAAGCGGAGCTCCCAGCGCCGGCGGTAGCGTTCGATCCAGGCCGCCTCGTCCTCCAGCCCACCCACGCTCAGCCGGCAGGTCCGCACGCGGCCGACCTTCTCCGTGACCACCAGCCCCGCCTGCTCCAGGACGCTGACGTGCTTCTTCATGCCCGTGAGGGTCATGTCGAAACGTTCGGCGAGATTCGTGATCGAAGCGTCCCCGCGCCCCAGCTGCTCCAGCACGCCACGGCGGGTGGCGTCCGACAGCGCGGCGAACGAGGTGTCGAGGCGGGCTGCTGAATACTGAACCATCTAGTTCAGTATGTGACGAGAACCGGCGATGCGCAAGCCACAAACGAAAAGCCCTCGGCCTGGGAGGGCCGAGGGCTTCGCGGAATCTATTGGGTCGTGAAGCCTAGTTCTTGGCCACGTCCACCAGCTTGTTCTTGGCGATCCAGGGCATCATGGCGCGCAGGCGGCCGCCGACTTCCTCGATCTGGTGCTCGCCCGCGCGACGGCGGGTGGCCTTGAACGAGGGTTGGCCGACCTGGTTTTCCAGCATGAAGTCGCGGACGAACTTGCCCGACTGGATGTCCTCCAGCACGCGCTTCATCTCGGCCTTGGTCTCGGCGGTGACGATGCGCGGGCCGGTGACGTATTCGCCGTACTCGGCCGTGTTGCTGATCGAGTAGTTCATGTTGGCGATGCCGCCTTCATAGATCAGGTCGACGATCAGCTTCAGCTCGTGCAGGCACTCGAAATAGGCCATTTCCGGCGCGTAGCCGGCCTCGACCAGCACTTCGAAGCCGCAGCGGATCAGCTCGACCGTGCCGCCGCAGAGGACGGCTTGCTCGCCGAACAGGTCGGTTTCGCATTCCTCGCGGAAGTTGGTCTCGATGATGCCCGAACGGCCGCCGCCGATGGCCGAGGCGTAGGCCAGGCCCAGGTCGAGCGCATTGCCGGTGGCGTCATGGTGCACCGCGATCAGGCAGGGCACGCCGCCGCCCTTCTGGTACTCGCCGCGCACGGTGTGGCCGGGGCCCTTGGGGGCGACCATCAGCACGTCGATGGTGTCCTTGGGCTCGATCAGGCCGAAGTGGACGTTCAGGCCGTGGGCGAACAGCAGGGCCGCGCCGTCGCGGATGTTGGGGGCGATCTCTTCGGCGTAGATCGCGCGCTGATGCTCGTCGGGCGCCAGGATCATGATCAGGTCGGCCCAGGCGGCGGCCTCGGCCACGGTCATGACCTGCAGGCCTTCGCCTTGCGCCTTCTTGGCGGTGGCCGAACCGGCGCGCAGGGCGACGGCGACGTTCTTGGCGCCGGAGTCCCGAAGGTTGAGGGCGTGCGCGTGACCTTGCGAACCATAGCCTACGATCGCGATCTTCTTGTCCAGGATGCGAGCGAGGTCGGCGTCGCGATCATAATAGACGCGCATGTTTTTTCTCCAGGACTGGTCAAATCGAGCCGCGCCGCGCAACAGCGGAGCGACAAAGGCCGGGCGTTTGAGCGTTTTTTTGCCGTTTCGTCAAGGCGATGACGACAGAACGCTGTGACCCATAAGCCTCTGCGGCCAGGTTTTAGACTCTGGGGCGTTCCGCCGCCATGGCTAGCGTCCGACAGAGCTCGAAAGAGGGTGAGAAAACGACGAAATATCCAGGACACT
>NZ_AKKF01000320.1 GCF_000281955.1 Caulobacter sp. AP07 | reverse complement strand
GGGTCCCTGTGTATCGTAGATGTGCGAAGGTGATCGCGGGCGGGAGACCGATGGGTCCCTGGTGCTAGAGACCGCTGCCCGGCCTGGTCCCCGCCCGCTTTTGTGCACTCAAACCTGAACAGTTGGACGAGGCCGTTGCCGCGGACCTCGCATCACAGGGACAGGCCCGATGACCATACACCCTGATGTGGTCGGGATCGATGTGTCCAAGCATCATCTCGACGTGTTCGACGCCGCGCGGGGACGTGGCGAGCGCTTGACCAACACGGCCGAGGCGATCGCCGCCCTGGTCCAACGGCTGGCGGGCCCCGACCGGTTGACCGTGTTCGAGGCCACCGGCGACTACGACCTGCTCTTGCGCAGGGCCTTGGAGGCGGCGGGCTCGCCCTATGTGCGGGTCAATCCGACCCGAGCGCGTGACTTCGCCCGCGCCGCCGGCTTCTTGGCCAAGACCGACGCGGTCGACGCCCGCATGCTGGCGGCCTTGGGAACGGCGCTAAGACCCGCCCCGGCAACGCCCAGCCATCCGGCCCGCCAGCGACTGGCCCAATTGCACAAGCGCCGCGATCAGTTGGTGGCCATGCGCAAGCAGGAGCGCACCCGTCGCGCCGAGGCCTCGGACCCGGATCTGATCGACGACCTGGACGATCATCTGGCCTGGCTCGACCGTACCGTCGCCCGCTTCGACAAGGACATCGCCGCCTTCGTCGCCGAGCAGCCCGCCCTCGATCAGGCCAGTCGGCTGATCCGCTCGATCCCCGGCGTGGGGCCCGTCACCGCCGCCACCCTCCTGGCCCTCGTGCCCGAGCTGGGTCTCCGCTCGCCCAAGGCCCTGGCCGCCCTGGCCGGCTTGGCGCCCTTCAACCACGACTCCGGCAAGCTGCGGGGAACTCGCGCCATACGCGGCGGCCGCAAGCGCGTACGCGACGCCCTCTACATGGCCGCCGTCGCCGCCTGCCGCTCTCAAAGCCGCTTCAAGACCAGCTACAAGGCTCTGCGCGACGCGGGAAAACCACCAAAACTGGCCTTCATCGCCATCGCCCGGAAACTCCTCATCACCGCAAACGCCGTCATCCGCGATCAGCAGCCCTTCCACGCAT
>NZ_AKKF01000319.1 GCF_000281955.1 Caulobacter sp. AP07 | reverse complement strand
AGGGGGGAGTGATCGGCCGATGGCCACCATCCGGATCAAGGACCCCAAACCTCCCCCCACCGGCCTTCGGCCGCCTCCCCCACAGGGGGAGGACCTAGGTGGGGCCGCGCCAGTCGGATCTCTTCCCGTAGGGGGCAAGTATCAACCCCCATTTGACTTCCGTAGCGAAAGAAGACGAACCTTCGCGTCCGAAGCAAATCAGGACCTCCCGTGACCACCTATACCGAGCTGATGACCGCCCTCGCCCCCACCGACAGCGGCTTCTCCGCCCATGTCACGCCCGACTGGCAGCAGGGCCGGACCACCTATGGCGGGCTGTCGGCGGCCCTGTGCCTGGAGGCGGCGACGCGGGCGGTTCCCGACGCCCCGCCCCTGCGCTCGGGCCAGTTCGCCTTCGTCGGCCCGGCGGCCGGCGAACTGGCGATCCAGACCACGGTGCTGCGGCGCGGCAAGTCGACCCTGTTCATGGGCGTCGACCTGGTCGGCGAGCAGGGCCTGGCCACCCGGGCCGTCCTGACGTTCGGCGCGGCGCGGCAATCGCGGCTGTCGCACAGCGACCTGGCCATGCCGGCCGTCGCGCCCGCCGCCGACTGTCCCGGCTTCTTCCGGAACGGGAGCGGCCCCAACTTCACCCAGCAGTTCGAGTTCAAGCAGGCCGGCGGCACGCCGATCGGCACGCCGGGCGCGCCGGACTTCCTGGTCTGGATCCGCCACCAGGACCCGGCCGCCCGCTCGCTGGCCGCCCTGGTCGCCCTGGCCGACGCCCTGCCCCCGCCGGCCGTCACCCTGTTTCCCGAGCGCGCCCCGATCTCGACCATGACCTGGTCGCTGGACGTGCTGGCCGAACCCGTCGCCGGCGACGACGGCTGGCGGCTGATGAAAAGCCGGGCCGACACCGTCCTCGAAGGCTATTCCGCCCAGGACATGGCGGTGTGGGACAGCGCAGGAACCCCGTTGATCGTTGCGCGCCAGAACGTGGCGGTGTTCATCTGACGGCTGGTCCTGGCGAATCCCCGAAGACGGGATTGCGTCGGACGGCCGACACATTCGGGGGAATGAGGCGTGATCAAGAAGGCTTTGCTGATCGGCGGCGCAGCCGCGGCTTTCTTCGCTCTTGGGGCTACCAGCGCTCTGGGCGCCCAAGCGAAGGTCAAATCCAAGGGTGGCACGGAGACGATCGTCATCACCGCCGAGCGCCGGACAGGGCCGCCGCCGCCCAGCCAACTCTGGGCGGTTCCTGAGCTCATGGCGTCGGAAGCGGAAACCAGAGCCCTGCTGGATCGGATCCAGCAAGGCAATAGTCTGCTCCACGCCGTCATCGCCCTGAACCCCCACGCCCTGGCCGACGCCCGGACGCTGGACGCCGAGCGCAAGGCCGGCAAGGTCCGGGGGCCGCTGCACGGCGTGCCGATCCTGCTGAAGGACAATATCGAGAGCGCCGACGACACCGCCACCACCGCCGGCTCGCTGGCCCTGAAGGACAACGTCACCGGCCGCGACGCCCCACTGGTCCGGCGGCTGACCGACGCCGGCATGGTGATCCTGGGCAAGGCCAACCTGTCGGAATGGGCCAATATCCGCTCGGACCACTCGATCAGCGGCTGGAGCGCGATCGGCGGCACGGTGCGCAACCCCTATGTGCTGGACCGCAGCGCCTGCGGCTCGTCGGCGGGGTCGGGCGCGGCGGTGGCGGCGGGCATGGCCCCGGCGGCGATCGGCACCGAGACCGACGGCTCGATCACCTGCCCGGCCGCGATCAACGGCCTGGTCGGCCTCAAGCCCACGGTCGGCCTGGTGTCGCGCACCCACATCGTGCCGATCAGCCACAGCCAGGACACCGCCGGGCCGATGACCCGCACGGTCACCGATGCGGCCCTGATCCTCACCGCCATCGCCGGCTCCGACCCCGCCGACCCGGCGACCCGGGACGCCGACGCCCGCAAGACCGACTACGCCAAGGGCCTGAGCAAGGACGCGCTGAAGGGCGTCACCCTGGCCGTCGCCCGCTTCTACACCGGCTATTCGCCGGGCACGGACGCGGTGTTCGAGCAGGCGCTGAAGGACCTGAAGGCCCAGGGCGCGACCCTGGTCGACGTCAAGGAATTCGACGAGGGCCCGATCGGCAAGGCCGAGGGCGTGGTGCTCTATACCGAGCTGAAGGTCGACCTGAACGCCTACCTGGCCTCGACCGACCCGACGAAGGTCAAGACCCGCACGCTGGCGGACGTGATCGCCTTCAACAAGGTCACGCCCAAGGAGCTGGAATGGTTCGGCCAGGAGACCTTCGAGAAGGCCCAGGCCACCAAGGGCTATGACGACCCCGCCTACATCAAGGCCGCCGCCGACGCCAAGCGGCTGGCCGGTCCCGAGGGCATCGACAAGATCCTCAAGGACACAGGCGCGATCGCCATCGTCGCCCCGACCACCGGCCCCGCCTGGACCATCGACCCGCTGAACGGCGACCACTACGGCGGCTCGTCCACCACCCTGCCCGCCGTGGCCGGCTATCCCCACCTGACCGTGCCGATGGGCGACGTCGGCGGCCTGCCGGTGGGGCTCAGCTTCATCGGCCCGGCCTGGAGCGAGGCGCGGCTGCTGGGGCTGGGGTTCGCCTACGAGCAGGCGACGATGCGGCGGAAGGAGCCGAAGTTTTTGCCGACGGTGGCGCCGTAGTGAAAAACCCTCTCCCGGAGGGGAGAAGGAGGGGCCCAAGCGCAGCTTGGGAGGGTGAGGGGTGACGCTGTTGAAGATTCGGGCAGGGCTTCGGGGATGGGCGGCTGACGTCTTACCCCC
>NZ_AKKF01000318.1 GCF_000281955.1 Caulobacter sp. AP07 | reverse complement strand
CCTGTCGACGCCGGACGCCTACAACCCCTTCAACGGCGGCAGCCTGGCGACCCCCAGCCTCGGCGACACCGCCTCCAGCGCCGCCGCGGCCCTCAACGCCATCCGCGTCAAGTCCACGCGCCGCAGCACCAGCTCGCTGGCTTCGTGGGACTTCCGGCTTTCGAAGGCCGACCTCTTCACCCTGCCGGGCGGCGACGTCGGCATGGCGGCGGGCGTCGAGTATCGCCGCGAGACCCAGAAGGACGATCGCGACGCGCGCGTCGACGGCACGATCACCTACACCAACAGCGTCACCGGTCTGGTCTATGGCAGCGACCTGATCGGCACCAGCCCGTCGCCCGACACCAAGGGTTCGCGCAAGGTCTCTTCGGCCTATGTCGAACTGGCGGTGCCGGTCATCTCGCCGGAGATGAGCATTCCGCTGGTGCGCAATGTCGAGGTCCAGCTGGCCGGCCGCGTCGAGGACTACAGCGACGTCGGCTCGGTGGCCAAGCCCAAGGTCGCCCTGGCCTGGGACGTGGTCGACGGCTTCCGCCTGCGCGGGTCGTGGGCTCAGGGCTTCAAGGCTCCGAACCTGGAGCAGATCAACGCCTCGGTCATCACCCGCTCCAACACCCGCACCGACTATGTCCGCTGCGAGGCCGACCTGCGGGCCGGACGGATCACCAGCTTCAGCAACTGCTCGCGCTCGCTGCCGGTCGCGGCCCAGCGCTCGGGCAACCCGGACCTGAAGCCGGAAGATTCCGAGACCTCGGGCTTCGGCTTCGTGTTCGAACCCAAGTTCGTGCCGTCCGACTTCGGGCAGTTCACCTTCACGGTGGACTACTGGCGCGTGAAGCAGGAGGGCATCGTCGGCCTGTTCGGCGAGGGCAACGCCCTGATCCTCGACTATCTGGAACGCACCCAAGGCCGCACCAACCCCAACGTCGTGCGGGCCGCGCCCACGGCCGACGACGTGGCGGCCTTCGCCGGCACCGGCCTGACCGCGCCGGGCACGGTGCTCTACGTCAAGGATCAGTACGTCAACAGCCTGCCGCAGGAGGCCCGCGGGGTCGACATCGGCGTGATGTGGCGCCTGCGCGGCACGCGGTTCGGTGACTTCGACGTCAACGTCAACGGCGCGCACCTGCTGAAGTTCTATCAGCAGCCGTCGCCGGGCATCGCCGCCCTGCTGGCGGCGCGGGCCGCCGGCACGATCAATCCGGGAACCACCATCACCGGCGGCGGCGACCTGGTTCGCCGCAACGGCAAGCCGGAATGGAAGTGGAGCGCGGCCCTCAGCTGGCGTCTGAACAACGTCTCGGCCGGGGTCTTCACCCAGTACATCTCCGACGTGAACGACACCGCCCTGCTGGATTCGGCCGGCACGCCGTGGGTGATCGACTCGCAGCTGACCGCCAACGTCTATGGCCAGTACGAGTTCACCGAAGGCTGGGCGGCCAATACCCGCATCAAGCTGGGTATCCGCAACCTGACCGACGAGGCTCCGCCGCTGTCGTCCGACGGCTATCTCGGCTCGATGTACCAGCCCTACGGCCGCTACTGGTACGCCAGCGTCAAGAAGAGCTTCTAGCTAAGCCTGCCCTGGCCGCGCTCCGATCCGGAGCGCGGCCAGTTCCTTTCCGCGCCTGTTCAGCGCGCCTCGCCCGGCGCGGGCGTGAACCCCATCCAGGGCGGAGGCTGACGGCCGACGCGCGCCGACAGGCTGTCGCGGAGCGGGCGGTAACGGGCGTCGAGCAGGCTGGCCAGGGCGTAGGTCGCCACCGCGTTGGCGGGGTCCCACGGGTGCGGGGCGTATTCCTCCTGGCCGGCGGCCGCCCGGTCGCGGTCGAACTGCACCTTCGATCGCGCGAACTCGACATGGACCTTCTCGCCCTTGGCGTAGGGGACCAGCCAGTCCACGGCGGTCACCAGGCTGACACCCTGGGGACCGCGCCAGTCGAACCAGTCCTCGCCATGGGCCTTGGCGGCCAGGGCGGCCATCATCAGCGGGTCGAGGTCGTAGGTGACGTAGTGCAGGGCGTCGCGCTCGTGGAAGTCGTGCACGCTGCCGTCGGCCTGGATATTGGCCGAAATCTGGTCGCGGAACGCCGCCCGGGCCCGGTCGATCAGCGCCGCGTCGCCGGTCTGGAACGCCGCCAGGGTCGCGAGCTTGACCCGGTGGCTCTGCCAGTTGGTGTTGAAGTTGCGCGGCTTGGCGTCCATGGCGTCGAGATAGCCGACCGCCATCCGCCGCCAGAACCCGTCGAGCTTGGCGCGGGTCGCCGCCGGCAGGTCCGCCTCGGTCAGGTCATGGGCCATGGCCAGGGTGTCGAAGCCGGTCTCGTCGATGGGGTTGAACGACATCTGGTAGATGTCGGCCCAGGCCTCCAGGTAGCGGCCGGCCTGGTCGAGATAGGCCCTGTCGCCGGTCAGCCGCCAGGCCAGGGCCAGGTTCAGCACGATCGGCTGGTCTTCCTTGGCCTTCAGGCTGATCTCGCGGATGCCCTTGCCGGGCAGGGTGCCCTCGGTGTGGAGCCGGGGAATGGCGCCCGGCGGCCGGTCGAGGGCGGCCTTGGCCTTGGCGATCACGCCCTGGGCCGCCTCGCCCTGGGGCGCGGGCTTGGCGTAGGCCTGGCCCAGGAGGGCGTAGTCGCCGGCCTGGGCGGGCAGGGCGGCCAGCGCCAGGGCGCAGGCCGCGCCCATCAGCAGGATCTTCATGTCGAGCCTTTCGAGAGGGGGCGAGTATGGTCGCGCCTACCAGTTGAACAGGGTGCCGTC
>NZ_AKKF01000317.1 GCF_000281955.1 Caulobacter sp. AP07 | reverse complement strand
TCGGGGGACCCAAGCGGGGTCTGACGCTCTGTCCAGCGCCGCTTGGGTCACCCGCATAAAGCGGGTGATGACGGAATTTTTGAGTTGGGGAAGCGCTTTCAGCGCCTGGGTCAACTAACTATCCACAGCGCTCTAGTCCAGCTTCAGCGCCTTGGCGATCGCCGACCAGGGCACGAGCTTGAAGTTCTGGTTCTCCGGCGGCGAGACGTTGCGGCCGTCCTGGGCGACGAAAGCTCCGCCTTCAAGGCCCGCGCCCAGCGACGCGCTGGTCACCTCGAGGCCGTCGGTTTCCGAGATCCCGTCGATGCCCGCCGCGCCGTCGGCGACCGCCGCGAAGCTGCCGACATAGGCGTGGTCGCCCTCGCGGCGGAACAGGGCGTAGCTGTTGTTGCCCTGGCTGGAGACCACCAGATAGCCCTTGCCGCCGGGCCGGGCGTAGAGGCCGACGCCTTCCAGGTCGGCCTTCAGGGCGGGATTGTCGGCGATACGAACCACCGCGGTTTTGGCCTGGCCCGCCGACGGCTCGGCGCCCAGCTTCCACAGGGCGACATCCTCTTCGGCCACGTAGAGCGCGCCGGTCTCGTCGTCGGCGACGCAGCCCTCGGTCTGGGTGTCGAACTTCAGGTCGCGGACCTTCTCGGCGCGGACCTTGCCGGCCGGGGTGGCGACCAGTTTCCACTGGCGCACGCCGCCGTCGGGATCGCTGATGAACACGTAGGTCGGACCCTTGCGGCTCTTGTACAGGCACAGCCGTAGGGGTCGGACAGGCCGGTGGCCTGCACGCCGTCGGCGACGTTGGTCAGCATCCGGGTGTCGGGATCGATCGTGTAGAGGGCGATCGACTTGTGGGTGCGGTCGCTGGCGACGACCAGGGTCGTGGTCCTGCCGCCCAGCTTGAAGCCGCCGCGCAGGTCGACATTGTTCATCTTGCCGTCGGGCAGGAACTGCAGCGGCTTGCCGGCCAGGTCGTAGACGTAGAGCCCGGCCTTCTTGTCGGTGGCGACGATGACGCTGCGGGCCGGGTCGGTCGGGTGGACGAAGATCGCCGGGTCGTCGGCCGCGTCGCCGCCGTGCTCCACCGGCCGGGTTTCCATCGTCGGCTTGACCAGGGCCAGCCGGCTCGGCGCGGCCGGTGGCGTCACCTGGCCGGGCGAGACCTTCAGCGCGACGGCCACGTCCCGCCAGGACAGCAGCTTGGTGTTGGCCCCGACCTTGCGATCGTCGGTGACCAGCAAGGCGCCGGCCGGCAGGTCCGCCCCGAGCGGCGCGCGGACGCCGAACAGGCCCGCAGGACCTTCGATGGCGTCGGCGCCGTTGGCCTGGATGCGGAAGCGGCCCAGGAACCGGTCGTCGGCGTTGCGGTCATAGACGTTGTAGTCGCCAGCGTCGGCGTTGGCGGCGACCAGGTAGTCGCCCTGCGCACCGCCGTTCAGGATGGCCAGGCCGCCGACCTCGCCGGCGATATGGCCCAGGCGGTTGATGTCGACGACGGTCGCGACCGCTTCGGCTTCCGGATCGGCGTCGTAGCGCCAGACGCCGACCGCCTGCTGGGCCACGTAGAGCATGCCGCTGGCGTCGTCGGCGACGCAGTACTTGGCCTCGGACGACAGGTGCAGGCGGCGCACGATGCGGCCGTCCAGCTTGCCGTCGGCGGTGGGGAACAGCAGCCACTGGTCGAGCTGGCCGTCGCCGCCCAGGGCGAAGGCGTACAGCGAACCGTCGCGGGCGCTCCTGTGCAGGCACAGGCCTTCGCCGGCATAGCCCAGCATCAGCGGCCGGGCGTCGATGGCGCTGGCCTGGCCGGTGGCGAAGTCGTAGCGCGACAGGCGGATGCGGCCGTCCTTGCGGTCCAGCACGGCCAGGACGTCGTCGCGCACGTCGACGCCATAGGTTTCGCCGCCGGGCAGGGCGCTCTTGCGCGCGCCGTCCAGGTCGTGGAACTCCAGGCCCCCCAGTTCGCCGGTCGCGGCGATGACGCTCTTGCCCGGATCGGCGCGGTCATAGAGCAGGGCGGCGGCGTTGGCGCCGCCTTCGGCGGTCGGGACAGTGGCGCCGACCGGCGCGACGGCTTGGGCGAAGGTCTGGCCGGCGACGGCGCCCAGCGTCAGGGCCAGGGCGCTGGCGGCGGCGAGGCGTTGGCGGCGATGGATCATGGCGTGTGCCCCCTGTTGTCGCGTCTTGTGTCGTGCGATTCGGCGACGCTTCGTCGCGCGCCAGCCGTTTCCCGCGGATCATCGCGGCCTGAAGCGGGCTTCGTGCCTGCGGCGCGGCATCGCCACTTGACGGGAGGGTTCATCGCGATAGAGGCAGATCTTGGCTTCGCCGGAGCAGTGGCGCGATGATCAACTTCCCCGACGACATCTTCAGCGAACCGGAAAACGTCGACCCGGACACCCTGGCCAACCTGGGGCCGCTCCGGCCGTTGGCCGGTGTGTGGGAGGGGCGAAAAGGGGTCGACGTGAACCCGAAGGCCGAGGGGCCCGAACGGCGCGACTATCTCGAACGCATCGAGATGCAGCCCATCGACCCCCAGGCGAACGGGCCGCAGCTGTTCTACGGGCTGCGCTATCACGTCCATATCGTCGCGTCGGACGAGGACACCACCTTCCACGACCAGACCGGCTACTGGCTCTGGGAGCCGGCCACCGGGCTGATCATGCAGACCCTGGCCATTCCGCGCGGACAGGTGGCGCTGGCGAGCGGTCGCGCCGCGCCGGACGGCGCCAGCTTCGTCGTCAGGGCCGAGCGGGGCGGTCCCGGGTACGGCATCTGTTCGACCGATTTCCTGGAATGGGCGTTCCGGACGGATTCCTACCAGCTTGACGTGAACTTCAACGCCGATGGAGGCTGGAGCTATGTGTCGACGACCATGCTCCAGGTCCGCGGCCGGCCCGAACCTTTCCGCCACGTCGACCGCAACGCGCTCACCAAGGTCGCCGAGCCGCGACCCAATCCCCTGGCGCGGATCGCGGCCGGCAAGGCCACCCTGGCCGAGGCGCACGGCTTCAGCCTGGTCGGCGACCTGGCCGTCAGCCGTTAGCGGCGGGGGGCCCCCCCC
>NZ_AKKF01000316.1 GCF_000281955.1 Caulobacter sp. AP07 | reverse complement strand
GGGGGGGGGCCGGTGCAGGGCGTTATTGGGGCGGTGAAGCCCCACCCACCAGCTTCGCTGGTCCCCCCTCCCCATAAAGGGGAGGGAAAGCGCATGTGGCGGACGAAGCGCGGGAACCAACCGCCAACAGTGGAGCTTCACCCTAGGTGACCGACGCCGCAGCCCCATCGCCGCCCACGCCGCCGCCCTGGACCTGGGCGCACGGGCTGTCGTACGGCGCGGTGTCGCTGCTGCTGGGGCTGACCCAGGGGCTGGGGGCCAATCTGGTCAACAACAACCTGCCCTGGATCCAGGGCTCGCTGGGGGCCTACACCAGCGAGTCGGCGTGGCTGTCGATCGCCTACACCGCCACCAACGCCACCATCGCCCTGCTGGCCGTCAAGTTCCGCTTCCAGTACGGGCTGAGGCTGTTCGCCGACATCGGCCTTGGCCTGTTCATCGTCGTCGGCCTGGCCCACCTGCTCAGCAACGACCTGCGCTCGGCGATCGCCGTGCGGGCGGCGGCGGGGGTGGCGGCGACGGCCCTGTCGACCCTGACCCTGCTCTACATGGTCGAGGCCGTGCCGCCCGAGCGGCGGGTGATGGGCCTGGCCCTGGGCATCGGCTGGGCGCAGCTGGCCCTGCCGCTGTCGCGGCTGGTGTCCTCGAACCTGCTCGACACCGGCCAATGGCATGGGCTGTACCTGGCCGAGATCGGGCTGAGCGTCATCTGCATCGCGGCGGTCAACCTGCTGCGCCTGACGCCCGTGCCGCGCATGCCGATGTTCCAGTGGCGCGACTTCCTGACCTTCGCCCTGTTCGCGCCCGGCATCGCCCTGCTGTGCGTGGTGCTGGGCCAGGGGCGCTACGTCTGGTGGTTCGACTCGCCGTGGCTGGGCTGGTGCCTGGTCGCGGCCCTCGTGCTGCTGGTTGGGACGGCCCTGGTCGAGCTGCACCGCGACAAGCCGCTGATCCACCTGCGCTGGCTGACCAGCGCCGACCTGCTGCGCCTGCTGGTGATCATCCTGCTGTTCCGCATCGTGCTGTCGGAGCAGGGCGTCGGGGCGTTTGGCCTGCTGCAGGTGCTGGGCATGAACAACGACCAGATGGCCGGACTGTCGTGGGTGATGCTGGCCGCCACCCTGGCCGGGATGATCATCGTCGCCCTGACCATCAACCCGCTGCACGTCAGCACCCCGGCCCTGATCGCCCTCTTGATGGTGGCCTTCGCCGCCTGGCTGGACAGCCGGTCGACCAGCCTGACCCGGCCCGAGCAGATGTATCTCAGCCAGGGGATGATGGCCTTCGCCGGGGCGCTGTTCCTGCCCGCCGCCCTGCTGGCCGGCTTCCCGCGCGCCATGAAGATGGGCCAGGAATACATCGTCAGCTTCATCGTGCTGTTCTCGACCGGCCAGACCCTGGGGGCGCTGGGCGGCTCGGCCTTCCTGGGCACGCTGATGACGGTCCGCGAGCGGGTCCATTCGGCCGCCATCACCGACCACCTGGCCCTGACCGACCCGCAGGTCGCCCTGCGGCTGAAGCAGCTGTCGAGCGGCTATGCCGGGGTGCTGACCGATCCCGCCCTGCGGACCGGGGAGGGCGCGGCCCTGCTGGCCCAGCAGGCGACGCGCGAGGCCACGGTGCTGGCCTATGACGACGTGTTCGCCACGGTGGCCGTGCTGGCCCTGATGGTGTTCTTCTACCTGTTGTTGCTGCGCGTCCGCGCCGAGCTGCGCCAGCGGCGCGAGGCCCGGACGCCGGCGCCCGCGGAGGCCGCCTGATGTCCGACCCCCAAGCCGCGCCCCAAGCTCCGGCGGCGCCCCCTCCGCCGCCGCCCCCAGCGCCCTCCAAGCGCCTGTGGTCGCGCGCGGCGATCCCGGTAGTCGTGGCCGGGCTCGGCGGGGTGCTGCTGGTGCTCTACGCGTGGCGGCTGCCG
>NZ_AKKF01000315.1 GCF_000281955.1 Caulobacter sp. AP07 | reverse complement strand
CGGCGGCCCCCAGCCGCTCGGCGACCCGGCGGCCGGTCTTGCCGGTGGCGCCAAGCACCAGGGTCGGGCCGGCAATCTCGTTGTCGCGTGTGGTGTTGGTCATGGATCCGCTCCGCTTCAAGAACGTGAGTGATACTCACATTCAAATGTGATAAATCCTCATGTTTTGTTGTCAAGCGCGATCGTGAAGGCGGATTTCCCTTGCGGGCGCGGGTGTGCTCGATAATCTGAGCGATACTCACATTCGAGGAGGGCCAAGCCCATGTCCGAAGAGGCGGCTATCGCGGCGACCGTGGCGCGCCGGGCCCCGGCCCAACAGCGCAGCCGCGAGCGGCTGGAGCGGATCCTGGCGGTTGCCTCCGACCTGATCGCCCGTAAGGGCAGCGACCAGATGAAGATGAGCGAGATCGCCGACCTGGCCGGCATCTCGATCGGCTCGCTCTACCAGTACTTTCCGGACAAGAGCGCGATCATCCGCACCCTGGCCGAGCGCTTCAATGGCGAGAGCCGCAAGTGCATCGAGGCGGCGTTGGCCGACGTGCGCGGCCTCGACGGCCTGCTGGCCGCCTATTCCGGCCTGGTCGATCAGTACTACCAGATCTTCCTGGCCGAGCCGGTGATGCGTGACATCTGGTCGGGTATGCAGGTCGACCGGCAACTGGCCGAGATCGAGCTGGCGGAGAGCCGGGCGGCCGGGGCGCTGCTGGCCGCGGCCATGATGCGGATTCGCCCCGACTCCGATCCGGAGCGGACCGCCTCGACGGCGTTCCTGATCTGGCATCTGGGCGAGGCGACCATGCGCCTGGCCGTTTCCTACGACGCCGTCGAGGGCGCCGCCCTGGTCGACGACTTCAAGCGGATGACCGTGCGCGAACTGGCGACGCCGCGAGATTGATCCGTGCGATCGCCCTGAAACTTGCCGAACCGCGTTCCCTCGTCTAGAAGACCCCTCCCGGATTCAACCGATGGAGGCAGCCATGATCAGTGTGATGGACGACCGTTTCGCCCTTCCCGCCGTTCTGACCATGGTTTCGCATGCCCACCTTCATCACCCTGGACTCCGTAAGCGCCGCCACGCCTGACGGCCGCGTCCTTTTCGACAATCTGAACCTGACGATCGGGGCCGAGCGCATCGGCCTCGTTGGCCGTAACGGCGTGGGCAAGTCCACGCTGCTGGGCCTGATCGCCGGTGCGCGGGCCCCCGCTTCGGGGACGATCGCCCGGGCCGGCGTGGTCGGCGTGCTGCCGCAGGTCCATGCGCCGCCGCCGGGCGCGCGCCTGGCCGACCTGCTGGGCGTCGGCTCCGCCTGGGACCGCCTGTGCCGCATCGAGGCGGAGGAGGGGACCCCCGAGACCTTGGCCGACGACCTCGCCGAGGCCGACTGGACCCTGCCCGGCCGCGTCGCCGCCGCCCTGGCCGAGGTGGGCCTGTCGCGCTGGGACGCCTCGTGCCCGGCCGCCGAGCTCAGCGGCGGCCAGGTGACCCGCGCGGTCCTGGCCGGGCTGCTGGTGGCCGCCCCCGACGTCATCCTGCTGGACGAGCCGACCAACAATCTCGACGCCGCCGCCCGCAGCCTGCTGGCCGACGTGCTGCGGCGCTGGCGCTTCGGCGCGGTGGTGGTCAGCCACGACCGGACCCTGCTGCGCGGCATGGACCGCATCGTCGAGCTGTCCAGCCTGGGCGCGGCCAGCCATGGCGGCGGCTACGACCTCTATGCCGAGCGCAAGGCCCAGGCGGTCGCCGCCGCCGAGCACGCGCTGGAGAGCGCCGAGCGCGAAGTGCGGCGAGCGGCCCGCGACGCCCAGATCGCCCGCGAACGCAAGGCGCGCCGCGACGGGGCCGGTCGCCGCCAGGCCGCCAAGGGCGCGGAGCCGAAGATCCTTCTCGGCGCTCGGGCCGAGCGCGCCGAGAACAGCGGCGCGCGCGAGGGCCGTCTGGCCGACCGCGCCGCCCAGGACGCCGCCGCGCTGCGCGAGGCCGCCGACGCCCGGGTCGAGCGCCTGCGCCGCCTGGCCTTCGACCTGCCGTCCTGCGGCCTGCCGGCCGGGAGAGTGGTGCTGGACTTCGACGGCGTCGGCTTCGCCTATCCGGGCGGGCCGACGGTGCTGTCGGGTTTGGGCTTGCGGCTGACCGGGCCGGAACGGGTGGGGCTGGTCGGCGGCAACGGGGCGGGCAAGTCGACCCTGATCAAGCTGGCGACCGGCCTGCTGGAACCGACGGCGGGGGTCGTGACGCGGGGCGTCCCGGCCGCCCTGCTGGACCAGAAGGCGGCGGTGCTGGACGAGGGCCAGACCATCCTGGAGAACTTCCGCCGCCTCAACCCGGCCGCCGGCGAGAACGAGGCCCACGCCGCCCTGGCCCGGTTCCTGTTCCGCAACGTCGCCGCCCATCAGGGGGTGGCGACGCTGAGCGGCGGCGAGCGCCTGCGCGCCGCCCTGGCCTGCGTGCTGATGTCGGCCGCCCCGCCGCGGTTGCTGATCCTCGACGAGCCGACCAATCATCTGGACCTCGACTCCATCCAGGCGGTCGAGGGGGCCCTGGCCGGCTATGACGGCGCCCTGCTGATCGCCAGCCACGACGAGGACTTCCTCGAGGCGGTGGGGGTGGAGCGACGGGTCGCGCTGTGAGCGCCGGCGCGGCTCCGTCAATGCTGGTGAGGGAGCAGCGCCCTGGGGACGATCTGTTGCGTCAGGCCGCCCGTCTGGATCCATAGCCGGGTGCTGGCGGCGGCGCGCCTGATCAGGTCGTGCGAGTGCATGAAATTGAACGGCGAGACGTCGAGGGGGCAGAGGTTCGGCGCCACATGGACCTGGACCGAGCCGGTCAGGAGTTTCAGGTCGCGCACCATCTGGTGGGCGACCAGCAGGGTGATGGCGTGAAGGCCGCGCGCGACCGCGCCGGAGGGCGGGGCCTCGAGCGAACAGGCGAAACCGGTCGGCAGGACGATGATCCGGTCCGCACCCAGTTCGGCGGCGGTGAGGATCGGCGTGTTGCCGCCGATCGCCCCGTCGATCAGGTCGTCGTCGCCGATGCGCACGGAGGGGAACACGATGGGGATCGCCGCGCTGGCCAGGATCGCGTCGATCGCCGGGCCGCGGGACAGGCAGACGGAAACGCCTCCCAGATTGGTCGCGACGACGTGCACGGGAATCTCCGCGTCTTCGAGGTTGCGGAACGGCAGATGCGTCTGGATGACCCGTCGCAAGCCCGAAGGATCAAAGAGGCTTCCCGAGCCGCTCAGCCACCCGAACGCGCCGCGCACGGAAAGCGGGAAGACGTCGGCGCCTTTCAGCTTCCGCCAGATCTCGGCCAGACGGGCGACGCCGTCGGGAGCGGGGTTGCCGGCGAAGAAGCCGGCGTTCAGCGCCCCCACCGACGCCCCGACGACGAAGTCGGGCCGCTCGCCCGCCCGTACCAGCTCGCCGAGCATGCCGACCTGAACGGCGCCCAGGCTGCCGCCGCCGGCGAAGACAAAGGCGGTTTTTCCCGGATGATGCGTCATCGCCTTCTGGCTCCTGGGACCCATCCAGAAAATGGGCCCGAAGAGGCCTGTACGCACGGCTTTTCGAGAGGAAGCGCCGTCCCGCGCCAGCGCCGCGCGCGCCTGGGCGCAATGGGCAAGGAGTTATTGCTAATCACTCTCAACAACAGCTATACGCGGCGCCAACTGCAGTTCAGCACAGTCGGGCGTCGATCATCATGCAAACCCTTCCCGTCGGCGGGCGTCGCCGCCGCGCCTCGGCCCTTGCGGGCCTCAGCCTGATCGCGCTCGCCGTCGCCACCGCCGCCCAAGCCAGCGATTTGGCCGGCGATTTGACAGGGGATCTGGCCGACGACCAGGCCACGCCGGCCAATGTGGAGCAGGTGATCGTCACGGCCGCCCGCACCATCCTGCCGGCCAGCGCCCTGCCGCTGACCGTCGACGTCATCGATTCCCAGAGCCTGTCGCAGCAGGTGGCCATCAGCGGCTCGGTGATCGACGCGGTTTCCAGCCTGTCGCCGTCCTTCTCGCCCACCCGCCAGAAGCTGTCGGGAGCGGGCGAGAGCCTGCGCGGCCGCTCGCCGCTGTTCGCCATCAACGGCATCCCGCAATCGACCCCGATCCGCGACGGCTCGCGCGACGGCTATACGATCGATCCGTTCTTCATCGACCGGGTGGAGCTGATCTACGGCTCCAACGCCTTGCAGGGCATCGGCGCCACCGGTGGCGTGGTCAACCAGGTGACGGTCGGTCCGCCCAAGCAGGATGGGATCAGCGGCCGCACCCTGGTCCAGGCCAGCGTCGGCCACGACCTGGGCGACAGCGCCGGCGGCAAGCTGGCCGGGCTGGTCGGCTGGCGCGGCGGGGCGTTCGACGCCACGGTGGGCGCCGCCTACGAGGCCCGAGGGGCCTTCTATGACGGCGACGGCCACCGGGTCGGCATCGACACCACCCAGGGCGACGTCCAGGATTCCAAGGCCCTGTCGTTCTTCGGCCGCTTCGGCTGGCAACTGGGCGAGACCACGCGCATCGACCTGGTGGCCAACCGCTTCGAGCTGAAGGGCGA
This sequence comes from Caulobacter sp. AP07, assembly GCF_000281955.1. Lineage (GTDB taxonomy): Bacteria > Pseudomonadota > Alphaproteobacteria > Caulobacterales > Caulobacteraceae > Caulobacter. The sequence goes on along the minus strand of NZ_AKKF01000315.1, from coordinate 2,314 downwards.
CGGCGACTACATCGTCAAGGCCGGCGTCCGCGCCGCCAACCTGCCGGCCACCAGCGTGCGCGGCGCCGTGCCGGGCACGCCCGCGGCCAACCGCGCCGAGACGCTGTCGGCCTCGCTGACCAACACCGACCTGGCCGGCGGCAACCTGATCGCCCAGGTGTTCTTCAACCGCACGCGCGACACCTTCGGCGGCGACAAGGGCGTGACCTTTCAGGACGCGACGATCGCCCCGCTGGGCACGCTGTACGACCAGTCCTCCAACCGTTCGCGCAAGCTGGGCGCGCGGATCAGCTACGAGCGCGCCGTGCCGAGCTTCGAGGCCCTGACCGCCACGGTCGGTCTCGACGGCCTGACCGACCGCACCGAGCAACTGCTGATCCAGACGGACCGCGTCTGGGTGCCGCCGACCAAGTTCGAGAGCCTGGCGCCCTTCGTCCAGGGCAACCTGAAGCTCCTCGACGGCAAGGTGCGCCTGAACGGCGGCGCGCGCTTCGAGAACGTCACCCTGAAGGTCGACGACTTCACGACCCTGGCCTTCTATGGCGCGCGCCACGTCGGCGGTGGTTCGCCCGAGTTCAAGGCCACCCTGGTCAATGGCGGCGTCGTGGTCGAGCCGACCAGGGGCGCGCGCCTCTACGCCAGCTACGCCGAGGGCTACACCGTGCCCGACGTCGGGCGGATCCTGCGGTCGATCAACAAGGACGGCGTCGACGTCGACAACTTCCTCGACATCAGCCCGATCGTCTCCAACAACCGCGAGGTCGGGGCCGAGTTGAAGCGCGGGCCGTTCGACGCCAGCGCCACCTATTTCTGGTCGTCCTCGAAGCTGGGCCAGTTCCTGGTGGCCAACAGCACGGGCGTGTTCGACGTCCAGCGCCAGCGGGTCGAGATCGAGGGGCTGGAACTGAACCTGAGGGCCCGCACGCCCGTCGAGGGGCTGATGCTGTCGACCGGCTACGCCCGCCTGCGCGGCAAGACCGACACCAACGCCGACGGCAAGGTCGACAAGGACCTGGACGGCGCCAACATCTCGCCCGACCGCCTGAACCTGGCCGCCGACTACCGGCGCGGCAAGTTCAGCACCCGCCTGCAGGTGCAGTCCTACCTGAAGCGGAACATGCAGGGCAGCACGGTGAAGGACGACTTCAGCGGCTACACCCTGGCCGACGTCTTCGTCCGCTACGAACTGCCGGTCGGGGCGCTGTCGCTCGGCGTCCAGAACCTGCTGGACAAGCAGTATATCAGCTACAATTCCGACACGACCAACCCGGCCAACGACAAGTTCTTCGCCGGGCGCGGGCGGACGGCCACCCTGGGCTGGGACACCCGCTTCTGATGAAAACCCTGCGACTCATCCACCGCTGGACGGGCGGGCTGATCGGCCTGCTGCTGGCGGTGCTGGGCCTGACCGGCACGCTGCTGCTGCACGAGGACGCCTATCTGCGCGCCACCGTGCCGCACGCGGCCGACGCCCAGGTCCAGGACACCGCGACCCTGGCGGCGGCGGCGACGCGGATCTTCACCGCGCCGGATCGGCCGCGCTCGATCGTCCTGGCCACCGAACGCTTCGGCCTGCACAAGCTGGCCTACAAGGGCGAGCACGCCGCCTATGCCGACCAGAGCGGCGCGATCGTCCAGGCCTGGACCTCCAACTGGACCCGGCCGGAGGTCTGGCTGTTCGACCTGCACCACCACCTGTTCAACGGCGACACCGGCGAGATTTTCGGCGGCGTCGCCGGCCTGGCCGGCCTGGGCTTCGTGGTCACCGGCCTGTGGCTGTGGTGGCCGACGCGGCGGATGTTCCACGTCCGGCTCTGGCCGCGCATGGCCAAGCGGGCGGCGATCGTCCACCACCACCGCGACCTCGGCGCCCTGGTCGCGCCCCTGCTGATCCTGTCGCTGACGACGGGCGCGACCATGAACCTCAAATGGTTCTCCGACGCGCTGCGCGCGCCGTTCACCCCGCCGGCCGTGATGAAGGCCGCCTCCGCGCCGCCGAAGGTCAAGGGCGGCAAGCTGGCCGGGGACCTGGACTGGGCCGCCGTGATCGGCGCGGCCCGGGCCCGCTATCCCGGCGCCGAGGTGCGGGTGATCAGTCTGCCGGCCAAGCCGGGCGGGCTGATCGGCGTGCGCCTGCGGCAGCAGGCCGAATGGCTGCCCAACGGCCGCACCCAGGCCTGGTTCGACCCCGCCGACGGCCGCCTGGTCGCCACGCGCGACGCCCAGGCCCTGCCGCTCGGCTCACGGATCGCCAACCTCGACTATCCGCTGCACGCGGCCAAGGTGGGCGGCCTGCCGTATCGGCTGGGGGGGG
>NZ_AKKF01000314.1 GCF_000281955.1 Caulobacter sp. AP07 | reverse complement strand
CGGTCCACGCCGAAACGCAAACACAATCCTCACGGTCATCCGGGCTGGGCCCGGCCGCTCCGCGCCTCCTCATCCAACTCGTCGCGAAAGCCCGAGGTCGAAGTCGCATGTCCCAAGTCCTCCCCCTATGGGGGAGGTGTCGGCGAAGCCGACGGAGGGGGGAGGAATAGGCCGATGGCCACAACCTGGATCGAGCATTCTACAACTCCCCCCACCGGCCTTCGGCCGCCTCCCCCACGGGGGGAGGACCTTGGAGTCCGGCCCAAGGATAAAGGGGGCCTACACCGGCTGGGTCAGCTCCGGCTTGATCGGCGCGCCGGCGGGGCGCGGCGCGGAGGTCTCGGCCGGGGCGCGCTTCTTCAGGAACAGGCCGACCAGCACCTCGCCGTCCTCGCAGCGCGCGAAGACGCTGCCGCAATGCATCGAGGCCACGGCCTTGACGACCGCCAGACCCAGGCCGTGGCTGTCGCCGCTGTTCTCGCGCGCCGGATCCAGGCGGTAGAAGCGATCGAACAGCCTGGCCAGGTGCGCCTCGTGGATGGGCGTCCCGTGATTGCGCACGCCGATGCAGACCTGGTCGCCATGGTCCTCGATGGTCACGGTCACCAGGCCCGGCCCGGCCCCATGGCGGATGGCGTTGTCGAGCAGGTTGGTCATCGCGCGGCCCAGCAGCGACTCCTCCACGGCGATGGTCGCGTCGCCTTCCACCCGCAGGGTGACGCCGGCTTCCTCCAGCAGCACGTCGAGGAAGTCGGCCGTCTTGCGGACCAGGGCGGCCAGCGAGGTCGGCGCGAGGTTGGCGGCCATCGCGCCCTGGTCGGCCCGGGCCAGGAACAGCATGTCGTTGATGATGGTCCGCAGCCGTTCCAGCTCTTCCAGGTTGGAGTGCAGCACCTCTTCCAGTTCGTCGATCCGCCGGGTGCGCGACAGGGCCACCTGGGTCTGGCCGATCAGGTTGCTGAGCGGGGTGCGCAGTTCGTGGGCGACGTCGGCGTTGAACGAGGACAGCCGGACATAGGCGTTCTGCAGGCGGTCGAGGGCGCCGTTGAAGGCGGCCATCAGTCCCTTCAGTTCCGCCGGCAGCTGTCCCGTCGGCATCCTCAGGCTGAGGTCGTCGGGGTTCAGGGCCGCGGCGTGCCGCGACAGCCGATCGACCGGCGCCAGCCCGCCCTTGGCGATGCGGCGGCCCAGCAGGCTCACCGCGGCGACCGTCAGCAGCGAGGCGGCCAGCACCCCGACGCCCAGGACCAGCCCCGAGGCGTCGAAGGGCGCGGTGTCGGCGGCGATGGTCAGGCGCACGGCCGGACGCTCGCGGTAGGGGGGCACCACCTGGGACAGGGTCATGAAGCGCCGCCGGTCGAACCGGACATAGCCGACGCCCTCGCGCGGCCCCTGGGCCTGGGCCCCCGCCGGCCAGGGCGCGCCGTAGGCGAAGCGGGGATCGGGGCTCTCGACCCGATAGCGGATGCTGTCGTTGGCCGGGGTGAAGGACGTCAGCTTGTCGGCCAGCATCGGCCAGCGGTCGGCCCCGCCCAGGTGCCGGACCATGGTCTCGACGATCTCGAAGCGGGCCCGCAACTCCTCGGCCTGGTGCCGCTTCAGCTCCAGGGTCTGGAACACGAAGATGGCCGTGCCGGCCAGGGCGGAGACCAGCCCCGTCGCCACGGCGAACATCAGGGTCAGGCGTCCGGCGATGGAGGTCGGCATCATGGGGTCTCCTCGGGCCGGTGCTCCAGCACGTAACCCATGCCCCGGATGGTGTGCAGCAGCTTGCTCTCGAACGCGCCGTCGATCTTGGCGCGCAGGCGCTTGATCGCCACCTCGACGACATTGGTGTTGGTGTCGAAATTGATGTCCCAGACCAGTTCGGTGATCGCGGTCTTCGAGACGATCTGCGACTGGCGGCGGCCCAGCACGGCCAGCAGGGCGAATTCCTTGGCGGTCAGGTTCAGGCGCTTGCCGGCCCGGGTGGCGCGGCGCGACAGCAGGTCCAGGTGCAGATCGCCGACGGTGATCGAGGTCGACTCGTTGCGGCCGCGCCGGGTGATCGCCTGCAGCCGCGCCAGCAGTTCCAGGAAGGAGAACGGCTTGACCAGATAGTCGTCCGCGCCGGTCCCCAGGCCCTGCAGGCGGGCGTCGACGCTGTCGCGGGCGGTGAGCATGATCACCGGGGTCTGGCGGCTTTGGCGCAGGCGCTCCAGCAGCGCGATCCCGTCGAGGCGCGGCAGCATGACGTCGAGGATCACCGCGTCGTAGTCCAGGGTCTGGGCCAGGTGCAGGCCGCTCTCGCCGTCGCTGGCGAAATCCACGGCGTAGCCCTGCTCCGTCAGCCCCTTGCGCAGGTAGGCGACGGTCTTGGGCTCGTCCTCGACGATCAGGATCTTCATGGCGGCGATGCGCCCCTTATCAACGCGCGGCGGACATGACGGGATTCCGCGACAGGGCGTCAGCCTACAGCGTGGATCCTCGCGCCTGAAGGCCTGAGCGGGCCGCGACGGGGGGCGGAACGGTCCGCGAGCCGACAGGGCGAGGAAACCGGACTATCGGCGACCGATCCAGTCTCCTCGCTGACGCGAAAATGACAAATCCGACCGGATCGGTCCTTGGCGCCGATCCTACCGGCACTTGTCCTTGAGCACGGGGTTGCATCGCGCCACGCCGCCGCCCGGCAGGCGCACGACGTAGGGCGTGCCATAGGCGTTGCCGGCGTGCTCGAAGTCGGTCGAGACGACCTGGGCGCCGCTGGCGAAGGCTGCGTTGGCGCGGGTCATGTCGTTGGTCTTGGCTTCGAAGGTCTCGATGTCCGAGCGGGTGCGCACGATGTAGCCCTGCTGGACATAGGCGCGAATGTCCTTCTGGCGCACCAGGGCGTTGTCGAACATCAGGAAGGCGGCGTGATCCTCGCCCGGAGCGGATCGCAGGAAGGCGACGCGGCCCTTCAGGGACGGGTGGCCTTCGAGATAGCCCTTCGTCGCCGCTTCGCCGGTGGCGGTGATCATCATGATGACGATCTTGCCGCGCGCCGCCTTGAGGGTGGGCCAGCCGCCAGCCTTGATCGCCGCGTTCAGCGTGGCGTGCGACCCGCGCACGTCGTCGGGGGTGATCAGCCGGTCGCGGCCCAACACCGACAGGATCTCCTGGTCGAGGTCGTCGAACAGCTTCGGGGTGAAGGGTACGGTGCGGGTCGGGTTGGGCAGGATCGGAATGTCGGAAACCTTGGCTTCCATCATGATGAACAGCGGCACGTGGCCGGGATGGGCGTCGGACCAGTCGCGGATCTGGGTCAGGCACAGCTTGAGGGTCGGGCAATGGCTGCGGAAGTCGATGTCCGGCATGTGCAGCACCTTGTAGCCCGGCTGCTCCAGACCCGTCGCGTCGAAGGGCAGCAGGTCGGTGACGCCCTTCGAGCGCAGCAGGCGATAGCCGGCGGGATCCAGGAAATTGCCGCCCTTCGGGTCCGGATTGACGTCGATCTCCAGGCTGCGCATGCCGTTGTCGAGCTGGGTCGTCAGGTCGGGGTGCTCGTAGCTCAGGCCTTCGCTCATCAGGACGTTGTTGGGGTGCTCTTCCTTGAACAACGCCACCGCGGCGGGCGGCAGCTTGGTGGCGATGTCGCTCTCCATGCGGCCGAAGATGGGATCGACGACGGCGAGCAGGCGCTTGTCGACCGGCTGGGCGTAGCTGTTGTGGGTGCCGAGCACCTGGATCTGGTTGAGCTTGAGGTCGGGGCTCAGGCCCGGATCCTCCTGGGCGAGGGCCGGCGTCGTCATCATCAAGCCGGCCAGGACGAGGGGCGAGACTGAAAGCCTGGGCATGGGGAATCCTGCGAAAAAGGGGGCGCTCCCGCCCGGCGCGGCGCGGGCGGGAGCTTCGGTGTCGTGAGCGGTGGGAGAGGGGGCTCTAGAAGGCGTACTTGGCGAAGACGCCCACGGTCCGGTAGGCGTCGCGGGCGGTGTAGTGCAGCAGGCCCAGCGCGCCGTACTGCTGGTAGCCGGTCGAATAGTAGGTGTTCAGCAGATTGCGGCCGTAGAGGCCGAACTCGATGTCGCTGTTCTCCGGCGTCAGGCTGATCCGCCCGTTGACCAGGCCGTAGCCCGGGACTTCCGAATAGGCGGGCTGCCCGACCACGGTCCAGGTCTTGCTGCGGTAGGCGTAGTCGAGATTGGCCCGCATCCGCAGGTTCGCGCCCACGTCATGGTCGTAGTTGACGCTGACGAAGGTCGACCATTTCGGCGCGTTGGTCAGGGTGGTGCCGGTATAGTCGGTCGTGGCGTTGTAGACGTAGTCGGTGAACTTGGCGTCGGCATAGGTCGCCGCGCCGTTGATGGTGACCGACTCCGAGGCCCGCCAGGCCAGCGTGCCTTCCACGCCCCGGCTGCGAAGGCCGCCGGCGTTGCCGATGACGGCCTGCTGCAGGACGCTGCCGGGAATGTTGGTCAGGATCGTCGCCTGGAAGTTGGTGAACTCCGAGTTGAACACATCCAGGTTCAGGCGCACGCGGCGGCCGAACAGCTCCGACTTCACGCCGATCTCGTAGCTCTTGACCGTCTCGTCCTTGAAGGGCGCGTACTTGTTGCCGACGAAGGCGACCCCGCCCGGCTTGTAGCCGGTCGAATAGGTCGCATAGAGCATCGCGTCATCGGAGAGCTTGTACTGGCCGGCGATCCGATAGGAGAAGTTCTCGCCCTTGACCGTGCCGCGCGACAGATAGGGTTTGGCGGTGGTGGCGGTGAAGGTGGCCTTGACGCCGGTGATCGGCAGGGGGTCGATGGTCACGAAGTCCTGCGACTGCGAGTTCTTGTCCGACGTGTAGCGGCCGCTGAAGGCGATGCTGGCCTTGGGGTCGATGTTGAACTTCACCTGGCCGAAGGCGGCGGTGGTGGTGTTCTGGGCCTTGAACAGCGAGGCGTTGCCGTCCGCGCCGATGGCGCCGGTCAGGGCGAAGAAGTTGGTCAGCTTGACGCCGGTGGGCGAGACCAGCGGCGCGCCCAGAGTGGCCCATTGCAGCTGGGTCTGGGCGGCGAGCAACCGGTTGTAGAACAGGCCGCCGACATATTCGACGACCTGTCCGGTCGGCGACGCCCAGCGGAACTCCTGGCTGACTTTCGAGGTGTCCAGGCGGCCGGAGTTGTAGGGGATGTAGGCGTACTTGTCGGTCGGCACGAGGTCGGCCGGCGTGTCGTTGTCGTACGCCGTCTCGCGGTAGGCGGTGATCGAGGTCAGGGTGTCCTTGCCGACCTGGTACTGGACGCGCAGCGAGTCGCCCGACGACGAGGTCTTGATCATCCCCATCGAGGAGTCGGCGCTGTCGGGGTTCTTCGGACCCGGCGTCACGCCGTAGGCCAGTTGCAGCGCGGCGACGTTCGCCGGCGCGCCCGACACGCCGATGCGGATCGTGTTGTCCCAGTGATATTGATAGTCGTGGGTGTAGATGACCTCGAGGTCGTCGATCGGCCGATACAGCAGCTTGGCGCGATAGCCGTGCTCCTTGAACGTCCCCAGGTGGGTGTCCAGGACCGTGTAGCGGCCATAGCCCTGCTGGCCCTGGTCGAAGGCGGTGACCCGCAGCGCGACCTTGTCGCCGAGCGGGATGTTGGCGATGGCGTTGAGGTTGCGGTCCTTGCGCTCGCCATAGCTGGCGCCGACCTTGGCCGACCAGTCTTCGAGCACCGGCTTGGCCGTGGTGATGGCGATGACGCCGGCCGTCGAGTTCTTGCCGAACAGCGTGCCTTGCGGGCCCATCAGCACATCGACCTGCTGGATGTCGGTCAGGCCGGTCATGCCGTTTTCGCGCTGGGCGTCCATGACCACGTCGTCAAGGACCAGGCTGACGGACTTTTCGTTCGAGAAGTCGAAGGACGTGCTGCCCACGCCGCGGATCTGGAAGGCGGCGCCGTTCTTGGGGTCGAACTGCACGCCCGGCACCATGTACTGAAGGTCGGTCACCGCCTGGAAGCCGGAGTTCTCCAGGGTCTCGCCGCTCACCGAGGTGATGGAGATCGGCACGTCCTGCAGGCTTTCGCTGCGGCGCTGGGCCGTGACGACGACGGCTTCGAGTTCGGTGGCGGGGGTGGTCGCCTCAATTGCGGCGGGCGGCGCCTCCGCGGGGCGCGCATACGCCTGTGCGAACGGCAGAAGGCTGGCGCTGGCGGACAGCAGAAGCCCCAACTGGGTGCGGCGCGTCGATGGCATGGTCAAAAATCCCCTGGGCGTTAGGCCGATGAGGGGGCGGGTAGCACCCGGGCGTGACGGGTGCGTGACGGTTGTACGAAAGTGTGGGGCTTGAAAATGGCTCGCCAGCGCCAAAAGAATACACTTGTACGATTTTCGTCGAGGATGGGGCAGGCAACCCGATGGGCGGCCCTAGCGTTCCTCGGAGGCCGCGCCCTGCATCCGGCCCATCAACTCGAAACCTCTTTCCGCCTCTGCGGCCCCGAGACCGCCCGAGAGGATGACCTGTCCGATGCCGGTGATCGACATGGCCTGGGCGGCCAGGAGGTCGAACCGTGGGGCGCCGCCGGCTTCGCGGCGCAGTTGGACATGGTAGTTCTCGCCGCGACGCCGTCGCATGTCGGCGGCGAAGCCGCGCAGGCTGGCCATTCGCGTGGCCGCCAGGGCGATGGCGAAGGTGGCCCGCGCGATCTCCACGCCGCTCTGCTCCGGCGCCGAGGCCGGCGGGGACACCGGGCGTCGGTCGACATCGCCTTGCAGCCTGACGATGACGTCCTCGAGCCCCGCCCTCAGCAGGTCCTCCTGGCGGGGGAAGTGGTAGGCCAGGGTCGAGGGGGGCACATCGGCGCGCTCGGCGATGGCGCGGTGGGTCACCGCGTCGGCGCCTTCGGTGATGATCAATCCCGAGATGTGCCGCGCGACCCGCGCCTGCCAGTCGGTCATGCTGGAGGCCTGATAGCGGTCGCCGGCCAGGCCGAGCAGGTCGCCCAGAGCCGCGTGGAAGATCGTGAACAACTCAAGGTCGGCGGCGCCGTCGTCCGGGCTCAGCCCGGAGCACAGGCGTCCGAGGTTCAGGCGGCGCAGCCAGCGATAGGCGGCGTTGTCGCCCAGGGCCAGTCCGTGAGCGCCTTCGTCGGTGCTGTAGGCGTGCAGGGCCTCGGCCAGGTCCGGTTGGTTCAGGCCCTGGGTGGCGGCTCGCCAGAAGGCCAGGCGCCGGGCTTTCCAGAGACCCAAGGGCGCGACGATCTCCGGCCGCCACACCGCCCCTTGAAGCAGCTCGCAATAGAACTGGTTGCGGGCGGTATGCTGCCGCGCCATGTCGTCGAGGACGGTGTCGGCGAGGTCGGCCATCCGGTGGCCGTCCAGAAGGGTGACCGCCTGGATGCGGGCCAGCCACAGGTCCAGAAAGGCGCTGTCCTCGTCGCGGGCGGCTTCGATCACGGCGGCGAGCAAGGCGTCCTTGCGGCCGAACCTGTAGGACAGGACGGACACCGTCGTTTGCAGTTTCTCGGCCAGCGGCCTCAGCGTCAGGGCCTTCAGGCCGTTGGCCGCGACCAGCGCCAAGGCCGCCTGCAAGACCTGATCGATGTCGGCTTCCGGGCGAGGGGGCATCACTGTTCCCGAGTTCGTCGAACCCGCCAGCCTTTACGGGCAGGTCGCTCCGGACTCAACCGATCTGCGGGGCCGTTGATCGCGGCGCGGGCTTCCGGTCGCGCGCGAGGGCCGGGGGCAGGATGAAGACCGACAGGCCAAGGCAGGCCGTCGCGCCGATCAGCGGCGCCGCGGTCATCAGCGCCAGCAGCCGCCCTCCGGCGTCGGTTCGATAGTCGCCGAGGGTGAGGAACTCGCCGATTCCGAACGCCGAGAGCGCCAGGGCGACCTTGGTGCTGAAGGTCAGAAGCCCGAACGTCGCCGTCGCGCCGCTGGATTTCCCCCGATCGCGCACGGCCGCCGCCGTCAACGCCCAGAGGCTCATCAGCACGCCGCCGCTTCCCCAGCCGTAGAGCAGGCCGCACAGCGCCGCCGGGACCAGTCCGTGCCGCGCGCCCAGGCCGAAGGTCAGCGCGCCGACCGCCAGGCTCACGGCGGCGATCCGCAGGGTCGATATCAGCG
>NZ_AKKF01000313.1 GCF_000281955.1 Caulobacter sp. AP07 | reverse complement strand
TGGTCGGCGGGGCGGGCGACGACGTCCTGACCGGCCGTGGCGGCGACGACATCCTCGACGGCGGGGCCGGCAACGACATCCTGATCGGCGGGGCCGGCGCCGACACCCTGACCGGCGGCGCGGGTTCGGACGTGGCGATCTATACGGACGTCACCTCGGGGGTGACCATCGACCTGGCCGTGACCACGGCCCAGAACACCGGCGGGGCCGGAACCGACACCCTGAGCGGCATCGAGCACGTGTTCGCCGGCAACGCCTTCGGCAACACCCTGTCGGGCGACGGCCAGCTCAACGCCCTGGTCGGCGGGGCCGGAGTCGACGTGATCAACGGCCGGGGCGGTGACGACATCCTCGACGGCGGGGCGGGCGGCGACGTGCTGTTTGGCTGGACGGGCGCCGACACCCTGACCGGTGGCCCGGGCAACGACACCTTCGCCTTCAACTACGGCTCGGGCGCGGACCGGATCACCGATTTCGACGCCCACGGCGAAGGCGATGTTCTCGACCTCAGCGGCTATGCTGGAACCGGGGTGACCTGGACCGTGACCCAGGTGGGGGCCGACGCGGTGTTCACCTTCTCGATGGGCGACACCATCACCCTGACCGGCGTCACCGCCAGCGCCCACCACATGATCGACACCAGCCACTGGGCCTAGATCAAACCTCGGCTACCCGGTTCCGACGCCGGCGCCGCGGGCAGTTAGAACTGCGCTTAGGTTTCTCGCAAACCCTTGTATTCTCTGGAATTCAGAGGCGCCCGGGGAGAGGTCTTTGGTGGCAAACTCGTGTTCCCAAGGCGGCTTGCCTATGGCCGGGAAACAGGATTTAGAACGCCACTAACTAATTGTCTCTTTTCGGTTTTCTCGTCTTTCGAGGACCTAAAAGAGGCAATGGCGCACCCGACACGATTCGAACGTGTGACCTTTGCCTTCGGAGGGCAACGCTCTATCCAGCTGAGCTACGGGTGCTTCCGCCTTGCGGAAGCGCGGTCTTAGCCGAAAGGCCGCGCCGGCGCAAACGGGTCTTGTCAGCCTTTCGCCAGATAGACGAAACGCAGGACGAACAGGGCCGCCAGGACCAGCAGCAGCCAGTCGCCCTTGCCGATCTTGCCGGTCAGCAGCCGCAGCACCGCGTAGCTGGTGATGCCGAACGCCAGGCCGTTGGCGATCGAGAAGGTCAGCGGGATGGTGATCAGGGTCAGGAAGGCCGGGATCGCCACCGTCGGGTCGGCCCAGTCGATGTCGGTCAGGCTGCCGACCATCAGCGCGCCGACCAGGATCAGGGCCGGGGCGGTGGCGGCGGCCGGGATGGCCTGGACCAGGGGCGCGAAGAACAGGGTGACCAGGAACAGGACGCCGACCACCACCGCCGTCAGGCCGGTGCGGCCGCCGGCCGTGACGCCCGAGGCGCTCTCGATATAGCTGACCACGGTGCTGGTGCCGGCCGCGGCCCCGACCATGGTCGCCGCCGAATCAGCCAGCAGGATGCGGTTGAGGCGTGGGATCGAGCCGTCCGGCGCCTGCAGCCCGGCCTTCTTGGTCACCGCCACCAGGGTGCCGACATTGTCGAACAGGTCGACGAACAGGAAGACGAAGATGATCTCGAGCATGGCCAAACCGAGGCCGCCCTTGAGGTTGAACGCCCCCATGACGTCCATCTTGAAGGCCGTGGCGGTCAGGTCGGCGAGGCTGGAGGTGGCCGGGACGATCTTGGCCAGGCCCAGGGCCCAGCCGGCGGCGGTGGCCAGCAGGATGCCGATCAGGATCGCGCCCTTGACCCGCCAGGCCTGCAGCACGGCGATCAGGACCAGGCCCATGATGGCGACGGCGGCGGTCGGGGTGGTCAGGTCGCCCAGGGCCACGGTGGTGGCGGGACTGGCGACGATGATGCCGGCCTCCTTCAGGCCGATGAAGGCGATGAACAGCCCGACCCCGGCGGCGACGGCCGAGAACAGCGGCTTGGGGATCGCCCCGACGATCATCTGGCGCACCCCGGCCAGGGTGAGGATCAGGAAGGCGACGCCCGACAGGAAGACGCAGCCCAGCGCCACCTCCCACGGCACGCCCATGCCCTTGACCACGGTGTAGGTGAAATAGGCGTTCAGCCCCATGCCCGGGGCCAGGGCCAGGGGGTAGTTGGCGATCAGTCCCATCAGGATCGAGCCGAAGCCGGCCGCCAGGCAGGTGGCGGCGGCCACGGCGGCCACCGGCATGCCGGCCTCGCCGAGGATCGCCGGGTTGACCACCACGATATAGGCCATGGTCATGAAGGTGGTGACGCCGGCCAGCACCTCGGTGCGGACGTCGGTGCCCTGGGCCTTGAGGCCGAAGAAGCGATCGAGCATGGCTATTGGCTCCGGCCGGTCGAGGCGGTGTTGGGAAGGGCGGTCGCGTAGCGGTCCCAGTGCGTGGTCAGTTCGCGCGCCACCACGCCGCCGACCCGGAAGGTGGCGGCGAAGGCCGCGGCCGCGCCCTCGTCGTGGAACACGCGCGGGAAGGTCGGCTGGTCCAGCGGCGGGCGCGAATAGTTGCTGGCGGTGCGCAGCACCAGCACGCGGCGGCGGTCGATCTTGCCGCCGGCGGCATGGGCGTCGAGCACGTCGAGGATTCCCTGGTCTTCGCAGTCGGTCATGGTGAAGGTTCCGGCCCCGTCGGTCCACAGCTTGACCCAGTCGCGGGCCCACTGGGTGCGGCGCGCGCCGTGCCAGAACCGCACCGTGCCCAGGGCGTCGCCCACCAGCACGAACGGCGGCCGTTGCGCCAGGGGCTCGCCCTTATAGCCGCCGCGCAGGCCTTGCAGGGCGGCGGAGTCGGGCAGCTTGACGTCGCGGGTCAGGCCGTAGGCCCAGTCGACCAGGCCGGCGTCCAGCGTCCAGACCATGGCGCTGGAGCCTTCGGCCTTGCCCTTGACGTTCGGGCGTTCGGCGTCGTTCGCATAGAGGCCATAGGGCCAGTCGGCCGGAATTTCGCGGTCGTCGACCTCGTAGATCGGATCGGCGTCGACCACGTATTTCGCCCAGGCGGCGCTGCCGACCGAGGCGGCGGCGGGGTCGACCCCGGCGATGCCGCTGACGATCCAGTAGGCCTTGGACAGGTCGAACTGGTTCGAGAGGATCAGGGCGGCGACGCTCTCGCGGGCGCGGCCGCGCATGTCGCTGACGATGGCCAGCACGCCGTCGTCGGAATAGCGGGCCACGTGGCGGACGCCGGGGATGGTGATCTGGTGCTTCAGCGGCCAGCCTTCGACCCAGGGCTGGAACTCGCCGGCGAAGTCGCCGGTGTCGGCTCCGATCTCGAAGGTGGTGACGATTACCACCTTAATAGGCAGCGGCTTGGCCTGGGCGGCGCCGCCCAGGCCCAATGCGATGGCCAGGGCCATGAGAAGCGAAAACCACAGTGCGCGCATGCCGACCCCAACTCGAAAAACCGGCGGAGAAAATTGACCGGCGCGGCGCGCGGCGCAATCGGCAAACTTGGCCGACGCCTGGACGGAGCCTCGCGGCGCCCGATCCCGGGCGTTCCGGTCGGACCTGGCGACGAAAGGCGCAGCGGGCTCGCCTCGACGGCCGGGTCGCCGCTAGGGTGGCGGCGAATCGCCACCACTTCGAAAGTCCGCCATGCGCCTGTTCCTGACGCTCCTGCTGCTGGCGCTCGCGCCCGCTCCCGTCCTGGCCGCCGAACTGCTGGACGCGTCGCCGCGCACGGCGGTGATCAGCGCCTTCCCGCCCGAGATGGCGGCCCTGGAGGCGGCCACTGTCGACAAGCGGGAATACACCGCCGCCGGCACGCGGTTCGTGATCGGCGCGCTGGAGGGCAAGCCGGTGGTGCTGTTTCTCAGCGGCGTCAGCATGGTCAACGCCGCCATGACCACCCAGGCGGGCCTCGACCGCTTCAGGATCGAGCGCATCGTGTTCTCCGGCGTGGCCGGCGGGGCCGATCCGGAGTTGGAGGTCGGCGACGTGGTGGCCCCCGACAGCTGGGTGCAGTCGTCGGAGATGGCCTATGCCCGCGAGGTCCCGGGCGGCTTCGCCCCGACCCCGGGCCTGACCGACGGCCGGGCGAATTTCGGCATGATGTATCCGCGCGAGGTCACGGTGCATCGCGATCCGGCTAACCCTGAGCCCCTGAAGGCCTTCCCGGTCGACGCGGCGATGCTGGCGGTGGCGCGGACCAGCGTCGCCGGGCTGAAGCTGCAACGCTGCGCCGCCGACCAGTGCCTGACCAAGCCGCCCAAGGTGGTGGTCGGCGGCGTGGGCGGCTCGGGCCCGGTGTTCGTCGACAACGCCGCCTTCCGGCAATACGCCCACGACGTGTTCGGGGCCCGGGTGCTGGACATGGAAAGCGCCGCCGTCGCCCAGGTGGCCTATGTCAACCGGACGCCGTTCATCGCCTTCCGCAGCCTGTCGGACCTGGCCGGCGGCGACCCGGCGGGGAACCAGTTCCCGATCTTCCTGCGCTTCGCGGCGGATAATTCGGCGACGGTGGTGCGGGCGTTCGTGCGGGCGCTGCCCTAGCGGCGAGCACTTGCCCCTACGGGCCTTCGGCCGTCTTCCCCCATAGGGGGAAGAATCGCGAGCTCCGCCCCCTATGGGGGCGGACAGGCGGCGAAGCCGCCAGGTGGGGGCAAGTTCAGGTCTTCAGCGGATCCTTGGCGTTCGGATCGCCATAGGTCAGCGACACGAACACGTCCTCCAGGTCCGGGTCCTCGGTGGCGATGTCCTTGATCTTCAGCCCCTCGGCGCGCACCGCCGCCAGCACCTGTTCGACGCTGGACTGGCCCGTGCGGTAGGACACCGAGAACGCCCCGGCCCCGCGCAGCTTGGTCTCAAAGCCCGGCAGCAGGGGGGCGACGGTCACCGGCTCTTCCGGCGTCACCACCACGTTGCGGATGTCCATGCGCTGAAGCAGGGTCGCCGTCGGCTCGTTGACCACCACCTCGCCGCGATTGACGATGGCGATCTGGTCGCACAGCTCCTGGGCTTCCTCCAGATAGTGGGTGGTCAGGACGATGGTCACCCCCAGCTGGTTGAGGCCGGTCACATAGCTCCACAGCTGGCGGCGCAGCTCGACGTCGACCCCGGCGGTCGGCTCGTCGAGGATCAGCACCGGCGGCATGTGGACCATGGCCTTGGCCACCATCAGGCGGCGCTTCATGCCGCCCGACAGCTGGCGGACATAGGCGTCGGCCTTGTCGCCCAGGCCCAGGGCGTTGAGCAGTTCGTCGGTGCGGCGCTCGTTCTTGGGCACGCCGTAGAAGCCGGCCTGGACCTCCAGCGACTCGCGCGGCGTGAAGAACACGTCGGCGGCCAGTTCCTGCGGCACCACGCCGATCGCGGCGCGGGCGTCACGGGGGCGCTCGTCGATATCGCGGCCCCAGATCCGCACCGTGCCGCTGCTCTTGCGGGTCAGGCCGGCCAGGATGTTGATGAAGGTCGACTTGCCCGCGCCGTTCGGGCCCAGCAGGCCGAAGATCGAGCCGCGCGGCACCTTCAGGTCAATGCCGTTGAGCGCCAGCTTCTGTGGCGCGGTCTTGCTGGCGGGATAGGTCTTGAACAGGCCTTCGGCCTCGATCGCGTAGGCGGGCAGGTCCATGGAACGTCCAGATGGGTCCCCCAACGCAGGGATGGCGGGACAATAGAGAAAGGAACGCGCGGCGTGAATTGACGGCGGCGCGACAGGTCGCATAGGTATGCCTGCATCGCCGCCACGCCAAGGCCGCGTCTGGAATTCAAGGGTTTTACCAACATGGCGCGCAAGGCCAAGACCGCGGTGTCCACCGCCCCCACCGCCATGGAGCCCGTCGTCACGGAGGTTGGCGCCGGTCCCGCGCCCGAGACCGTCATGGTCCGCTCGCACCGCATCGCCTGCGACGGCGTCGGCGGGGCCCTGGGCCATCCGCGCGTCTGGCTGGAGATGGGCGCGGCCGGTTTCGTCGACTGCCCCTATTGCGACCGCCGCTTCGTCGCCACCACCGCCGCCGGTCACGACGAGAGCGAACTGCTGGCCCCGGGGGTCTACGAAGGCTCCGGCGGCCACTAGACTTTTCGTTTGTCGCGGTTTCTTCACGCGAACCGGTAGCCACTTCGCTCGAAAACGCTGGTCCCATGCCCGACGAACTCTCCTCCCTGCAACGCGCCGAGTCCCTGGCCAAGGCCTGGGAAGCGCTGGAATGGCCGCACGAGGCCCCGGTGCTGCGGGCCATCGCCATGCCGTCCGACACCAATCCCGAGGGCGACATCTTCGGCGGCTGGCTGCTGTCGCAGATGGACCTGGCGGCGGCCTCGATCGCCTTTCACCGCGCGGCCGGCCGCTGCGCCACCATCGCCATCGACGGCATGACCTTCATCAGCCCGGTGTTCGTCGGCGACGAGGTCAGCCTGTTCGCCAAGGTCGTCCACGTGGGTCGCACCTCGCTGAAGGTCGAGGTCGAAGCCTGGCGCCGCCGCCGCGACGGCGAGCAGGCCCACAAGGTGACGCAGGGCGTGTTCACCTTCGTGGCGATCGGCGAGGACCGGAAGCCCCGGCCGCTGCCGCAGTAGGCGGCCGGCTCGGCAGACCCCCTCCGGCCCTCTGGGCCACCTCCCCCAAAGGGGGAGGATTTGATCGCGCCAGATGCTCCCCCTTTGGGGGAGCTGTCGCGTAGCGACTGAGGGGGTTTCGTCCACGGCGCTCTGGACACCGCCCCCTCCCCAGCGCCATATCCCGCCATGCGCGACCACGACGCCGACGTCATCATCGCCGGAGCCGGCATGGCCGGAACCACCCTGGCGCTCGCCCTGGCCTCGGCCGGGGTCAAGCCGCTGCTGGTCGATCCGCAGCCGTTCGACGCCCAGCTGGCCGACACCTTCGACGGGCGTTCCTCGGCCATCGCCTATTCGTCGTTTCGCCAGTGGCGGGCGATCGGAGCGGGCGAAGCCCTGGCCCCGCACGCCCAGCGCATCGAGCAGATCCTGGTCACCGACGGCAAGGCGCCGGGCCCGAGCACCGGCGGGCCGTCGCCGTTCTTTCTGCGCTTCGACAGCGGCGAGATCGCCGACCGCTCGCACGGCGAACCGCTGGGCTACCTGATCGAGAACCGCCAGATCCGCGCCGCCCTGGCCCGGACGGTGATCGACAAGAACATCACCGTGCTGGCCCCGGCCGGCGCCAAGGGGCTGGAGGTCGCCGCCGCCGGCGCGACCCTGACCCTGACCGACGGCCGCACCCTGTCGGCCCCGCTGGTGGTCAGCGCCGAGGGTCGCTTCGGGGTGCTGCGCAAGGCCGCGGGCATCGGCGACATCGGCTGGAGCTATGGCCAGAGCGGGGTGGTCGCGACCGTGCGCATGCAGCATCCGCACCAGGGCGTGGCCCACGAATATTTCCTGCCCGGCGGCCCGTTCGCCATCCTTCCGCTGACGGACAATCGCGCCAGCCTGGTCTGGACCGAGAGCACCGACCGGGCCGAGGCGCTGCGCAACGCCTCGCCGGAGGCCTTCCACGCCCACCTGATGCGACGGTTCGGCGAGTTCCTGGGGACGGTCGAGATGGCCGGCCCGACCTTCGTCTATCCGCTGTCGCTGTCGCTGGCCGAGCGGCTGGTCGCCCCGCGCCTGGCCCTGATCGGCGACGCCGCCCACGGCGTGCACCCGATCGCCGGCCAGGGGCTGAACCTGGGCCTCAAGGACGCCGCCGCCCTGGCCGAGGTGGTGGTGGAAGCCCTGCGCAACGGCGAGGACATCGGGGCCGAGGCGACCCTGGAGCGCTACGCCCGCTGGCGGCGGTTCGACAACGTCTCCAACGCCCTGGCCTTCGACGGCTTCGTGCGCCTGTTCTCCAACGACAACCCGCTGTTGCGCCTGGCGCGCGGGGTGGGCATGGCGGCGGTCAACCGCATCGCCCCGGCCCGGCGGTTCTTCATGCACGAGGCCGGCGGCGGGGTGGGGGACCTGCCCAAGCTGCTGCGCGGCGTGGCGATCTAGGGTCGACGACGCTCCACGGCGCTTGCGTACAAGCGTTCAAGCGCCAACCTATGGCCACGCTCGGGCGTGTCGCGGCCCGGCGATGGAGTAGCGTATGAGTCCTCTCGAAAAGATCGTCGTCCTGGAGGCGGAACCGAAAAGCCTCGGCCGGGGCCTGACCCTGGCCATGTCGATCGCCACCGGGGTCGGCGTCGCCAACATCTATTACAACCAGCCGATGCTGGGCGTCATCGAGGCCGACTTCCCGGGCCAGGCCCTGGCCGGCTTCATCCCGACCGCGACCCAGCTGGGCTACGCCCTGGGCCTGTTCCTCCTGGTGCCGCTCGGCGACCTGCTGGAACGGCGCCGGGTCATCGTGCTCCAGTTCCTGATCCTGGCGGCCGGGCTTGTCGCGGCGGCGCTGGCGCCGAGCGTCGGCCTGATCATCCTGGCCTCGCTCCTGGTCGGCTTCAGCGCCACGGTCGCCCAGCAGATCGTGCCGTTCGCGGCCCACCTCTCGAGCCCCGAAAAACGCGGCGCGACGATCGGCGCGGTGATGGCGGGCCTACTGTGCGGCATCCTGTTCAGCCGCACCCTGGCGGGTTTCGTGGCGACCCACTGGGGCTGGCGCGAGATGTTCTGGCTGGGCGCGCCCATGGCCCTGGCCGCCTGCGCCCTGATGGCCTTCGCCTTGCCGCGCAGCGCGCCCGGCGGCGGCCTGCGCTACGGCCCGCTGCTGAAGTCGCTGGGCGGCCTGTGGCTGGAGTTCCCGACCCTGCGCCGGGCGGCCTTCACCCAGGCGATGATCTTCGCCGGCTTCACCGCCTTCTGGACCATCCTGGCCCTGCATCTGAACGAGCCGCGCTTTGGCCTGGGGGCCGACGTGGCGGGCCTGTTCGGAGTCGTCGGCGCCGTCGGCATCCTGGCCGCGCCCCTGGCCGGGCGCATCGCAGACCGGCGCGGACCGCACCTGGTCATCCTGCTGGGGGCGGGGCTGTGCGTGGCAGCCTGGCTGATCTTCGGCCTGTGGAATTCCATTCCCGGCCTGGTCGTCGGTGTCGTGCTGCTCGATTTCGCGGTGCAGGGCGCGCTGATCTCCAACCAGCATCTGGTCTACGCCCTGCGTCCCGAAGCCCGGGCCCGGATCAACACCATCTTCATGGGCGTGATGTTCCTGGGCGGCGCGGCGGGTTCGGCGGGGGCGACCACGGCGTGGAACCTCGGCGGTTGGACGGCGGTCGCTGCCCTGGGCGCGGCCTGCGCCGTGGTGGCCCTGGCGTTGCAACTGGCCGGCCGCAAGACCTGGCCGAGGAACGCCTAGACCTTCACCACCCAGCCGCGCTTGCGCATGTAGGCCAGCACCATCCAGATCAGGCCGACGAACACCGCCACGGGGATCAGGGCGGCGGTCTTGTCGCCGACCAGCGGGGTCGCCCAGGCGTAGGGGATCTTCAGGATGTGGGCGGTCAGCATGATCGAGGCCAGCATGTGCAGGGCGTAGGCGAAGATCGCGTTGATCCCGAAGTCGGTCAGGAAGCCCGCGCCTGGCGGCTTCCAGCCCTTGACGTCCAGCGCCTGGTGCAGGCCGGCCAGCAGCACCAGGGCGACGCCGGTCGACAGCAGGACGAAGCTGCTGGTCCACAGCTCCTTGGAAATCGGGAACACCAGGCCCCAGGCCAGACCTCCCACGATCAGGGCGAGGCCGGCGACCGCCAGGCCCAGCGCCCCGCGCCGGGCCCGCAGCCATTGGCCGGGGGG
>NZ_AKKF01000312.1 GCF_000281955.1 Caulobacter sp. AP07 | reverse complement strand
AGGGGGGAGTGATCGGCCGATGACCACCCGGATCAAGGACCCCAAACCTCCCCCCACCGGCCTTCGGCCGCCTCCCCCAAAGGGGGAGGACCTGCCTTGCTAAGGCCGAACGATCCGTCCGCCCGTCATCGGGCTCGCCACCCCCGTCGTCCCCGGGAAGCTGATCGGCAGGCCCCGCGCCGTGCGCGCCGCCAGGAACGCGAAGGCCTCGGCCTCGATCGCATCGCCGCGCCAGCCCAGGTCGTCGGCCGACACCACCTCGGAGACGCCGGCCAACGCCTGCGAAAGCCCCTGCATCATGTAGCCGTTGTGCCGCCCGCCGCCGGCGACGATCAGCTGTTTCGGTCGCTCCTCGACAGGCAGCCAGTCATAGGCCCGCGCCACGCTGGCGACGGTGAAGGCCGTCAGGGTAGCGGCGGCGTCCTCCAGCGACAGGCCATCGACGCTCTCGATCGGAAAGTCGAAACGGTCCAGCGACTTGGGCGGCCGGGTTGCGAAATAGGGCCGCGCCAGCAGGGCGGCGAGCACGGCCTGGTCGACCGTCCCAGCCCTGGCCAGCGCCCCGCCCGCGTCGAACCGCCCGGCCCCGCGCGCCTGGACCACCAGGTCGATCATGCCGTTGGCGGGCCCAGTGTCGAAGGCCAGCAGATCGCCCCCCAATCCCGTGGAGGGCGGCCGCACGAAGGTGACATTGGCCACCCCGCCCAGGTTCAGCGCCGCCACCGGGGCCAAGAGGCCCGAGGCCCGGGCCCGGGCCGCGTGATAGACCGGGGCCAGCGGCGCCCCCTCCCCGCCGGCCGCCACGTCGGCGGTGCGGAAGTCGAAGGCCACCGGCCGGCCGCAGGCCTTGGCCAGCCGTTCGGCGTCGAGCAACTGCACGGTGCGGCCAACACGCTCGGCGGTCGGCCGCTCGTGCAGCACCGTCTGGCCATGCACGCCCAGCAGGTCGAAATCGCCCCAGGCCAGGCCGTGCTCGGCGATGAAGCTCTCGGCGGCGTGCAGGTGCTCGTCGGCGACAGCCCGCCGCGCCTCCGCGAAGATCGCCGGCTCGGGCGCGCCGCGCGGCCATGCCCGGGCGATGTCGGTGGCCTTCAGCAGCAGGTCGCGGGTCGCCTCGCGCAGCTTGCGCTCGCCGGCCGGGCCGAAGGCCTGGACCTCCTCGCCGTCGGTCTCGAGCACCGCCATGTCGACCGCGTCGAGCGAGGTGCCGGTCATGAATCCCAGGATACGCATGGTCTGGTTGACTGCCATGGGTCGCGGCGGGTAGCTAGGCCCCATGATCGTCTCGCGCCTCATCGCCCGCGCCTATTACCGCCCGCTGTCCTAGCGGGAGGCCGACCGATCACGTCGATGCGCCCGCCCCTCCGGCGACGCGTCAGACTTCAGCGAGCGTCTCCGGCCCCCAACCAGGAGACCTGCCGATGAAACCCTCGCCACATCCCGCCCCGCCCGTGCTAGACGCGCGGACGCCTGAAATACAGTCGAAGCCAGAGAGTCGATCCATGTCCGCCGCCACGCCCTTCAAGTCGGAATTCCTCCAGACCCTGCAGGCGCGCGGCTACATCCACCAGATCACCCACCCCGACGAACTGGACGCGGCGGCGGCCGGCGGGATCGTCACCGCCTATATCGGCTTCGACGCCACCGCGCCCAGCCTGCACGTCGGCTCGCTGATCCAGATCATGATGCTGCGCCGCCTGCAGCAGGCCGGCCACAAGCCGATCGTGCTGATGGGCGGCGGCACCACCAAGGTCGGCGACCCGACCGGCAAGGACGAGAGCCGCAAGCTGCTGTCGGACGCCGACATCGCCGCCAATATCGCCGGCATCAAGCAGGTGTTCGCCAGGTTCCTGACCTTCGGCGACGGGCCGACCGACGCCATCATGGTCGACAACGACGTCTGGCTCAGCAAGTTCGGCTACGTGCAGTTCCTGCGCGACTACGGCGTGCACTTCACGGTCAACCGGATGCTGGCCTTCGACTCGGTCAAGCTGCGACTCGAGCGCGAGCAGCCGATGACCTTCCTCGAATTCAACTACATGCTGATGCAGGCGGTCGACTTCCTGGAGCTGAACCGCGCCCACGGCTGCGTGCTGCAGATGGGCGGCTCGGACCAGTGGGGCAACATCCTCAACGGCGTCGAGCTGACCCGGCGGGTGGACCAGAAGGCCGCCTTCGGCCTGACCACCCCGCTGCTGGCCACCGCCTCGGGCGCCAAGATGGGCAAGACCATGTCGGGCGCGGTGTGGCTGAACGCCGAACAGCTGAGCCCCTACGACTACTGGCAGTTCTGGCGCAACACCGAGGACGCCGACGTCGGCCGGTTCCTCAAGCTGTTCACCGACCTGCCGCTGGACGAGATCACCCGGCTGGAGGCCCTGCCCGGCGCCCAGATCAACGACGCCAAGAAGGTGCTGGCCGACGAGGCGACGCGGATGGCGCATGGCGTCGAGGCGGCCCAGTCGGCGCGCGCCGCGGCCGAGAAAGCCTTCGAGCAGGGCCAGGTCTCGGCCGACCTGCCGACCTTCGAGGTTCCGGCCGCCGACCTCGACGCCGGGATCGTGCTGGCCAACCTGGTCGCCGACGCCGGCCTGGCCGCCTCGCGCGGCGAGGCTCGCCGTCTGGCCCAGGGCGGTGGCCTGAAGGTCAACGACAAGGCCGAGCCCGACGCCAACCGCGTCGTGACCTCGGCCGAACTGGTCGACGGCGTCGTCAAGCTGGCGGCGGGCAAGAAGAAGATCGTGCTGGTCAAGCCGGTCTGACCATAAGGTGTCATCCCGGATCGGCGCGCCGCGCGCTGGCCCGGGATGACAGGGAATGTGGAGAGAGAAACAGATGCTTGAATCCGGCGACAAGGCCCCCGACTTCGACCTGGCCACCGACACCGGCCGCGTCAGCCTTTCGAGCCTGAAGGGCAAGAACGTCGTGCTCTATTTCTATCCCAAGGACGACACGGCCGGCTGCACGTCGGAGGCCCTGCAGTTTTCGGCCGAGGTCGAGGAGTTCGCCAAGGTCGGGGCGGTGATCGTCGGGGTGTCCAAGGACAGCGCCGTCTCGCACGGCAAGTTCCGCAAGAAGCACGACCTGACCGTGGAATTGGCCGCGGATGCGACCGGCGAGATCGTCGAGGCCTATGGCGCCTGGGTCGAGAAGAGCATGTACGGCCGCAAGTACATGGGCATTGACCGCTCGACCTTCCTGATCGACCGCGAAGGCGTGGTCCGCCAGACCTGGCGCAAGGTGAAGGTGCCCAACCACATCAAGGCGGTGCTGACCGCGGCGCGGGCGCTGAAATAGGCGCGGCAGGGTGGTGTGGTTTTCGCGCCTCAGCCGTGCGTTTATCGCAACACTGAGACGCTCAGGCGATGGCCGACGGGCAAAGAACACGGTACCGGTTGAATCAGATGATGAAAGCCTAGCCACGCGCCGTTACTCGGCGCGAAGTGTCTTGCGCGTTTCCGCATTCTCGTTGCATATCGCCGGGACCTTGAAAACGGGGGTTTCCTAGGCCGATGGCGATCACACGCTTCAAGCGACTGCGGCAATCCCTGGAAGAATTGTTCCCGGAACGCCATCTCTACGTGCGTTCGGGCGGCGAGATGCGTGGTTACGTGTTCTCGACCGGCAAGCAATTGATGTGCGCCACGGTCGTCGCCGGCGCCGCCCTGTGGATGGGCGTCTGCACCGCCGCGATGATGGTCAGCGCCCTGTCGGTCAGCTCGACCGACCAGATGGTCATCAAGCAGAAGGCCTATTACGAGCGCCTCAACGCCGACCGCCAGGCGCGCCTGAACAGCGCTGTCGCCCAGCTGTCGGCCAGCAGCGGCTCGCTGGACGAACTGGCCGCCTCGGTCGAGAAGCGCCACGCCGCCCTCGCCCTGCTGGTCAGCGACTTCCGCGGCGTGCCCGGCGCCGCCCAGGCCCTGCAGACCGCCAAGCCGCGCCTGCCGGGCGCCTCGCCGGTCGAACGCATCCAGGCCACGCGGATGGACCAGGAACGCCTGATCGACGCCGCCGAGACCTTCGCCAACACCCGGGCCGAACGCCTTCGCGCCGCGATGCGCATGGCCGGGCTCGACGCCGGCGGCTTCACGCGCGGTGGCGGCGGCGGTTCGCTGGGCGGCCCGCTGATCGAGGCCAAGGACCCCCGCGCCCTGGCCGCCATCCTCGACGTCGACGAAGAGTTCGCCGGCCGCATCCAGCACGCCGCCAACGACATGTCGGACATGCGGCAGTTGAGCGCCGCCTCGCAGAAGCTGCCCTTCTACCGGCCGACCACCAATCCGGCCCTGAGCAGCAGCTACGGCGTGCGGTTCGACCCCTTCACCCATCGCCCGGCCTTCCATTCGGGCCTCGACTTCCCCGGCGCCTTCTACACGCCGATCATGGCCACGGCCCCGGGCGTCATCTCGTTCACCGGCGTGCGCTCGGGCTACGGCAACGTGGTCGAGATCGACCACGGCAACGGTTTCAAGACCCGCTACGCCCACCTGCAGGCCGCTTCGGTCAAGGTCGGCCAGCGCGTGGCGATCGGTCAGCGCGTCGGAGCCATGGGCTCGACGGGTCGCTCGACCGGTCCGCATCTGCACTACGAAGTATGGGTCAACGGCCGGGCTCAGAACCCGAACCGTTTCTTGAAGGCTGGTGAGTATGTTCAGCAAGCAAGCTAAGGCGTCCAAGGGACCGGCCCGCATCGAGCCGCTGCCCATGTCACAGCTCCCCTCCTCCGACGCTGCTCGAAAGGCTCCGCCCAAAGTGGCTTCGCTGATTTCCCCCGACATCACCATCGAAGGCGGCATCACCGGCGACGGGGAGCTGCAGATCGACGGCGTGGTGCGCGGCGACGTCCGCGTCGGTCGCCTGACGGTCGGCGAGACCGGCCATGTCGAAGGCTCGATCTACGCCGAAGCGGTCGAGGTGCGCGGCCGCGTGGTCGGCGCGCTCACCGCCAAGCAGGTGCGCCTGTACGGCACCGCCTATATCGACGGCGACATCACCCATGAGCAACTGGCCATGGAAACCGGGGCCTTCTTCCAGGGCCGCAGCCTGAAGTTCCAGCGCCCGGCCGCGCCGCCGCAGTCGGCGCCCGCGCCGCAACAAGCCCTGGCGGCTCCCCCGGTCCTGGAAACCAAGCCCGCCGGCTGAAACAAAAAACGCCCCGGATCGCTCCGGGGCGTTTTGCTTTTCAGGGACGCCCGGCTAGGCGTCCCGCGTCGCCCCGACCCGCTGGGCCAGGGACGCGCCCATGAACTCGTCCAGGTCGCCGTCCAGCACGCCCTGAGTGTCGGACGTCTCGACATTGGTCCGCAGGTCCTTGACCATCTGGTAGGGCTGCAGAACGTAGCTGCGGATCTGGTGACCCCAGCCGATGTCGGTCTTCTGGTCTTCCAGCGCCTGCTGCGCGGCTTCGCGGCGTTGCAGCTCGGCCTCGTAGAGCCGGGCCCGCAGCATCTTCCACGCCTCCTCGCGGTTCTGATGCTGCGAACGGCCCGCCTGGCAGGCCACCGCGATGCCGGTCGGGATGTGCGTCAGGCGCACCGCCGAGTCGGTCTTGTTGATGTGCTGGCCGCCCGCGCCGGAGGCCCGGTAGGTGTCGGTCCGCACGTCGGACGGGTTGATGTCGATCTCGATGGCGTCGTCGACCACCGGATAGACCCAGACCGAGGCAAAGCTGGTGTGGCGCTTGGCGGCGGCGTCATAGGGGCTGATGCGCACCAGGCGGTGGACGCCCGCCTCGGTCTTCAGCCAGCCATAGGCGTTGGTCCCCTTGATCAGCAAGGTCGCCGACTTGATGCCGACCTGGTCGCCCGAGGTCTCTTCGACCAGCTCGACGGTCATCTTGTGGGCGTTGGCCCAGCGGCTGTACATGCGCAGCAGCATGCCCGCCCAGTCGCAGGACTCGGTGCCGCCGGCCCCGGAGTTGATTTCGACATAGCTGTCGTTGCCGTCGGCCTCGCCCGAAAGCAGGGCCTCCAGCTCGGCGCGGCCGGCCGTCTCCTTCAGCGCCTTGAGCTGGGCGCGAGCGTCGTCCAGCAGGGCGTCGTCGCCCTCCATGTCGGCCAGCTCGGCATATTCCAGGGCGTCCTTCAGCCCGGTTTCCAGGACCTGCACGGCTTCGACGCGAGCAGCCAGGGCGGCGCGCTCGCGCGACACCGCCTGGGCCTCGGAAGGCCGGTCCCAGAGGGTCGGGTCTTCGACCCGGGCGTTCAGTTCATCCAGTTTGCGTAGGGCGACATCCCAGTCAAAGACGCCTCCTGAGCAGTCCTACGGACTGCTCGATGTCAGCCGCTGAGGCCTCGACATCCGGTCTCATCACGTAGCTCCGTGACAGTGTTGAAGGGCGCGGGACATAGCCCGCGCCCGGAGTCGGCGCAATCACCGACTGGATTTAGTAGAGCCCGCTGATGTCGGGAGCCGTGGTCGGCGGCTTGGGCGCGCCCGGCGCCGGGCCGATCTGCCCGCCGGGCCAGGCGTCGCCGTAGGGCTGGGGACCCGTGGGAATGGTCGGAACCACGACCTTGGGCTCAGTGCCGGGACGGAAAGCCTCGCGGACGCCGCGGACCATCACGAACTTGGCGTTCTTCGGAGCCTTGAACTCGGTCTTCGGCTGGCCCTTCAGGGCCTCGCGCATGAAGTCCATGAAGATCGGCACCGGCCCCGTGGCGCCGGTCTCGCCTTCGCCCAACGAGCGGTTGTCGTCGAAGCCGATGAACACCCCGACCACCAGGTTGGGCGAATAGCCCATGAACCAGGCGCTGCGGTACTCGTTGGTGGTGCCGGTCTTGCCGGCCAGCGGATAGCCCAGCGAGCTGGCCTGGGCGGCGGTGCCCCGCTGGACCACGCCCTGCAGCATCGAGGTGACCTGGTAGGCGGTGATCGGATCCATGACCTGTTCGCCCAGGGCCGGGATGCGCGGGCTCTCGTCGCCGTTGAAGCCGGCGTTGCAGCGCACGCAGTCGCGCTTGTCGGCGCGGAAGATCACCTTGCCTTCGCGGTCCTGCACCAGTTCGATCAGGTGCGGCTCCACCCGGCGGCCGCC
>NZ_AKKF01000311.1 GCF_000281955.1 Caulobacter sp. AP07 | reverse complement strand
GGGGCTTCACCGCCCCAATAACGCCCTGCACCGGCCCCCACCCGTCGGCTTCGCCGCCACCCTCCCCACGAGGGGGAGGGACGATGCGCATGCCAAAGTATCGCCATGCCCCTCCCCGCCGAGCAAGCCTATGCTAGGCAAGCGTCGAGGAGATCCCCGCGCCATGGTTCACCCCGTCTATGCCGACCTGCCCACCACGATCTTCGAGGAGATGAGCGGCCTGGCCCGCCAGACCGGGGCGATCAATCTGGGCCAGGGCTTTCCCGACGATCCGGGGCCGCTGCTCTTGCGCCAGAAGGCCGGCGAGGCGCTGCTGACCGGGACGAACCAGTACCCGCCGATGCGCGGCCTGCCGGCCCTGCGCCAGGCGGTGACTGACCATTACGGCCGCACCCAGGGCCTGGACCTCGACTGGGAGACCGAGGTCACCGTCACCTCCGGCGCCACCGAGGCCCTGGCGGCGGCGTTCCTCAGCCTGATCTCGCCCGGCGACGAGGTGGTGCTGTTCCAGCCGCTTTACGACGCCTACCTGCCGATGGTGAAGCGGGCCGGCGGCGTGCCGAAACTGGTGCGCCTGACGCCGCCCCACTGGCGGTTCGACCGGGCGATGCTGGAGGCGGCGTTCAGCGAGCGGACGCGGCTGGTGGTGCTCAACACCCCGCTCAATCCGGCCGGCGTCGTCACGCCCGACGAGGACCTGGCCCTGCTGGCCGAGTTCTGCGTCCGCCACGACGTGATCGCCGTCTGCGACGAGGTCTGGGAGGCCGTGGTGTTCGACGGCCGCGCGCACCGTTCCCTGATCAGCTATCCGGGCATGCGCGAACGGACGGTGAAGATCGGCTCGGCCGGGAAGATGTTCGGCATGACAGGGTGGAAGGTCGGCTTCCTGTGCGCCGCCCCCGCCCTGACCAAGGCCCTGGCCGGGGCCCACCAGTTCCTGACCTTCACCACCCCGCCCAACCTGCAGGAAGCGGTGGCCTTCGGCTTGAGCCAGCCCGGCGACTGGTTCGAGGCCATGCCCGCCGGCCTGCAGCGCTCGCGCGACCGGCTGGCGGCGGGGCTGACGGCGGCCGGCTTCCAGGTGCTGGACAGCGGCGGAACCTACTTCCTCAATATCGACCTGACGGCCTCGGGCGTCACCGAGGACGACCGGACCTTCAGCCTGCGGGCGGTGCGCGACCACGGCGTGGCCAGCATCCCGGTCTCGGCGTTCTACGCGGAGGCCCCGGTGCGGAACATCCTGCGCCTGTGCTTCGCCAAGGCGGATGAAACGCTGGACGAAGCGGTGCGACGCCTGGCGGCGGCGCGGGGGTGAGCGGGCTGAGCGAGGCCCTCCCCCTCTGGGGGAGGCGGCCGAAGGCCGGTGGGGGGAATTTTAGGGTCGTCGATCCAGCGGATGGCCGAGGTCGTATCACTCCCCCCACCGTCGGCTTCGCCGACACCTCCCCCACAGGGGGAGGACCTAGGCCAACGTCCTATCCGCCCCAGCCCTGACCGCCGCCTCGCCGCCCCTCGCCAGCACCTGGACCATCACCGACAGCAGGTCGCGCAGGTCGATCGGCTTGGCGACGTGGGCGTCCATCCCGGCCTGCAGGCAGGTGTCGATCTGGGTGCGCATCACGTCGGCGGTCAGGGCGATGACCGGCAGGCCGGCCCAGCGCGGGTCGCGCCGCAGCCGGCGGGTGGCCTCCAGCCCGTCCATCACCGGCATGTTGACGTCCATCAGCACCAGGTCGAAGGCCTCGGCCTCCAGCGCGTCCAGAGCCTCGCGGCCGTTCGCGACCTCGACCAGGTCGCAGTTGAACGGGGCCAGGAACAGCTTGATGACCCGGCGGTTGACCGGGTGGTCGTCGACCACCAGCACCCGGCGGCCATGCAGCGGTGAGAGGCCCGCGTCGTCCAGCGCCCCGCCGAAGCCGACGGTGGCCGGGTCGGCGCCCTCGACCGACGAGGCGTCGACCAGGAAGCTCAGCGTGAAGGTCGAACCCCGGCCCTCATGGCTGTCGACCAGGATCTCGCCGCCCATCAGCTGCGCCAGGCGCCGGGTGATGTTCAGGCCCAGCCCCGTGCCGCCGAAGGTGCGGGTGGTCGAGGCGTCGGCCTGGGTGAAGGCGCCAAACAGCCGGGGCAGGGTCGTGGCGCTCATGCCGATGCCGGTGTCGGAGACCACCAGCCGCGCGCCCAGCCGTCCGGAGGCGGGATCGGGCGCGCAGGTCAGGGTGACGTCGACCCGGCCGACGACGGTGAACTTCAGGGCGTTGGACAGCAGGTTGGCCAGGCACTGGCGCACCCGCACGGCGTCGAACAGCAGGGTCGGCGGCGGCGCGCCCACCACGGTGAAGGTCAGGTCGACGCCCTTCTCGCGGGCCGTGGGCTGGTAGCCGCCGACCAGCCGGGCGCAGACCCCGACCAGGTCGCCGGCCGTCGGGGCGATCTCCAGCTTGCCGGCCTCGATCTTCGACAGGTCGAGAATGTCGTTGAGCAGCACCAGCAGGGTGTCGCCGCTGTCGATCATCAGCTCGACCTGCTCGCGCTGGCGCGGCTCCAGCGCCTCGCCGCGCAGGGCCTGGGCCATGCCCAGCATGCCGTTCAGTGGCGTGCGCAGCTCGTGGCTCATCACCGCCAGGAAGGCCGACTTGGCCTCGTTGGCCGCCTCGGCCCGGCCGCGGGCCTCCTTCAGCCGCACCGAGGCCCGGCGCAGGTAGACGCCCCAGGCCACCCCGCCCACCACCAGCACGCCCAGCAGCATGGCGATGATGATCGAGGCGTGGGCCAGGCGGCGGTTCAGCTCGACCTCGGCGGTCAGGCGGCGGCTCTCGTCGCGCTTGGAGCGCAGCTCGGTCTCCAGGGCCGAGGCCATCTGGGCGCCGTTGCGGACCTGGGCCGCCTGGGTCATTTCGTGATCCTGCGTCCGCCAGCGGTCGAGCTGGCGGAAGGCCTGGTCGCCGTGACCCTCGGCCAGGGCGATATAGGCGCCCAGCAGCAGTTCGGCCTGCGGGTCGGCTTCCAGGGTCTGCGTCGGAATGGCGCGCAGCGCGGCCAGGTCGGCCTTGGCGCCGGCGGCGTCGCCCAGCTCGGCCCGGGCCTGGGCCCGCAGCCTCAGGCTCAGCCCGGCCAGGCTGCTGGTCGGATGGTTGAGCGGCTCCCCGCCCTGCGCCAGGCACTCGAGCACCTTGGCCGGCCCATGCCGCTCCCGGGCGATCCGCGCGCACAGATAGCGATCCCAGGTCAGCAGGTCCGGATCGCCGGCCGCCTGGGTCATGTGGTGGTGCACGCCGGCGAAGTGCTCGGCGGCCTTCAGTTCGCCCACCTCGGCGGCGGTGTAGGCGATGTCGTAGATCCGCTCGAGCTTGCGCATGTAGAAGGCGTTGCCCTCGTCCAGGCGGGCGGCCTGGGTCATATGGTCCAGCGCGCCTTCCTTATCGCCGATATAGGACAGGGTGTAGGAATGCACCTGGTGGGCTTCGGCCAGCAGGGGGCGGGCGATCGCGCCCTTGCGCTCCATCTGCAGCATGACGTCGGCGGCCAGGCGCGAGGCCTCGGCCCAGGCGCCCGAACGGCCCAGGGTGCGCACCCGCTCGACTGCGGCCATCATCCGGACGTTGGGGCCCGACCGATCGAGGAAACGCGACCAGTCGGCGTCGGTGAAGGTGCGGAAACCGCCCGACTCGTGGCGGTAGGCGGTGTCCAGCATATCGACCAGGGCCAGCAGTTCGCTGTCGTTCTCGGCCCGCGCCAGGGCGCGCACCCGGCGGGTCCAGTCGTCGAACTGCGGCTGGATCTGGTTGCTCTTGTAGGCGTAGAGCACGGCCCACAAGCCAAAGAGGCGCTTCTCGCCGGTCTGCCGCAGGGCCCGGCGCCCGGCCCGCTCGATGTCCTCGTTCTCCCGGGCCGGCGGGCGGGTGTCGTGCAGGCTGATCTCGCGATACAGGGCGTCCAGCTTGGCCGACTGCGGCGTGGCGGACACGACTCCGCCGGTCCCGGCCGACAGGACTGCGATCGCCGCGAGAAACAGTACGAAGCGCCGCAAGCCGCGAACCCCCAATGAACATTGGTACGGTACGGAGAGGGCCTGTATTCGAAGTTAAGATCGACTTGGCGCGACGTTCGGCCACGAGATGGCGATGGGCGGGGAAAATTAACCCCTAAATTGTCGCCCCGCCATCTACAACCAAGGCCTGTCCGGTCATGAAGGTTCCGGCCTTCGAGGCCAGGTAGACCGCCGCCCCGGCGATCTCGTCGGGCTCGCCGATGCGGCGCAGCGGCACGCCGGCGGTCGCGCGTTCCAGGGTCGCGGGATCGTCCCACAGGGCCTTGGCGAAGTCGGTCTTGATCAGGCCCGGCGCGATGCAGTTGACCCGCACGTTGTCGGGGCCGAACTCGTGGGCCAGGTTGCGGGCCAGCTGGAAGTCGGCGGCCTTGCTGATGTTGTAGGCCCCGATGATGGCGTTGCCGCGCAGGCCGCCGATCGAGCTGATGATGATCACCGAGCCGTCCTTCCGCTCGCGCATCTCCGGCGCGACCATCGAGATCAGCCAGTGATTGCTGATGATGTTGTTGTCGAGGATCTTGCGGAACTGGTCGTCGGCGATACCGGCCAGCGGGCCGTAATAGGGGTTGCTGGCGGCGTTGCAGACACAGATGTCGATCTTGCCGAACGCCTTGCGGGTCTCGTCGACCAGGCGCTGCAGGTCTTCCTTGGCGGCGATGTTGGCCGGCACGGCGATGGCCGTCCCGGCTCCGTGCTTCTCGTTGAGCGCGGCCGCCACCTCGTCGCACGGCCCGGCCTTGCGCGACGAGATCACCACCTTGGCGCCGTGCTCGGCCATGCGCTGGGCGATGGCCTTGCCGATGCCCCGCGAGCTGCCGGTGATGATCGCCACCTTGCCGGTGAGGTCGAAGAGGGTCATGGCGGCGCTCCCTAAAACGTTTGTTTGAATTTCCTGCACACTGGTGTCGCCAAGCGCGTCCGTCAAGCCGGGAACGGCCGAACACAAGCCCGGGCCGGCTCTGCGACCTATTGCTGCACCACGCTAGCCCATGCCGAAATCTCATGTACTGTTAAATATAGAGGGGGCCTTGCTATCCACATCCACCGCGCTTGCGCGACAATGGTTAATGAAGACCATGATGAGGACCTTAGGAAAATTCCCTTCACTTGATCACCTGCAACATGTGGGCATCCTTGTCTGCGCGGGCTTTCTGGCCCTCGAGGCCGGCATCGAATTCGAGGTGTTCGAGAGGGCCTTCGGCCACGGCCTTGAAAGCTGGCGGATCGACGCGGCGGCCTCGTTCCTGGCGGCCGTCGCCCTCGCCGCGTTCGCGATCCTCAAGGCGCTGGAACTGCGCGCCGAGTCCGACAGGCGGCTGGAGGCCGAGCGCCGCCTCGCCCAGCTGGAGACGCAGGATCCGCTGACCGGCCTGGCCAACCGCAACCGGATGCTCGACGTCCTGGGCCAGGCCTTGCAGGCGCGCAAGACCGGCGACGAGGTCACCGGCCTGGTGCTGATCGACCTGAAGCGGTTCAAGCCGATCAACGACGCCCATGGCCGCCCGGTCGGCGACCGGCTGCTGCGGATGGTCGCCGACCGCCTCC
>NZ_AKKF01000310.1 GCF_000281955.1 Caulobacter sp. AP07 | reverse complement strand
CCGCGAGCGCGTCTTCAACTCAAAAATTCCGTCATCACCCGCTTTATGCGGGTGACCCAAGCGACGCTGGACGTGGTGTCGGACTCCGCTTGGGTCCCCCGAACAAGTCGGGGGATGACGACCGCGGGTGGGTGTGGGCGCCAGAATATCCGCAAACGTGAAATCGCTCCTTTGAGCGAACGGCCCACACTTCCTACGGCGAGCCGGCTTCCACCATGCACAGGTCGATGAACGACCGCAGGATCGGGCTGTCGTTGTCGCGGCGCCAGGCCAGGTAGAGTTCGACCGGACGGTGCGGGGTGGTGTCGACGGCGCGGAACTGCACGTCGTCGAAATGCAGGCTCATGGCCGCTTCCGGCACCAGGGCGGCGCCGAGGCCGGCATGGACCAGGGCCAGCATCGAGTGGATCTGGGTGACGTGCTGGACATAGTGCGGCGACACGCCGTTGGCGTCGAACAGCGTCGTCAGCATGTTGTGGAAATAGCCGGCGCCCTCGGCCGAATACATGATCAGCGGTTCGGCGTCGAAGTCGGCCAGGGTCAGCGAGGCCTTGGCCAGGCGCGCGTCGCCGGTGGGCAGGGCCGCCACCAGGGGCTCGCTGAGCACCCGCAGCGTGGCGAACTCGGCGCGCTCCATGGGCGGTCGCACCAGGCCGATGTCGACCCGCCCGGTCAGCAGGGCCTCGACCTGTTCGGAGGTGACCATCTCGCGCAGGGTCAGGTCGGCGTTGGGCAGCCGGGCCCGCGACAGGATCACCAGCCGGGGCAGGAAGCTGTAGCCCGAGACGGCGGTGAAGCCGATGGCGATCTGGCCGGCGTCGCCGACCGCGATGCGGCGGGTGGTCAGGGCGGCGCTCTCGGCCAGGCGCAGGATGCGGCGAGCCTCCAGCAGGAAGGCGCGGCCGGCCGGGGTCAGGCGCACCGAGCGGCTGGTGCGGTCCAGCAGGGTGACGCCGAGGATCCGCTCCAGCAGTTGCACCTGCCGGCTCAGCGGCGGCTGGGTCATGTTCAGCCGCTGGGCGGCGCGGCCGAAGTGCAACTCCTCGGCGGTGGCCACGAAGCAGCGCAACTGACTGAGTTCGAACATCGGAAAGCGCCCGCTCGTGATCCCTTGGAGCGGGGAAGCTAGGCGCTCGGCGGCCGGAGCGGTAGCCGTTCCCAGGGCCTTGGCCCGACTGACCGCGAAACCGGTCACGCGCGGGTCAGCGTCCCATCGACCCGGCG
>NZ_AKKF01000309.1 GCF_000281955.1 Caulobacter sp. AP07 | reverse complement strand
TTCCCTACACGACGCTCTTCCGATCTCGGCTGGTGATGACGGTCTCGGGCCTGACCCTGACCCTGCTGGGCACGCTGACGGTGGTGACCTTCTGGGGCAATCCGACGGGGAGCCTGCGGCGGCGGAAGAAGGCGCCGTTGGCGAAGACGGTCGAGGCGGCGGCCTGACGTCCTTCCTTCCTTCTCCCCTTGCGGGAGAAGGTGTCGGCGAAGCCGACGGATGAGGGGTTTCTCAAACGACGAACGCCGCGACCGGCCTTTCGGCCTGTCGCGGCGTTTTGCGTCTATCGACCCCTCACCCGGCCCCGCTTCGCGGGGCCACCCTCTCCCGCAAGGGGAGAGGGAAAACCTAAGCCCGCTGGTTCAGCGTGATCGCCGTGCCGCTGGCCCGGTACGCCGCGCCGTGGGCGCCCGGGCCGTAGCCGACGGCCTGCGGGCGCTGTTCGGCGACTTCCTGGGCGATGGCGCGGACCAGGCCCTCGGTGACGGTCTTGGCGGCGGTGACGGCGCGGCCCTGGCGGGCCAGGACGGCGTCGAAGGCTTCGGTGGCGCGGATCAGGCGCTGGCGGACCGCCAGGGCGGCGCCCGACACCAGGGCGACATTGGCGCGAACCCGCGTCGACTCGTGGCGATAGAGGTTGGCCAGCTTGGCGACCTCGTCGACATATTGCGCCGCCTCGTGCGGGCGGCGGGCCTCGAAGGCCGACGATTGCCGGGCGATCAGGTCGGTCAGGCGCTCGGTCAGGATGATCAGCTGCTCGACGCGGTCGTCGGCGTCTATGGCGTTGAGGGCCATGGGTTACTCCTTCAAACCTTGCATCTTCAGCATCTCGCGCTGGACCGTGGCGGCCAGGCCGATGCCGCCGGACTTGGCGACCTGCTTGGCCATTTCTTCGTTCAGCAGCGACTTGAACATGTCCTCGCCCTCGCCGCCGCCGCCCAGTTCGGGGGTCTTCACCCCGGCCGACATCGACTGCATCATCACCGACAGGAACGAGGCCTCGAACTTCTGGGCGGTTTCCTTGATCTTGCCGCGGCGCAGCAGCTCGGCCGTCGAGGCCGCGGTGTTCGGCGTGGCGGTGTCGATCAGGGGAGTCGCCGCGATGGGGGCGAAGGAGCCCATTACATCACCTCGATTTCGGCTTGCAGGGCGCCCGAGGCCTTGATGGCCTGCAGGATCGAGATCATGTCGCGCGGCGTGACGCCCAGGGCGTTGAGGCCGCCGACCAGGCTCTTGAGCGAAGCGCCGCCGCCCAGGGTCAGCAGCTTGCGGCCCTTCTCCTCCTCGACGCTGACGGTCGACTGCGGGACGATGGCGGTGCGGCCCTGGCTGAACGGGGCGGGCTGGCTGACGGCCGGGCTCTCCTGGACCGAGATGGTCAGGTTGCCCTGGGCGATCGCCACCTGGCTGATGCGGACGTCGTCGCCCATGACGATGACGCCGGCCACCTCGTCGATGATCACCTTGGCCGGCGAGTCAGGCTCGACCTCCAGGTTCTCGATGGCGGTGACAAAGCTGATCATGTCCATGCCGGGCGGCGGGCGGACCGCGACGATGGTCGGGTTCTGGGCCTGGGCGCAGTTGGCGAAGCGCTGGTTGATGGCGTCGGCGATGCGGCGCGAGGTGGTGAAGTCCGGATTGCGCAGGGTCATGCGCAGGACGTCCATGCTCACCATCTGGAAGCCGGTTTCCTTTTCGATGATGCCGCCGGCGGCGATCCGGCCGGCGGTCGGAACGCCCTTGGTGACCGAACTGCCCGAGGCCCCGCCGGCCGAGACGGCGCCGGTCTGCACCGAGCCCTGCGCCACGGCGTAGGTCTGGCCGTCGGCGCCTTGCAGGGCGGTGACCAGCAGGGTGCCGCCCAGCAGGCTCTTGGCGTCGCCCAGGGTGGCGACCGTGACGTCCATGCGCGCCCCGGCCGCCGAGAACGGCGGCAGGTTGGCGGTGACCATGACGGCGGCGGTGTTCTTGGTGTTGAGGTTGCCGTCGCGGACGTTGACGCCCTGGCGCTCCAGCATCGCCTCCAGGCTCTGCTTGGTCATCGGCGCGTTGCGCAAGGAATCGCCCGAGCCGTTGAGGCCGACGACGATGCCGTAGCCGATCAGCTGGTTGTCGCGCACGCCTTCGAAGGCGACGATGTCCTTGATCCGCGACTTGGCGTCGGCGGGGCTCGCCACCAGGGTCATGGCGGCGAGGGCAAGGCCCAGAACGGATGCGAAGAATGAACGAGACATGGCGATCCTGCGGCGGGGTCGTATCCCCGCCCTGCTCCATGCCAGAAGCGGGCCACGAAAAAATTCAATGAAATCAGTAAAAAGGCGGTGATTTTCTGCCTGCGACAAACGTGTCCGGCAGTTTCTGCCCGGCATTAACCATACCGCAAGCGGCGGGCCGCAAGATGTGGTTAACGAGGGGATCTGAGTCCCTGTTCTCGCGGGTTTGGAGCGGCGATCGTCATGAAGGTTTCCAGCACGGGGGGCGCGGGCGCGGTTGGCGCATCGCGGGCTAAGCCGACTGGTGGCGGTTCGGGGTTCGCCCTTCCCACGGTCGGGGGCGCGAGCGCGGCTTCGGGCGTCGCCCAGGCCGGCGGCGTGGCCGGGGTCGGGTCGCTGGACGCCCTGCTGGCCCTGCAGGCCAACCTCGATCCGATGGAGCGCAAGCGCCGGGCGGTGAAGCGGGCCGGGGGCCTGCTGGACCTGCTGGACGCCCTGAAGATCGCCGTGCTCGACGGCGAGGTCTCCACCGGCACGCTCTCGAAGCTGAAGACCGCCGTGCGCGAGCATCGCGAGGCGACCGACGACCCGGCGCTGGAAGCCATCCTCAACGAAATCGAGACCCGCGCCGCCGTCGAGGCCGCGAAACTCGAAGCGGCCCGGCAGGGGTGAGCGGGACCATGGAACCCGGCGACTTCAGCATGGTTCTCAGGGATAATCCCAGGCGCGATGCGTCAGTGCGCCACGCTGAATGGGCCGCTCACATGAGGTTCATTGAACGAAGCTATCGTTTTGGTATAAGCAGCCCGCCTGACATGGGCGGAGTTCATCGGGGCGTGAGGCGTTAATGCAAACGGCCACTGTTCTTAAGGCATCAGACTCGTATCGTCCGACGGACGACGAGCCTTTCATGAACGAACGGCAGCTTGAATATTTCAAGAAGAAGCTGCTGGTCTGGAAAGAGGAGATCCTCCGCGAATCTCGCGAGACGGTCACCCATCTCCAGAAGGAAACTGAAAACCATGCCGACCTCGCCGATCGCGCGTCGTCGGAAACTGATCGGGCGCTGGAACTTCGCACCCGTGACCGTCAGAGAAAACTTATCTCCAAGATCGACCAGGCGTTGCGTCGGGTCGAGGACGGTTCCTACGGCTACTGCGAGGAAACCGGCGAACCCATCGGTTTGGCGAGACTGGACGCGCGACCCACCGCGACGCTCAGCCTGGAAGCCCAGGAACGCCACGAACGTCGGGAGCGGGTTCACCGCGACGACTGAGATCCTTTCGAGGGCCTCGACTGAATGTGTTTCAAGCGGCCTCGCCCTTATGGGCGGGGCCGTTTTCGTCTGAGGCGAAGCGCGCTGGAAAGCGGGAAGAGATGAGCCAGATCCGTACGCCTCGGCTATTGCTGCGCAGGGCGGAGGAGGGCGATCTGTCAGCCCTGCACGGCATCATGTCCGATCCCGTGGCCATGAAGTACTGGTCCACCCCGCCGCACGTCGATCTGGACGTCACGCGGCGATGGCTGGCCAGCATGATCGAAGCGCCGGCCGAGATCAGCGACGACTACATCGTCGAGCGCGATGGCCAGGTCATCGGAAAGCTCGGCGCCTGGCGACTGCCGGAAATCGGCTTCCTGCTGTCCCGCGCCGCGTGGGGCCAGGGCTATGGACGCGAGGCGCTGCGGGCCTTCATCGCCCACGCCTTCGCCGGGCGGACCGATCACCTGACCGCCGACGTCGACCCCGACAACGCGGCCTCGCTGGCGCTTCTGGCGGGGGCGGGTTTCGTTGAGACCGGGCGGGCGGCGCAGACCTGGCAGCTCGGCGACACCTGGTGCGACAGCGTCTATCTCAGGCTGGATCGCGACCGCTAGCCGTCGCCTACCACAAGCTCGCCGCGGCCCGTTCCGGCCAAGCCTTGTCGTACTCCGCCCCGCCGACCGTATCCTCGCTCATCGCCGCCAGCATGGCGCCGGGCGAGGGCAGGGATCGGGGATCGACCTGGGCCTCGGCCTTCCACAGGCCTGAGCGGACGATGGCGCGGGCGCACTGGAAATAGGCCTCGACCACGGTGACCACCAGGCAGGTGCGCGGCGCCTTGCCATCGACCGCGAAGCTGGCCAGCAGGTCGGGATCGGCGCTGACTGCCGCCCGGCCGTTGACCCGGAACGTCGTGCCCGAGCCGGGGATCAGGAACATCAGCGCCACCCGCGGGTCGCGGACCACGTTGCGCAGGCTGTCGATGCGGTTATTGCCGCGCCGGTCGGGCAGGATCAGCGTCCTGTCGTCGGCGATACGGACGAAGCCCGGCTGGTCGCCGCGCGGGCTGCAGTCAAGGCCCTCGGGTCCGACGGTGGCCAGGGCCAGGAACGGCGAGGCCTCGATCAGGGCGCGATAGTGCGGGGTGATGCGGTCGGCCACCTTAACGGTCGAGGCCGCGACCGGCGCCGGGGTGTAGAGGGCCTCGAGCGCTTCGAGGCTGTCGATGACGGTCATGGCGGGCCCCTTGGATCAGGCCGCCAGCATAGCCGGCCTTGGGGCCTGAAGCCTAGGCGGCGGCGCCTTGGGCCACGGCGCAGGCCTCGGCCAGGCGGTGGGGCGAGATCGGCTTGTCGACGACGGCGCGGGTGCGGGCCCCCAGCTGATCGGCGTTGCCGGTCACATAGACCACGGGGATCGGCCCCAGCCGGGCCAGGATGGCCGTCACCGCCTCGACGCCGGTGCCGCCGATGATGCGGTAGTCGGCGGTAATCAAGTCCGGCGGCCTTTTCAGAGCGCAATCAAGCGCTTCCTGAGGGCTTTCCGCGATGTCGAAGCTATCGAAACCTTGCTCCGCGAGCAAAGCTTCGACTTCCATCGCGATGAGGATTTCATCCTCGATGATCAAAGCATGTCGTTGGGACATGTGCACTGAACGCCGCCGCTTCTGTAATTCGTCCCTGACGCTAGTAGAAGCCTATGATTCCTCTTCACGCTAACGCTTTTTATGGTCGAGCTTGTCTAAAATGTCGCAGCTTCGCTGTTGCGTCTTGTTCGCAAGCGGCGCCGTGAGGGGCATTGACTGGTGACATCGGTGTCATGAAAGTCGAACACTTTGCTGATCTGAACAGCGCGGGCGACTTTACCTTATTGTTCAGCGAACGCCGTGCGTCGGGCGGCGGCCCGTGCGTTGGTATGCGGAGTCTTGCGTCGCCCTGGGGAAATTGCGCTATGCAGAACGCAAAAATACGCAGGAGCGCCCACCCATGTCCCTGATCCTTACCGAGAAGCGCGGCCACGTCGCCGTTCTCACTCTCAACCGTCCCGAGGCGATGAACGCCCTGGGCGCGCCGGGCGACGGCGACCAGGTGGCGGCGGCCTGCGAGGCGATCAACGACGACCAGGAGATCCGCTGCGTGATCCTGACCGGCGCGGGCCGGGCCTTTTCGGCCGGCGGCGACGTCAAGGCGATGAAGGCGCGCGAGGGGGCGTTCGGCGGCAACGGCGTGGCGGTGCGCGACGGCTACCGCAAGAACATCCACCGCATCGTGCGGGCCATCTACGGCCTGGAGGTCCCGTCGATCGCGGCGGTCAACGGCGCGGCCATCGGCCTGGGCTGCGACGTGGCCTGCATGACCGACATCCGCATCGCCGCCGACACCGCCAAGTTCGGGGTGACCTTCCTCAAGCTGGGCCTGATCCCCGGCGACGGCGGGGCCTGGCTGATGCCGCGCACTATCGGCATGAGCCGAGCGGCCGAGCTGCTGTTCACCGGCGACGTCATCGACGCCGCCAAGGCCGAAGCCTGGGGCCTGATCAGCAAGGCCGTGCCGGCCGAACTGCTGATGGGTGAGGCCATGGCCCTGGCGGAGCGGATCGCCCAGCAGCCGCCGCACGCCCTGCGCATGGCCAAGAGCCTGCTCAAGCACGGCCAGACCGCCAGCTACGACACCCTGATGGAGATGAGCGCGGCGGCCCAGGCCATCGCCCACCACACCGAGGACCACATGGAAGGCGTCGACGCCATCCTCGAGAAGCGCCAACCCAACTTCCGGGGCGTCTGATGGGCAAGGAGGCCAAGGGCGTCTGGGGCCAGCTCTCCGACGGCGAGAGCGACGGCAAGCTGTTGTGGGAACCGCCCAAGCTGATCTTCCGCGGGGCGGTGCGCGGCATCTTCCAGGGCCACGCCCTGCGCGACCTGCGGGTCGAGGGCCCCGACCTGGTGCTGACCGACGGCACGCGCTTCACCCTGGAGCCGGGGGAGGCTGAAAAGTGGCTGCACGCCATCCAGAACCCGCCCGGCCGCCTGGACAAGCTGGGCGTCAAGGCCGGCCAGACGGTGGTGGTCGAGGGGCTGGACGATCCGGAGTTCCTGGCCGAGCTGTCGCAGCGCGTGGAGCCGGTCGAAGCCTATGAGGACGTCGACCTGCTGTTCCTGGGCGTGGAGGACCTGGCCGATTTCGACCAGTTGGAAGATCTGGCCGGCGGCCTGGCCGCCAAGGGCGCGATCTGGATCGTCGCCCAGAAGGGCAAGGGCGCGCCGCTGAAGGACACCGAGATCCTGGCCGCCGCCCGCGAACAGGGCCTGGTCGACACCAAGGTCTGCGCCTTCTCCAAGACCCACACCGCCCTGCGGTTCGTGCGGCGCAAGGGCGGGGCGGCGGTCGCCAAGCCGGCGCCCGCTGACGACGACGCCGGTTTCGACGACGAGGACGCGTAGTCCGCATGCAGCGCCGCATCCCGCGCCGCTCGGCCTGGCTTGGGGCGCTCCTGGCCCTGGTCGCCGCCCCGACCATGGCCCAG
This sequence comes from Caulobacter sp. AP07, assembly GCF_000281955.1. GTDB lineage: Bacteria > Pseudomonadota > Alphaproteobacteria > Caulobacterales > Caulobacteraceae > Caulobacter. Next base: position 445 of record NZ_AKKF01000309.1, on the reverse strand, counting down.
CCGGCCGCCGGCGCCGGCGCGCCGCGCGAGTCGTTCGAGATCGCCGTGCCGCTGGCCCCCGCGCCGATCCCGGTCGAGGGGCGGCGGCAACTGGTCTACGAAGCCCACCTGACCAACTTCACGCCCGATCCCCTGATGGTCCGCCGGGTCCGGATCGCCGACGCGGACACCGGCGCGACGCTGGCCGTGTTCGCGGGCGAGGCGCTGGCCCAACGCCTGGCGGCGGTTCCGGCCGTCGCGGGCGACGCCACGACCGTCGCGTCGGGGCGTCGGGCGATCGTCTTCATCGAGCTGGACCTGGCGCCGGGCGACCCTCCTCGGGGGCTGGTCCACGAGGTCACCTATGCGACGACCGACGGGACGGCCTTCATGGTCGTCGGCCCGCGCGTTGCGATCGATCCCCGGCCGCCGGTCGTGCTGGGTCCGCCACTGGCGGGGGGGCCCC
>NZ_AKKF01000308.1 GCF_000281955.1 Caulobacter sp. AP07 | reverse complement strand
GTGACCTGGACGGTGGCCCAGGTCGGGGCCGATACGGTGTTCACCTTCTCGATGGGCGACACCATCACCCTGGCCAATGTCAATTCCGCCGGCCACGCCATGATCGACGCCTGGCACTGGGCCTAGGCAACGAGCGGGGCGCGGGGCTGGCCGGAGCCGGCCCCGAGGACATGCGGGTCGTGCTCCACCCCATCACCGGCATGACAATGGCGGACATCGCGCCGTAGGGGAGCCGACGATCGCCGGCCCCCGGGGGCCGGCGATCCCGCGATCTGGTCGGGTCTACTTCGGTTCGGTCGGCGCGCCAGGCGGGGTGGTCGTGTCGGGAAGGTTGGAGCCCGGGGCCGGCGTCGCGGCGTCCGGCATGGTCGATGGCGTGGCCGGCATGGCGGGGGCCGGGTCCATGGGCATGGTCGATGAGGTCGGCGGATTCACCGCGCTGTCCGCCGGGGGCGAGGCGGCGGGCATGGTGGCCGAGGTGTCGGCCGACATGCCGGTCGAGGCCGAGCCGCTCCACCAGTCCTTGCTGGCCCGGACCTTGGGCGAGGCCTTCAGATAGGCGTCGAGCTGGGCGTAGGGGATCGGCTGCTTGGGGGCGGCCGCGGCCGCCGAGGCCTTGGCTTGCGGCGCGGCCAAGGCGGCGCCGGACATGAGCATGGCCAGCGCGGCGCCGGCGGCGAGCGTTTTGATCATCATGGGGACTTCCTCCAGGACTGGGCGCGCCGGGGAGGCGCGTCGGTAGGCAAAACCCCTGAGGGCGACGGCAGTTCACAGCGTGGCCTTGGAGACAGCCGGCCAGAGTGGCGCGGAACCCGGGTCCGCGCCGCGAGTTTCGCTGACCGGTTCCGTCTCGGACCCATCTGGACACGCTACGAAGCCGGTTGCCGGTGGCGCCCGGCCGCAACTGGAGTAGCTTGCGTTTTCAAGAGCAAACCCCATCTCGGGTAAGAGGAATCGCATGCCACAAACGCCCGCCGAGAAGCCCCACATCCTGATCTCGCACGAGATGCTGATGCCGCTGCAACCCCTGCTGGAGGGCGCGTATCAGGTGCATCGCCTGTGGGACTATCCTGATCGCCTGGCCTTCCTGGATGGGCCCGGGCGACAGGTGCGGGCGATCGTCCACGCCGGCGAGATGGTGCTGCCCAAGGACCTGCTGTCGGAGATGCCGCGCCTGGGCCTGATCGCCTGCGTCAGCGTCGGCTATGACGGCATCGACGTGCCGTGGTGCAAGGCGCACGGCATCTCGGTCAGCCACTCCACGGGCCTCAACGCCGGCGACGTCGCCGACCACGCGATCGGGCTGATGCTGGCCGCCTGGCGGGGCATCGTCGAGGGCGACCAGAAGCTGCGCAGCGGCCACTGGACCAGCATGGAGCGGATGAGCCCGCGTCACGGGCTGCGCGGCCGCAAGGCCGGCGTCGTCGGCCTGGGCCATATCGGCGAGGCCGTGGCCCGCCGTCTGGAGGCCTTCGAGCTGAAGGTTTCGTGGTGGGCGCCGCGGCCCAAGGAGACCGACCTGCCGCGCGCCAGGAGCTTGCTCGACCTGGCGCGGGACAGCGACATCCTGGTGGTCTGCGCCCGGCCCGACGCCGCCAACCGCCACATGATCAACCAGGCGGTCATCGAGGCCCTGGGGCCCCAGGGGCTGCTGGTCAATGTGGCCCGCGGCTCGCTGGTCGACGAGGACGCCCTGATCGCCGCCCTCAAGGACGGCCGCCTGGGCATGGCGGGGCTGGACGTGTTCGACCACGAGCCGACCCCCGCCTCGCGCTGGGTCGGCGTGCCGCACACCGTGCTCACCCCCCACACCGCCGGGGCGACGCTGGACAGCATCCCCGCCATGGTCGGCCTGACGGTCGAGAACCTGCGCCGGTTCTTCAAGGGCGAGACCCTGGCCTCGCCGGTGGACGCCTAGGCTGGAAACGGCGTGGCGAACTCCTCCGGTTCCAGCCGCAGGCCGTTCACCAGCAGGCTGACGGTGCGATAGAAGCCGGCCAGCATCATCAGTTCCAGTCGGGCCGCCTCGTCGAACACCTCGGCGAGGCGCGTCCACAGGGCGTCGTCGATGTCAGCCCGGGCGTTGACGGCGTCGCAGAAGACGATCAGCAGAGCCTCGCGCGGCGACCAGCAGGCCGCCACGCCCGGCGCGGCGGTGGCCGCCAACTGCTCAGCGTCCAGCCCGGCTGGTCCCGCGAAGATCGCCGCGTGCACGCCCCACTCGTAGGCCGCCCTGTTCAGGGCGCAGACGCGATGGATGACGATTTCCCGCTCGCGCAGGGTCAGGTGGCCGGGGTCTAGCAGGCCGGCGCCGGTAAAGCGCGCGAACAGCCGCTGGTCGCGGGCCAGGGTTCGAAACAGCGACAGGGGCTGGTCGCCGGGCGTCTTCAGCCGATCGAGCGTGGCCTGGACGGCGGCCGGGTAGGGCGGTCGCGCCGGGGCGATACGGGCGGACATGGGCGTTTCCCTGATGATCCGAAAATCGTGCTACAGAATCTGTATCATGGCGAAATCCGAGTCTGCTACAAAAATTGAAGCTCCTTTGCCGGGTGGTCCCGTGCGGGGCTCCTCGACCGGCCGGCCGGTCATGGCCGCCCTGGACCTGATGGGTCGGCGCGGGGCCCTGCGGATCATCTGGGAGCTGCGCGACGGCGCCGTGCTGACCTTTCGCGCCCTGGGGACGGCGGCGGCGCTGCCGCCCGGCACGCTGAACGTCCGCCTGGCCGAGCTGCGGGCCGCTGGGGTGGTGGCGGCCGAGAGCGGCTATCGCCTGACCGCGCGCGGCGCGGCTCTGATCGAGGCTCTTGCGCCCCTGATCGATTGGTCGGAAGCTTGGGCCCGGGAACTCGGGGTCGACAATCCGGCGGAGATCTGAATCATGGCCAAGGTGCTGGGCCTGGGCGGGGTGTTCTTCAAGGCGCAAGATCCCGCCGCGGTGCGCGACTGGTACGCCCGAGTGCTGGGGTTCGAGGTTCTGGACTGGGGCGGGGCGGTGTTCAGCCATCCCAAGGTCGGTGGGACCAACTGGTCGCCGTTCGACGCCGACACCCGCTATTTCGAGCCGTCGGACGCGCCGTTCATGATCAACTTCATCGTCGACGACCTGGACGGAATCCTGGCCAAGGCGGCGGCCGAAGGGGTGTCGCCAACCGGCCGGCAGGACGAGGACATGGGCCGTTTCGCCTGGCTGGTCGATCCCGCCGGGATCAAGGTCGAACTCTGGCAGCCGGCTCCCCGGGAGGCTTGAAGGGCCGGCGAGACAACAGATTAGGCTTGCAAAATAGGACATAAAGATATCTTTATGTCCTCATGAAGGTGTCTTCCGAACAGGTTGTGGATCTGCTGCGCGCGGCCGGGGAATCGACCCGCCTGCGGGTGCTGGCCCTGCTGGCCGCCGAGGAGCTGTCGGTGCTGGAGCTGTGCCGGATCCTCGACCAGAGCCAGCCGCGCGTGTCGCGCCACCTGAAGCTCCTGGCCGAGGCCGGCCTGGTCGAGCGTTTTCCCGACGGGGCCTGGGTGTTCTACCGCTTGGCGCTGAAGTCGCCGGGCCGGGCGCTCATCGGCCAGGCCCTGGATCTGATCGACGTCGAGGACCCGGCGGCGCGGGCCGACGCCGAGAAGCTGGCCCTGGTGCGGGCCGAGCGGACCGCCGGCGCCCAGGCCTATTTCGCGCGCAACGCCGCGCGCTGGAACGAGATCCGCTCGCTCTATGTCGACGAGGCCGAGGTCGAGGCCGCCATCCTGCAGGCGGCGGGCGAGGGGCCCTTCGACGAGATGGTCGACCTGGGCGCGGGCGCCGGTCGCATGCTGACGCTGTTCGGAACTCGCGCCAACGCGGCCCTGGGGCTGGACCTGTCGCAGCAGATGCTCAACATCGCCCGCGACGAGGTGGCCAAGGCCGGCCTCGGGCAATGCGAACTGCGTCACGGCGACATCTTCGCCACCGGCCTGCCGGGCGGCTGCGCCGACCTGGTGACCGTGCACCAGGTGCTGCACTATCTGGGCGATCCGGCCGCCGCCGTGGCCGAGGCCGCGCGCCTGGTGGCCGATGGCGGCCTGCTGCTGATCGCCGATTTCGCCCCGCACGACCACGAGTTCCTGCGCGAGGTTCACCAGCATCGCCGCCTGGGCTTCGAAGACGCCGAGATCGCCGCCTGGATCGAGGACGCCGGCCTGGTTCCAGGCAGCAACATCGCCCTGCCGCCGACCTCGGCCGAGGGGCTCACCGTCAAGATCTGGACGGCCCGCCGTTCAGCCACCACGTCCGCCGAAAGAAGCGCCGCATGACTGCTCCCGTCCCCCGCCGCGTCATTGGTCCGGTCGCCCGCGCCGGCGAACGCACCGACCGTCCGCGCGTCTCGTTCGAGTTCTTCCCGCCCAAGACCGAGCAGATGGAAGAGAACCTGTGGGCGGCGATCAACCGCCTGGCTCCGCTGGACCCGGCCTTCGTCTCGGTGACCTACGGGGCGGGCGGTTCGACCCGCGAGCGCACCCACCGCACGGTCAAGCGCATCCTGGAAGAGACCAGCCTGAAGCCCGCCGCCCACCTGACCTGCGTCGGCGCCAGCCGCGCCGAGGTCGACGAGGTGATCCGCGAATATTGGGAAACCGGTGTCCGCCACGTGGTGTCGCTGCGCGGCGACCCGCCCCCCGGCGAGGGCGGCATCGGCGGCGTCTACGTGCCCCGCGAGGACGGCTACAAGAACGCCACCGAACTGACCTCGGCCCTGACCTCGATCGCGCCGTTCAACGTGCTGGTCGGGGTCTATCCCGAGAAGCATCCCGAGAGCCCGTCGATCGCCCACGACATCGAGGTCTTGAAGGCCAAGGTCGACGCCGGCGCCACCCTGGGCATTAGCCAGTTCTTCTTCGACACCGACGCCTTCCTGCGGTTCGTCGACCAGGTGCGCAAGGCCGGGATCACCATTCCGATCGTGCCGGGCATCATGCCGGTGACCAACTTCAAGGGCCTGGTCAAGATGTCCAAGGCCTGTGGCACCGCCGTGCCCGGCTGGCTGGCCAACCTGTTCGACGGCCTGGACGAGGACGCCGACACCCGCCGCCTGATCGCCTGCTCGGTGGCCGCCGAGATGTGCGCCAAGCTGCAGGAGCAGGGCTTCAGCGACTTCCATTTCTACACCCTCAACCGGGCCGACCTAGTCTACGCCATCTGCCGCGTGCTGGGTGTGCGCGAAGCCGCGCCGACTTCGTCGGAGGCCGCGGCGTGAAACGGACGGCGTCGATCCTCCTGGCGGCCCTGACCCTGGCGACCTCGGTCCCAGGGGCGATGGCCTTGGCCGATGATGCGCCGCCCAACTGGAACAAGCCGATCCGCCCCTACCGAGTGGTCGGCAACATCTACTATGTCGGCTCCGAGGGGCTGTCGGCCTGGCTGATCTCGACGTCGGAAGGCCATGTGCTGCTCGACAGCGGCCCGTCGCCGGCTGGCGCCAAACTGATCGAGGCCAATATCGCCGCCCTGGGTTTCAAGCTCTCGGACGTGAAGATCCTGATCAACACCCACGCCCATTTCGATCACGCCGGCGGGCTGGCCCAGCTCAAGGCCGACACCGGCGCCAAGGTCTGGGCCTCGCGCCCGGACGAGCCGGCCCTGGAGAAGGGCCAGCATTTCGGCGACAACGACAACGGCCTGACGCCGTTCGCGCCGGTGAAGGTCGACAGGAGTTTCGGCGACGGCCAGAAGCTGAAGCTGGGCGAGACGACCCTGGTCGCCCATCTGACGCCGGGCCACACGATCGGCTGCACCACCTGGACGACCCAGGTCATCGACCGCGGCCGGCCGCTGAGCGTCACCTTCAACTGTTCGACCTCGGTCGCCGGCAACGTCCTGGTGGGCAACAGGACCTACAAGACCATCGTCGCCGACTACCGCAGCACCTTCGCGAAGCTCGCGGCCCTGCCCACCGACGTGATGCTGCCCAGTCACGAAGAGCAGGGCCACCTGTTGGACAAGCGCAAGAAGATGCTGGGCGGCGACGTCAACGCCTTCATCGACCCCACCGAAATGCCCAAGTACGTCGAGACCTCCCGCAAGGCCTTCGAGACCGAACTTGCCCGGCAACAGGACGCCGCCAAATGACCGACCTGACCACGCGAAGCGGCCGCATCGCCGCCCTCAAGGCCGCCGCCAAGCAGCGCATCCTGATCCTCGACGGTTCGTGGGGCGTGATGTTCCAGAAGCGCAAACTGTCGGAGGCGGACTACCGCGCCGAGCGCTTCGCCGACTACGACGGCCAGATGAAGGGCAACAACGACATCCTGTGCCTGACCCGGCCGGACATCGTCGCCGACCTGCATCACCAGTATTTCGCCGCCGGCGCCGACATCTCCGAGACCAACACCTTCAGCGGCACTACCATCGCCCAGGCCGACTACCGCTTGGGCGCCGACGTGGTGCGCGACATCAACTACGAGGGCGCCCGCATCGCCCGGTCGGTGGCCGACGAATGGCTGGCCAAGGAGCCGGAAAAGCCGCGCTTCGTGGCCGGCTCGATCGGGCCGCTGAACGTCATGCTGTCGATGTCGTCGGACGTGAACGACCCGGGCGCGCGCAAGGTCAATTTCGACCAGGTGTACCAGGCCTATCGCGAGCAGGTGGCGGCGCTGCACGACGGCGGCGTCGACCTGTTCCTGATCGAGACCATCACCGACACGCTGAACTGCAAGGCCGCGATCAAGGCGATCATGGACCTGGTCGACGAGGGCTACGAGGAGCTGCCGATCTGGATCAGCGGCACCATCACCGACCGCTCGGGCCGCACCCTGTCGGGCCAGACGGCCGAGGCGTTCTGGAACTCGATCAAGCACTGCAAGCCGTTCGCCGTCGGCTTCAACTGCGCCCTGGGCGCCGACCTGATGCGGCCGCACATCGCCGAAATGGCCCGCATCGCCGACACCCTGGTCGCCGCCTATCCCAACGCCGGCCTGCCCAACGCCATGGGTGAGTACGACGAGGAGCCGCACCAGACCGGCCACCAGCTGCACGAATGGGCCAAGGACGGCATCGTCAACATCCTGGGCGGCTGCTGCGGCACCACCCCCGACCACATCAAACATGTCGCCGACGAGGTGCGTGGCCTGACGCCACGCGCTATTCCGGAGCGCCCGAAGGCCATGCGCCTGGCGGGCCTGGAACCGTTCGAGCTGGCGTGAGACCCTTGATGATGCGCACCACCCTCCTGTTCGGCGGCATGAGCCGCGAACGTCTCGTCTCGGTGGCCAGCGCCCAGGCGCTGGCCAAGGCCTTGCCGGACGCCGACCTGTGGTTCTGGGCGCCGGACGACCAGGTCTATGTCGCCGGCTTCGAGGCCTTGCAGGCGCACGCCCGGCCGTTCGAGATCGACCTGCCCACCGACGGCGCGCCCATCGGCGGCATCGAAGCCGCGCTCGACCAGGCCAAGGCCGAGGACCGGGTCCTGGTCCTGGGCATGCACGGCGGCGCGGCCGAGAACGGCGACCTGGCGGCCCTGTGCGAGGCGCGCGGCGTGGCCTTCACCGGTTCGGATTCGGCGTCCAGCCGCCTGGCCTTCGACAAGATCGCCACCAAGGCCGCCGTGGCCAAGGCCGGGGTGGTCGCGCCCCTGACCGTGGACCTGGCCGACGCCGAGGCGGCGCTGGCCCGGTACGGCAAGCTGGTCGCCAAGCCGGTGGCCGACGGCTCCAGCTACGGCCTGATCTTCGTCAACGGTCCCGCCGACCTGGAACGCCTGGCCGACGCCGCCGCGCGCGAGGCCTATGTGATCGAACCGTTCGTGGCCGGGGCCGAGGCCACCTGCGGCGTGCTGGAACAGGACGGCCGGGTGTTCGCCCTGCCGCCGGTCGAGATCCGTCCGGCCGACGGCGCCTTCGACTATGTCGGCAAGTACCTGGCCAAGACGACCGAGGAGATCTGCCCGGCCACCTTCGCGCCGGAGGTCAACGCCGCCATGCAGGACGCCGCGCTGCGGGCCCACAAGACCGTCGGAGCCGGCGGTTATTCGCGCAGCGACTTCATCGTCACCCCGGACGGTCCGATCTTCCTGGAGATCAACACCCTGCCGGGCATGACCGCCGCCTCGCTGTACCCCAAGTCGCTGAAGGCCCAGGGCATCGCGTTCGCCGACTTCCTGGCCGGCCAGATCGACCTGGCGATCGCCCGCGCCAAAGCCGTGGCGGCCTGACGATGAGCGCCTGGACGAACGGACCTTTCGACAACGACGAGGCCATGGATTTCGTCGCCGACCTGGCCGAGGCGCCGGATTGGCGCACGGTCGTCCAGATGCTGGACCACGTGACGCGGCAGGCGGGCTATCTGGAAGCGCCGGAAGGCGAGATCGCCGTGGCCGCCGCCGCCATCGTCGCCGCCTCGGTGGGCGACGTGACCATCCTGCCTGACAGTCATCGCGACCTGAAGGCGGCGCTGGGCGCTCCGCCCGAAGGCGCGGTGGCGCTGGCCCGCTCGGCCTTGGCGCGCGTGGTCGCCCCGGCGTCCGAACTCGACGAACTCTGGCAGGAGGGTGACGACCACGACGCGTGGCTCACCCAGATCGCCGCCCTGCAAACGACCTTGAGTGCATCCCAATGAGACCCGTTTTCGTCAACATCGGTGAGCGCACCAACGTCACCGGCTCGGCCAAGTTCAAGAAGCTGGTCATCGAGGGCGACTATCCGGCCGCCCTGTCGGTGGCCCGCCAGCAGGTCGAGGCCGGGGCCCAGGTCATCGACGTCAACATGGACGAGGGCCTGCTCGACTCCAAGCAGGCGATGATCACCTACCTGAACCTGATGGCGGCCGAGCCCGACATCGCCCGGGTGCCGGTGATGATCGACAGCTCCAAGTGGGAGGTGATCGAGGCCGGCCTGAAGTGCGTGCAGGGCAAGGCCATCGTCAACTCGATCTCCATGAAGGAGGGCGAAGAGAAGTTCATCGAGCAGGCGCGCCTTTGCCTGCGCTACGGCGCGGCCGTGGTGGTCATGGCCTTCGACGAGGTTGGCCAGGCCGACACCGCCGCCCGCAAGATCGAGATTTGCGAGAAGGCCTACAACATCCTGGTCGACAAGGTGGGCTTCCCGCCGGAAGACATCATCTTCGACCCCAACATCTTCGCCGTGGCGACCGGGATCGAGGAGCACGACAACTACGCCGTCGACTTCATCGAGGGCACGCGCGAGATCAAGACGCGCTGCCCCTATGCCCGCATCAGCGGCGGGGTGTCGAACGTGTCGTTCAGCTTCCGCGGCAACGAGCCGGTGCGGCGGGGG
>NZ_AKKF01000307.1 GCF_000281955.1 Caulobacter sp. AP07 | reverse complement strand
GGCTGGGGACATGCCCATGGGCATGTCCCCGACGGTTCCAGGTCCTCCCTGTCGAGGAGGACCTTGGTTCAGGAGGCCGTTAGGGCAGGGCGCTTTCGTTTCCGCGCCCCAGCTTCTATATCCAACCGCTCCCCGCGACTCCCGAAAGACCGACCGCCCCATGGCCCGCATCCTGATCACCTCCGCCCTGCCGTACATCAACGGCATCAAGCACCTGGGCAATCTGGCGGGATCGATGCTGCCGGCCGACGTCTATGCGCGGTTCCAGCGGGCTCGGGGCAACGACACCCTCTATATCTGCGCCACCGACGAGCACGGCACTCCGGCCGAGCTGGCCGCCGCCGCCGCCGGCCAGGACGTGGCCACCTACTGCGCCGAGCAGCACGTGCTGCAGCATGACGTCGGCCGGGCGTTCGGCCTGTCGTGGGACCATTTCGGGCGCTCGTCCTCGCCGCAGAACCATCGCCTGACCCAGCATTTCTGCGAGGTGCTGGAGGCGCGGGGCCTGATCGAGGAACGCGTCGACCAGATGGTCTATTCCATCGACGACGGCCGCTTCCTGCCCGACCGCTACATCGAAGGCACGTGCCCGCATTGCGGGTTTGAAAAAGCGCGCGGCGACCAGTGCGACAACTGCGGCAACCTGCTGGACCCCACCGACCTGAAGAACGCCTATTCGGTGATCTCCGGGTCGCGGAACCTGGAGGTGCGCGACACCCGCCACCTCTATCTTCTCCAGACCAGGATGGCCGACAAGATCCGGGCCTGGGTCGACAGCCATGCCGACTGGCCGCTGCTGGCCAAGTCGATCGCCTACAAGCACCTCGACGAAGGGCTGATCGATCGCGGCATCACCCGCGACCTGGCCTGGGGCATCCCCGTCACCAAGGGCGAGTTCCCGCGTCCGGGCTTCGAGGACAAGGTGTTCTACGTCTGGTTCGACGCGCCGATCGAATATATCGCCGCCACCCAGGAGTGGGCCGAGGCGGGCCCGGGCCGTGACTGGAAGTCGTGGTGGCGCACCGACGAGGGCGCCGCCGACGTCCGCTACGTGCAGTTCATGGGCAAGGACAACGTCGCCTTCCACACCGTCAGCTTCCCGGCCACGATCCTCGGCTCGCAAGAGCCGTGGAAGAGCGTCGACATGCTCAAGGCCTTCAACTGGCTCAACTGGTACGGCGGCAAGTTCTCGACCAGCAACCGGCGCGGCGTGTTCATGGACGCGGCGCTCGAATTGCTGCCGCCCGACCTGTGGCGCTGGTACCTGACCTCCAATTCGCCGGAGAGCTCGGACACCGCCTTCACCTGGGAGCAGTTCGCCAGCGCCGTGAACCGCGACCTGGCCGACGTGCTGGGCAATTTCGTCAACCGCATCCTGAAGTTCACCGAGAGCAAGTTCGACGGCGTGATCCCCGACGGCGGCGCGCCCGGTCCGCTGGAGGAGAAGCTCCACGCCGACGTCGCCGCGCGCCTGGCCGACCTGACCGAGCAGATGGACGGCATCGAGGTGCGCAAGAGCGCCCAGGCCCTGCGGGCGCTGTGGGTGGTCGGCAACGAGTACCTGCAGGAAGCCGCCCCGTGGACGGCGATCAAGACCGACCGTGACCGGGCCGCCGTGATCGTCCGCACGGCCCTGAACCTGGCGGCGCTCTATGCCCGCATCTCGGCGCCGTTCATCCCGTTCGCGGCCGAGAAGATCGGCGAGGCCTTCCAACTGGCCTGGCCGCCGGCCTGGCCGACCACCGACGCGGCGGCCGAACTGTCGACCCTGCCGGTGGGCTTGCCGGTGCGGGCGCCGGAGGTGCTGTTCAAGAAGATCGAGGACGAGCAGATCGCCGAATGGACGGCCCAGTTCGGCGGGGCGGAGTAGCACCTTTCCTTCTCCCCTTGCGGGAGAAGGTGGCCTCGCGGAGCGAGGTCGGATGAGGGGTCGATAAACGGGTCAGCCGCGAGCGGTGGGTAGGTCGGTGCGACCCCTCATCCGTCGGCTTCGCCGCCACCTTCTCCCGCAAGGGGAGAAGGAATCAGGGGAGGGTCTCAGACATGTCTTCCGCCTCCCGCCTCGGCCTGTTCTACGTCGTCTCCTACCTGGGGACCGGCGTCAGCCTGCCGTTCATCGCCACCTATTTCCACGCCCGCGGCCTGAGCGGCGCGCAGATCGGGCTGATCCTGGCCCTGCCGATGCTGATCCGGCCGTTCACCGGGCCGGCCCTGGCGGTCTGGGCCGACGGCTTCGCCCTGCGGCGCACGCCGATGGCCTGGCTGGCCCTGGGGGCGGGGGCCGGCTACATCGCCATGCTGGCGGCGCCGGGCTTTTCGACCCTGCTGCTGTGCTGGCTGGTCGGCATGACCTGCCTGACCACCCTGACGCCGCTGGTCGACGTGATCGCCCTGCGGCGCTCGCGGATCGAGGGCTTCAACTACGGCCTGCCGCGCGGGGCCGGTTCGGCGGCCTTCATCGTCGGCAACCTGGCCATGGGGGCGCTCCTGACGGTCGCCGCGCCCAGCATCATCCCGATCTGGATCACCGTGGCCGTCCTCGGCTGCGCCCTGATCGCCGCCACCGTCGTGCCGCCGGACCGGGTCCACGAGACCGAGGTCGCGCCCGACAAGGCCGCGCGCTGGAAGGGGCTGGGCGCGCTGCTGCGCGACCGGACCTTCCTGCTGGCCGTGGTCACCGTCGGCCTGATCCAGGGAACCCACGCCTTCTATTACGGCTTCTCGACCCTGCTCTGGCGGCGGGAGGGGATCTCCGAGCCGATGATCGGCGTACTGTGGGGCGTCGGGGTCGCCGTCGAGGTCGGCTTCATGTGGTTCGCCGAGCCGTGGCGGCGCAAGGTCGGGCCCGAGCGCCTGCTGGTGCTGGGCGGGGCGGCGGCGGCGATCCGTTGGACGGCCCTGGCCTTCGCCCCGCCGCTGTGGCTGCTGTTCCCGTTGCAGGCCTTGCACGCCCTGACCTTCGCGGCCAGCTTCATGGCGTCCTTGCGGCTGATCGAGCGCCTGGCCCCGCCGCAGAGCGCCTCGGCCGCCCAGGCCATCAACTCGGCCCTGTCGGCCGGCTTCATGCTGGGCGTCGCCACCCTGGCCTCGGGCCCGCTGTTCGACGCCTTCGGCGTGAAGGGCTACCTGGTGATGGCCGCGATGGGCGGGCTGGGCCTGATCGGGGCCTTGAGGCTGACGCGGCTGGCGCCCCGATCAGGCTTCAAGGGTCAGATCTCGTAGTCGAGCTCGCCTTCCAGCCAGGCGACGATCCGCTCGGCGGCCTCGACAGGCTCCATGCTGGTCGTGTCGATCCGCAGTTCGGGATGCTCGGGGGCCTCATAGGGGCTGTCGATGCCGGTGAAGTTCTTCAGGTCGCCGGCTCGCGCCTTCTTGTACAGGCCCTTGACGTCGCGCTGCTCGGCCACCGCCAGCGGCGTGTCGACGAACACCTCGACGAACTCGCCGTCCTCAAGGATCTCCCGCGCCAGGCGGCGCTCGGCCCGGAACGGCGAGATGAAGGCGGTCAGCACGATCAGCCCGGCGTCAACCATCAGCTTGGCGACCTCGGCCACCCGGCGGATGTTCTCGACCCGGTCCTCCTCGGTGAAGCCGAGGTTCTTGTTGAGCCCGTGGCGGACATTGTCGCCGTCCAGCAGATAGGTGTGGCGGCCCAGGGCGTGCAGGCGCTTTTCGACCAGGTTGGCGATGGTCGACTTGCCGGCGCCCGACAGGCCGGTCAGCCAGACCACCCGGCCGCGCTGGCCCTTCAGCGCGGCGCGCGAGGCCTTGCTGACGTCGGTGTGCTGCCAGTGGATGTTGTCGGCCCGGCGCAGGGCGAAGTTCAGCAGGCCGGCCCCGACGGTGCGATTGCTGATCCGGTCGATCAGGATGAAGCCGCCCAGGTCGCGGTTGACCGTGTAGGGTTCGAAGGGGATGGCCTGGTCGAGCGACAGGTTGACCTCGCCGATCTCGTTCAGCTCCAGCCGCTTGGCGGCCAGGTGCTCGAGCGTGTTGACGTTCACCCGGTGCTTGATCTCGGTGACGCTGGCTCCGACCGTCCGCGCGCCGATCTTCAGCAGGTAGGAGCGGCCCGGGGGCAGGGGCTCGTCGTCCATCCAGACCACGGTGGCCTCGAACTGACCGGCCACGGCGACCGGGTTGTCGGCCGCGACCAGGATGTCGCCGCGGCTGACGTCGATCTCGTCGGCCAGGGTGATCGTCACCGACTGGCCGGCGAAGGCCTCGGGCAGGTCGTCGGGCAGGGTGACGATGCGGGCCACGGTGCTTTCGCGGCCCGAGGGCAGCGACTTGACCTTGTCGCCCGGCCGGACCGTGCCGGCGGCGATCTGGCCGGAGAAGCCCCGGAAGTCGAGATTGGGCCGGTTGACCCACTGCACGGGCATGCGGAACGACTGGCCCCGCAGATCGTCCTCGACCTCGACGCCTTCCAGCCAGTCCATCAGGATCGGACCGTCGAACCATGGCGAATCCTCGCCCCGGCTGGCCATGTTGGCCCCGGTCAGGCCCGAGATCGGGATCGGGGTGAAGGTCGCAAGGCCGATCTGGTCGGCGAAGGCGCGATAGTCGGCGACGATCCTGTCGAACACCGCCTTGTCCCAGCCGACCAGGTCCATCTTGTTGACCGCCAGCACCACGTGGCGGATGCCCAGCAGCTTGACGAGATAGGAGTGGCGGCGGGTCTGGGTCAGCACGCCCTTGCGGGCGTCGATCAGGATCACGGCGGCGTCGGCGGTCGAGGCGCCGGTGACCATGTTGCGGGTATATTGCTCGTGGCCGGGGGTGTCGGCGACGATGAACTTGCGCTTGTCGGTCGCGAAGAACCGGTAGGCGACGTCGATGGTGATGCCCTGCTCGCGCTCGGCGGCCAGGCCGTCGACCAGCAGGGCGAAGTCGATCGCCCCGCCTTGCGTGCCGACCCGCTTGGAGTCGGCCTCGAGGGCCGCCATCTGGTCCTCGAAGATCATCTTGCTGTCGTAGAGCAGCCGGCCGATCAGGGTCGACTTGCCGTCGTCCACCGAGCCGCAGGTGATGAAGCGCAGCAGCGACTTGTGCTGGTGGGCCAGCAGATAGGCGTCGATGTCGTCGGCGATCAGGTCGGAGGGCTTGTAGATCGTATTCACTAGAAATAGCCCTCCTGCTTCTTCTTCTCCATCGAGGCGGACTGGTCATGGTCGATGACCCGTCCCTGGCGCTCGCTGGTGGTGGTCAGCAGCATTTCCTGGATCACCTCGGGCAGGGTGGAGGCGGTGCTCTCGACCGCGCCGGTCAGCGGATAGCAGCCCAGGGTGCGGAACCGCACGCTCTTCATCTGCGGGACCTCGCCGGGCCGCAGGCGGAAACGGTCGTCGTCGACCATGATCAGCGACCCGTCGCGCTCGACCACCGGCCGCTCGGCCGCGAAGTACAGCGGCACGATCGGGATGTTCTCCAGGTGGATGTACTGCCAGACGTCCAGCTCGGTCCAGTTGGAGATCGGGAACACCCGCAGGCTTTCGCCGGGGTGCTTGCGGGTGTTGTAGAGCTTCCACAGCTCGGGGCGCTGGTCCTTGGGGTCCCACCGCTGCTCGGCCGAGCGGAAGCTGAACACCCGCTCCTTGGCGCGGCTCTTCTCCTCGTCTCGGCGGGCGCCGCCGAAGGCCGCGTCGAAGCCGTACTTGGCCAGGGCCTGTTTCAGGCCCTCGGTCTTCCAGAGGTCGGTGTGCAGGGCGCTGCCGTGGTCGAACGGGTTGATGCCGCGCGCCTGCGCCTCCGGGTTCTTGTGGACCAAAAGGTCAAAGCCCAGCCGTTCGGCGATGGTGTCGCGCAGTTCGTACATGGCCCGGAACTTCCAGGTCGTGTCGACGTGCAGCAGCGGGAAGGGCGGCTTGGAGGGATAGAACGCCTTGGCGGCCAGGTGCAGCATCACCGCGCTGTCCTTGCCGATCGAATACAGCATGACCGGCCGCTCGCACTCGGCGGCGACCTCGCGCAGGATGTGGATGCTCTCGGCTTCCAGCCGCTGAAGGTGCGTCAGCCTCGCCGGGGACAAGAGGGCCGGAGTCTGCGCGCTCATGGACGGGTCCGCAAAGGCGTCGTGCGACAGAGAGGCGACTTGGGTAGGGGGCAAAACGCGCATCCGCAAATGGAAAGCTCCGCCCTCGCGCACAAACGCGAGGCCGGTCGATGATCCTATGGCCTGGACCTAGGTCTCGGGGGCGGAGCGAGCAAGGCGGTGAAAACTGTAGGCGCTGTGAGCTTCGATGGCAGGCGGGCCGGCGCGCGCCGCTTTTCATGACCAAAAGTTCATTCGAGCCCGGCCGCGAATTATCGCATAACGTCGCTATCGGAATATGGGCCTGCCGATGTCCGCTCTGGCTGAATTCTTCGCTGCGATCATGCTCTGGCTTTCGGCCATGGCGCTGTGCCAGTTTGGCGTGGTGGTGGACCGACACGTCAAGACTCCGCCGAAGGCCGAGCGCACCGTCGCCCGCACGCCCCGCCAGCAGGCTGTCGAGAGCACGACGGCCTGTCCCCACCGTCAGACCGTGGCCGCCAGCGCCTGAACCCCTTGCGGGGCGACCTTCGCCCGTGACGGGAAAACCGCCGGAACCCGCTATGCGCGCGGGCTTTTCGCCGCTAGGTTTGTGCGTTGCGCGAGGGTGGGGCGTCCGCGCGGCGGAAGTTCATCCGGCCCCATGCCGTTCGCCCTGGGACTATGGCTGCGTATGAAGCCTAAGAAGCGCCAACCGCTTGATTTCTCCGGCATTCCTCTGGAACCGCCGGTCGAGGATTTCGGCCGCCAGGCCGAGCCCGAGACGGATGCGCCGGTCAGCGAACCCGACCTGGATCTCGACATCGCGGCCGTGCCGGAAGCTCCGACCCCGCCGAATCTCGATCGCGGCCCGCTGGGTCTCGATCCCGAACCCGCGCCGATTCCGGCGCCCGAGACGCCCCGCGCCAGCGCCCGGCGCGGTTTCTTCGCGTCCACGCCCAAGCCGCAGCCCAAGTTGCCGGAACCGGCGCCTGAGCCCGAGGCCGTCGCGGCCCCGGAACCTGAAGTCCCGGAACCCGAAGTCAGCTGGCCGGAAGCTCAGGCTCCGGAAATCAAGGCCCCGGAACCTCAGCCCGAACCCGCGCCGTTCATGCCGTACGCCTCGCGCGCCAAACGCAACGCCCGGGTCGAACCCGAGCCGCACGCGCCGTTGCCGTCCTTCCTGACCGCCTCGGCCGCCCAGCCGCCCGCCCCGGTGGTCGAACCCGAACCGCCAATTCCGTCGCGACGTTCGGAAGCCGCTGTTTCCCCGCCGCGCGAAACTTCGCCGACCACCCAGGTCGCCGCGCAGCCGACGCCCTTGTCGACCTATGAGGACAAGAAGCCGATGCCGGCCCCGCTGTTCTGGAGCCTGGCCGTCGCGGCCGCCGCGCTCTGGACCCTGGCGCCGCTGGCCTTCGCCCTCGGTTACGGCGCGGGCGTGCCGGCCCTGAAGGTCGACCAGTTCGCCCTGCTGGTGTTCGCGGCCCTGGCGATCGGGCCGGCCATCTTCACCCTGCTGGGCGCCTACATGCTGCGCCAGGCCATGGGTGTTTCGGCCGAACTGAAGCGCAATCGGGTCATGACCGACCGTCTGCTGACCCCCGCCGCCCTGGCCGCGGTCGGCGTCACCAACGCGGTCGAAGGCATCCGCGCCGAGATCGACGCCGCCACGGCCGCCGCCGACGAGGCGCGGGTCCGCGTCCAAGCGCTGCGCGAAGCCCTGGCCGAAGAGACCCTGGCCCTCACCCAGGCGACCGGCGAGTCGGCCCGCATGGCCAAGCAACTGGCCGAGGGCCTGGGCCACGAGCGCCAGGCGATGCACGCCCTGTCGACGTCGCTGGACGCCCAGTCCACCGCCGTGGTCGACGCCATCGGCAGCCAGGCCCGCATGGTCGCCGAGGCCTCCGACCTGGCCGAGACCCAGCTGCGCGAGGCCGAGGCCGCCCTGGCCGCCCGCGCCGCCGACCTGGCCGCCGCCGCCGGCGAGGCGTCCGACGCCGCGCGGGTCGGGGCCGAAGACCTGTCGCGCCAGATCGCCCGCCTGGAAACCGCCGGCCAGGGGGTCGGCGACCAGATGTCCGCCGTCGAACGCAACCTGGCCCAGCAACGCGCCGCCCTGGTGGCCGCCAGCCAGTCTCTGCGCACCGACCAGGAGGACTTCGCCTCCGAGGCCGAGACCCGCACCGCCCAGCTCACCGAGTTCATCGGCCACACCCGGGCCGGCGCCACCGAGATGGGCGACATGGCGGCCATGGGCGCCGAGGTTCTGCGTGGCCTGATCGGCGCGGCGGCCGAGCAACTGCGCGAAGTCGCCGAGACCGCCCGCGCCGAGCGCGAGGCCCTGGCGGCCGAGACCTCCAGCGCCATCGCCGCCCTGGCCAGCGCGGCCGGCGGTCAACGCAGCGACCTTGAAAGCGCCCTCAACGAGGCGCTCGACGCCATGGCCGCGGCCGCCCGCAAGGCCAGCGAAGGAGTCGAGCAACGGGTCGAGACCGCGCGTGGCCGGGTCGACCAGCTCAACGAGATCGCCTTCGCCGCCGGCCAGAAGGCCGACACGGTGTTCGAGTCCCGCATGGACGAGGCCCGCGACCTGATCGAACAGTCGGCCCAGGTGGTCGAACAGGCCGGGGCTCGCACGGCCCTGAAGCTGGCCGAAAGCGTCGAGACCGCCCGCGCCACCATCGCCGAGATGGAGTCGATGCTGGCCGATGTCGGCCGTCGCACCGCCGACCTGCCGGCCGAGGCCCTGGCGCGAGCCAACGAAGTCCGGGCCCAGATCGACCACGGCATCGAGTCCCTGCGACTGGCCGCCCGCCAGACCGCCGAGGAAACCGCGGCGATCGACCAGGCCTTCCAGGAACGCGTGCGGCGCAACTACGACATGCTCAGCGAAGCGGTCAGCCGGATGGGCGCGGCCGTCCCCACGCCCCAGGCGCCGGCGCGGGCTCCGCCGCCGCTGCGCCAGGCGCAGGCCGTTCCGCCGCCGCCAGTTCCGCCACCCGTGGCTCCGCCGCCTGTCGCGCCGCCGGCCAATGAACCCTCGGCCGACGACATCGGCCTGCGTCCGCGCCTGCGCCTGACGCCCACCGCCACGGACGACGAGTTCCGCTCGGTGTTCGACGCCGCCGGCGGCCGCAACGCCGCCCCGCAGGCGCCGGCCCCGTCGAGCGAACGGGCCGAACCGCCGGGCGGCTGGTCATGGCGCAACCTGCTGTCGGGCCTGGAAAGCGCCGCGCCGGGCGACGCCGCCCTGGGCGAGAAGATGGCCGCCGAGATCCTGGCCATGGGCATCGACCCGGCGGCCCTGCTGCCGCGTGGCCGCATCGACGAGATCGCCGCCACCATCCAGACCCACGACGGGGCCGGGGCTCGCGAGGTGGTCAAGAAGCTGGCGCCCGCCGCCATTCGCCGGCTGGTCCGCCGTCTGTTCTCCGACGCCCCGCTGCGCAGCGACGCCGAGCGCTTCCTGCGCCGCTATTCGGGCATGATGGACGAGGCCTCGGAACAGGATCGCGAAGGCTTCCTGGTGGCGGCCCTGCTGTCGTCGGACGCCGGCCGCGCCTACCTGCTGCTGGACGCCGCGTTCGGCGACCTGGCCTAGAGGCATGGGCCTGACGTGAAACGCCTCTTCGACGCCGCGGCCTCGGGCGCGGCCTTGCTGGTCCTGGCCCTGCCGCTGCTGGTCCTGGCGACGATCGTGCGCCTGACCTCGCCCGGTCCGGCGCTGTACTGGTCGCGGCGGGTAGGGCGCGGCAACCGGCTGTTCTCGATGCCCAAGTTCCGCACCATGCGGATCGACACGCCGGAGGTCGCCACCCATCTGCTCGACGACCCTGACCGCTGGCTGACGCCGCCGGGGGGCTTCCTGCGCAAGGCCAGCCTCGACGAGTTGCCGCAGCTGTGGAGCGTGCTGGTCGGCGACATGAGCCTGGTCGGGCCGAGGCCGGCGCTGTTCAACCAGCACGACCTGACAGCCCTGCGCACCGAGGCCGGCGTCGAAGCCTTGCGGCCGGGCGTCACTGGCTGGGCGCAGATCAACGGCCGGGACGAGATCGCCATTCCGGAGAAGGTGGCGCTGGACGCCGAGTATCTGCGGCGACGGGGGTTCCTGTTCGACCTGCGGATCCTGCTGTGGACCGTGCTGCCGGTGATGACCGGCAAGGGCGTGACGCGGTAGGGCGAGTCAACGAAGTCGAGTGCTGATGGGGACGTGCGCATGCGCATGTCCCCATCCTTCGAGGGCGAGGTTTAGGCGAGCGTCGCGTAAGCCCCCTCCAGCGCCGCCACGAACACCGGATTGCCCGCCAGCGCCCGGCTGAACACCGGCTCCAGCTTCAGGAACTGGCCGACGTCGGCGCGGGCGTCGCCGGTGCAGGCGGCGGCCGTTTCGACCAGGCGGTCGGCCAGCGGGTCGACGATCGCCACGCCCTCGGCGGCGCGGCGGCGGACGAAACGCATCCAGGCGGCCAGGGGCAGGGTCAGGCGGTCGACCGGGCGGCCGGCGGCCAGGGCGTCGGCGACCGTGCCCAGGAGGCGGAACGGCAGCTTCTGCGAACCGTCCCAGGCGATCTGGGCCAGCAGGTGGCGGATTTCCGGATTGCGGAACCGGCCGAGGATCGCCTGGGCGTAGGCGGCCAGGTCCAGGCCGCGTGGCGCGGTCAGGGTGGGGATGATGTCCTGGACCATCAGGTCCTCGGCCAGCCGCGCCAGGTCAGCGTCGCTGATCGCCTCGAACACCGTCTCATGGCCCTTCAGCAGGCCGGCATAGGCGATGGTCGAGTGCACGCCGTTCAGCAGTCGCAGCTTGGCGCGCTCGAAGCCGCGCACGTCGTCGGTCAGGGTGACGCCGACGCTGGCCAGGTCCGGGGCGCCCCCATTTTCTGAAGGCGGTCCCAGCACGTCCTCGACCACCCACTGGGTGAAGGCCTCACGCTGGATCGGCCAGGCGTCGGTCAGGCCGGTGGCGGCCTCGACGCGGGCCCGCAGGGCGTCGTCGGTGGCGGGGGTGATGCTGTCGACCATGGTGCGCGGGAAGCGGGCTTCGGTCTCGATCCAGGCGGCCAGGACCGGATCCACGGCCTGGGCGAAGGCGACGGTCGCCGCCTTCAGCCGCCAGCCGTTGTCGGCGAGGTTGTCGCAGGCCACCACGGCGTAGGGGGGCAGGCCCGCCTGATGCCGGCGGCGCAGACCCTCGACGATGTAGCCGATGACGCTGACCGGCTCGCGCGGGCTGGCCAGGTCATGGACGATGTCGGGGTGGGCGGTGTCGAGCTTGCCGTCGCCGGTCAGGCAGTAGCCCTTCTCGGTCACGGTCAGGGTGACCATGCGCGTATGCGGCGCGGCCAGGCGGGCGAACACGGCCGGCGGGTCCTCGGGCGCGACCAGCACCTCGAGGATCGACCCCACGACGCGGAACGTGGTTTCGGCGTCGAGCTGGGCCAGGGTGTAGAGGCCGTCCTGCGGCTGCAGGGCGTCGCGGACGCCGGGGCTCTTCAGCGACACGGCGCTGATCCCCCAGCGCGGGTCCTTGGCCAGCAGCTGGTCGAAATAGAAGGCCTGGTGGGCGCGATGGAAAGCGCCGGGGCCGAAGTGCACGACACCGACCGTGACCTTGTCGCGGTCATAGGCGGGCAGGGCGACGCCGGGAATGGCGGCGGGGAAGCTGACGGCGTTCAGGCGCAGCGGGCGGGAGAGCGTTTCGGTCGTCAAAGCGTTACACCTGTCTTCCAGATGGCGATTTCGCGTTCGCCGTTGAGTTCGGCCTTGGTCGGCTGGCCCGAGGCTGTGGCCACGACCAGATCCATCAGGGAGTCGGCCGCTGCGTCCATGGTCTGGCCCGACAGCACGACCCCCGCGTCGAAGTCGATCCAGCCCGGCTTGCGGACGGCCAGGGCGCTGTTGGACGCGATTTTCAGGGTGGGGGCGGGGAAGCCCAGTGGCGTGCCGCGGCCGGTGGTGAACAGGATCACCGTCGCCCCCGCCGCCGTCAGGGCGGTGGACGAGACCGCGTCGTTGCCGGGGGCCTCCAGCAGGGCCAGGCCGTGCGGCCCCACCCGTTCGCCGTAGCGCAGCACCGAGGCCAGGGGCGAGCGCCCGCCCTTCTGCACCGCGCCCAGGGATTTCTCCTCCAGGGTGGTGATGCCGCCGGCGATGTTGCCGGGGGAGGGGTTCTCGTAGATCGGCTGGTGGTTGTCGATGAAGTAGCGCTTGAAGTCGTCGATCACCCGCACCGCGCCGTCGAACACGTCCTGGCTGGCGGCGCGCGACAGCAGCACCTGCTCGGCCCCGAACACCTCGGGAATCTCGGTCAGCACCGGCGTGCCGCCGGCGTCGGAGACCTTGTCGGCGATGCGGCCGACCAGCGGATTGGCGGTGACGCCGGAAAACCCGTCCGACCCGCCGCACTTGAGGCCGACCACCAGGTCCGACAGCGGCGACGGCTGGCGGCGGTCGCGTTCGGCGATTTCGACCAGGGCCTCGATGGCCGCCAGGCCGTCCTCGAATTCGTCCTCGACCATCTGGGTGGTGAAGGACCGCAGGCGCTGAGGATCCAGGTCCGGCGCCGATTCCAGCAGGGCCTTCAGCTGGTTGTTCTCGCAGCCCAGGCCGAGGATCAGCACGCCGCCGGCGTTGGGGTGGGCGGCCAGGCCGGCGATCAGCTTGCGGGTATGGGTCAGGTCGTCGCCCAGTTGCGAGCAGCCGAACGGGTGGGGGAAGGCGAACACCCCGTCCACCCGGCCGGCGAACCGGGCGTTGGCCTTTTCGGCGATCCGCCGCGCGGTGTTGGCCACGCAGCCGACCGTGCACAGCACCCAGATCTCGTTGCGGGTGCCGACCCGGCCGTTCCTGCGGCGATAGCCCAGGAAGGTCCCGGCGGGCGGGGCTTCGTGCGCGGCGGGGGCGGCGGCCGCGTAAGCGAAGTCCTCGACGCCCGACAGCCGCGTCTCGACATTGTGGACGTGTACGTGGTCTCCGACCGCGATGTCGGCCGTGGCCCGGCCGATCGGCCAGCCGTATTTCAGCACGTCGCCGCCGGAAGCCACGGCCGCCACGGCGATCTTGTGGCCCTTGGGGATGTCGGCGCGGGCAGTGATCGCCACGCCATGCAGGTTCAGCGTCTCGCCGGCCGCCAGGTCGCGCAACGCCGTCGCCACGTGGTCGCGCGGGTCGACGCCGTGGATCGATTCGGAGGGGGCGGAGGTCGTTTCGGTCATCAAAGTCTTGGTCATCGCGACGTTTCGTGTTGCCATCCTCGCCAGCGCGCCGAGGAAACCGGTGTCACCATAGAGCAATTACGCCTGTCAGGGCATCTGTAGCGACGCCGCCCTCGGTAGAGTATGACAAAACAAAACAACGATCGCCGCATGGAAACGCCTTGACCTTGTCCAAGACCCCCCTGACGGCCGCCGACAACGCGGAATCCGACACCGACCGCGAAGGCGGGGGCCTCGAAGGCGGGCGCAAGCGCGCCACGATCAACGACATCGCCCGTCTGGCCGGGGTGTCCAAGAAAACCGTCTCGCGGGTCATCAACCAGTCGCCGTTCGTGCGCGACGAGACGCGCGAGCGGATCGAGGCGGTGATCGCCGAGTGGGGCTACGCCCCCGACCCCCAGGCCCGGGGCCTGGCGTTCCGCCGCTCGTTCCTGATCGGCATGATCTACGACAACCCCAACCCGCAATATGTCGTCAACATGCAGCTGGGTCTGCTGGACGGCATCCGGGGGTCGGGGTTCGAGCTGGTGGTGCACCCTTGCGACCGCTCCAGCCCGACCTTCCTGCTGGACGTGCGCACCTTCGTGGAGCGCCAGAAGCTGTTCGGGGTCGTGCTGCCGCCGTCGGTTTCGGAAGACGAGCGGGTGGCCAAGCTGCTGCGCGAGATCGGCTGCGAATATATCCGCATCGCCTCGGTCGAGCTGGACAAGCCCGAGCACATGATCGTCGGTCACGACCGGCTGGGCAGCGCTGCCATGGGCGCGCACCTGGTCGAGTTGGGCCACAAGAAGATCGGTTTCATCACCGGTCTGCCCAGCTTCCGGTCGTCGCACGAGCGGCGAGGGGGCTTCGAGGACGCCCTGATCGAGGGCGGGCTGAAGCTGGATCCCGACTATGTCGTCCAGGGCGCCTACACCTTCGAGTCGGGCCTGGCCTGCGGCGAGGCGCTGCTGGCCATGACCCCCAGGCCGACCGCGATCTTCGCCGGCAACGACGAAATGGCCGCCGGCGTGCTGCAGGCGGCGCGTCGAGCGGGCCTGCAGGTGCCGGCCGACCTGACCGTGGTCGGGTTCGACGACTTCCAGATCGCCCAGGCCGTCTGGCCGCCCCTGACGACCATCCACATCCCGACCCGCGAAGTGGGGCGGATCGCCGCCGAGAAGCTGATCGGCGCCGCGGCCCGCGAGAAGCGCGACCCCAACAGCACGATCCCCTATCTTGTCGTTCGCGAGTCGTCTGGACCCCCGCCCTCGGTTTAGGGTGAGGCGCGTCGGAGGAGCTTGCACCACACTCTGACACCGGTTACCAAGCGCGTCGAAGCGGCCCGCGAAGGCCGTCGGCGGATTAGGGAGTAGAGAGCAGCCATGGCTCGGCCTCTGGTATTTCACGAAGACCGCCTGTTTCCCGCCGACGAGCGGACGCGGGGCATCGCCCGGGCGCTGTATGGCCAGGTCAAGGACCTGCCGATCATCAGCCCGCACGGCCATACCGATCCGTCGTGGTTCGCGACCAACGATCCGTTCGAGGACGCCACCGACCTGCTGCTGGCGCCCGACCACTACCTGTTCCGCATGCTCTACAGCCAGGGGATCTCGCTCGAGAGCCTGAAGGTGCGCTCCAAGGCCGGCGTCCCGGCCACGGATCCGCGCGCGGCCTGGCGGCTGTTGGCCCAGAACTTCCACCTGTTCCGCGGCACGCCGTCCTGGATTTGGTTGAACCACGTGTTCAGCAAGGTGTTCGGCTTCGACGTCTTCCTGGGCGCCGACACCGCCGACCTCTATTTCGACCGGATCAACGAGGCCCTGGCCACCGAGGCCTTCCGCCCGCGCGCCCTGTTCGACCGCTTCAACATCGAGACCCTGGCCACCACCGAGGGGCCGCAGGACAGCCTCAAGCACCACCACGCCATCCGCGACAGCGGCTGGGGCGGCCATGTGATCACCGCCTACCGTCCCGACGCGGTCATCGATTTCGAGGACGAGCGTTTCGGCCGGTCGTTCGACCGCTTCGCCGAGGTCTCGGGCCAGGACGTCACCAGCTGGCGGGGCTATCTGGAGGGCCACCGCGTCCGCCGCGCCGCCTTCATCGACGCCGGCGCCACCTCCAGCGACCACGGCCACCCGACCGCCGCCACCGCCGATCTCAACGACATCGAGGCCGAGGCCCTGTTCCAGAGCCTGCTGAAGGGCGAGGTCACCCCGGCCAAGGCCGAGCTGTTCCGCGCCCAGATGCTGACCGAGATGGCCAAGATGAGCCTGGACGACGGGCTGGTCATGCAGATCCACCCCGGCTCGCACCGCAACCACAATGTCAGCCTGCTGGCCAGCCACGGCCGCGACAAGGGCGCCGACATCCCGATGCGCACCGAATATGTCGATGCGCTGAAGCCGCTGCTGAGCAGGTTCGGCAACGACCCGCGCCTGTCGATCATCCTCTTCACCCTGGACGAGACCGTCTACAGCCGCGAACTGGCCCCGCTGGCCGGCCACTATCCGGTGCTGAAGCTGGGCCCTTCCTGGTGGTTCCACGACAGCCCCGAGGGCATGATGCGGTTCCGCGAGCAGGTCACCGAGACGGCGGGTTTCTACAATACCGTCGGCTTCAACGACGACACCCGCGCCTTCCTGTCGATTCCGGCCCGCCACGATGTGGCCCGCCGCGTCGACAGCGCCTTCCTGGCCCGCATGGTCGCCGAGCACCGCATGGACGACGTCGAGGCCGCCGAACTGATCGTCGACCTGACGTACAACCTGCCTAAGAAGGCCTACAGGCTCGATCAACGGCCCAGCTGGGCGCGACCGGTTCAGCCGATCAAACACGCCGCCGAATAGATTTTCCGGAGTTTCCAGATGTTCGCCAAGACCTACCACGCCACCCACCCCGACATGATGTACGCGGTCAGCAACGACGACCTGCGCGACCGCTACCTGATGCAGGGCCTGTTCGCGGCTGACGAGATCGTGCTGCAGTACAACCACGCCGAACGCTTCGTGATCGGTGGCGCGGCCCCGGTCTCCAAGGGCGTCAAGCTGCCCGACCAGACCGAGCCCGCCTCGGCCGCCGGCCACCCGTTCCTGGAGCGCCGCGAACTGGGCGCGATCAATGTCGGCGGCGGCAAGGGCAAGGTCACGGTCGACGGCGTGGTCTACGACATCGAGCCGCGCGACGGCATCTACGTGACCATGGGCTCCAAGGACGTGGTGTTCGAAAGCGTCGACGCCGCCAATCCGGCCCGCTTCTACCTCACCAGCCTGCCGGCGCACGCCGCCTTCGAGACCAAGAAGCTGGTGTTCGCCGACGCCATCCCGCTGGAACGCGGCGCGCTGGAGACCTCCAACGAACGCACCATCTACCAGTACATCGTGCCCACCACCTGCAAGTCGGCCCAACTGCTGCTGGGCATGACGGTGCTGAAGCCGGGCAGCGTCTGGAACACCATGCCGCCCCACCTGCACGACCGCCGCTCGGAAGCCTATTTCTACTTCGGTCTCGGCGAGAACGACCGGGTGTTCCACTACATGGGCGAGCCGGACGAGATGCGTCACATCGTGATCGCCGACCAGGAAGCCGTGATGAGCCCGCCGTGGTCGATCCACATGGGCTCGGGCACCTCGAACTACACGTTCATCTGGGCCATGGGCGGCGAGAACCTCGACTATACCGACATGAACGTGCTGGACATCTGCCAGCTGAAGTAGGGGCGGGGACCGCTCCACTTCTCTGCGGCTGTCATCCCGGCCGTAGCGAAGCGAAGAGCCGGGACCGCCGCAAGCGCATGCGTTTGCGGCAGTCCCGGATCGGCCTTTCAGGTCGTCCGGGATGACAACTTTTGCAG
>NZ_AKKF01000306.1 GCF_000281955.1 Caulobacter sp. AP07 | reverse complement strand
CCGGCGCTCCGCGACCCTTTCCGAGAGCTCAGCGGGTTTCCGCGTGAGGCCGCGAGGCCGCGCCCACGGCTGGGGACATGCCCATGGGCATGTCCCCGACTGTGCATCAGGCCTCGGTCCGCTCCGACTTGGCCAGGCCGAGGGACAGAACGGCCGAGAACGCGGCCAGCAGGCCCAGCACGGTCAGCAACAGGATCTCGGCCCAGGCGGGGGCCATCACTGTAGGGGAGGGAGGAACGGTGCTGTTGGCGTAGCCGATGGCGCCGGCCAGGCCGGTGAAGGCGGCGGCTGCAAGCGCCAGCAAGGGTCCGCCGGCGATGAAGGCGGTCACCAGGCGGCGGGCGCGGTCGCGCAGCAGCGGGGCGGCGACGATGGCGGCCAGCAGCAGCACGGCGATCGCCTGCACGGGCAGGGCGGCGTGGGCGAAGACGCCGGCCAGGCTCAGGCGCCCGGCCGGTTCCGCCGCCAGGGCGGGAAAGGCGATGGCGAGGGGGAGGAGGGTCGCCAGGCCGGCGGCCACGAGGATCGGGCGGTTGATGCGCATCACTTGCTCCTTCGGATTACGGATGTAATTCGAAACGGAGATTACAAGTGTAATTCTATCTGTCAACGCCGTGCGGTCGCCCGGCCTTGCGGCCGGGCGACGCGCGCCGACTAGCGGGCGCTGGGCGCGACGTCGAGCGAGGCCCGCGACGACTGCAGTTGGGCCATGGCGCCGGCGACGGCGTCGCGGTGGCAGGGCGAGCCGGCGATGGCGCGCTTCACGCCCAGGGCGCTCTGGGGATAGGCGCCGCAGACTTCCAGGGCGGCGGCGTCGATGCGCTTCATCATCCGGTGGGCGTCGCGCGGATTGTTGAGGTCCAGCTTGGCCTTGGAGACGGCGATGCTGACGGTTTCCGAAGGGGCGGCGCTGGCGAGCGTGGCGCCGGCCAGGAGCAGGAGGGCGGCGGTCGAGGCGACGAGGATCTTCATGGGTCACTTCCCTGACTTTGGCGACGTCTCGGGGCGCCGCTCGGCTTTGGCTCCGGGCGGGATCCACGGCGGATCGGGTCCGGATTTCACAAGCTCACCCTTGCATCTGCCCAAAAATCACCCGGGAAAAGCGAAATCGGTCGACAAATCGGTCAAAAATGCAGCGAAAGCGAGAATCCAAGCCGAGAAAGTCGAATTCATTTCGAGGCTTAGCCGCTGTTGAGCGGCGCGAATGTGAAATGTCAGATTCTTCAATAGGTCCGTCGCGCCGGGGGCGAAAAGGCCGCCTGGCCGGGTCATGGCGCTCCAGCCGAGGCATGAGCACGCGCCGCTCGGGCGGTCACACCGGGGATCCAGCGCGAGTCGGAGTCCGGGCGTGGATCGACCCTGTCGCTCGCCTAGACGTCCAGGTCGTCGGCCGCGAACTCGGCGTTTTCCTGGATGAAGCGGAAGCGCAGTTCGGGCTTGCGGCCCATCAGGGTCTCGACCAGGGCCTCGACCGCCTCTTCGGAGCGCGGCAGGGTGATCTTGGCCAGGGTGCGCACCGCCGGGTCCATGGTGGTCTCCTTGAGCTGGGAGGCCATCATCTCGCCCAGGCCCTTGAAGCGGCCGATCTCGGGCTTCTTGCCCTTGAACATCGTGGCCAGCAGCTCGTCCTTGTGCTCGTCGTCGCGGGCATAGGCGCTCTTGCCGCCATGGCTGAGGCGGTAGAGCGGCGGCAAGGCCAGGAACAGGTGCCCGCCGCGGATCAGCTCGGGCATGGTCCGGTAGAAGAAGGTGATCAGCAGGCTAGCGATGTGGGCGCCGTCGACGTCGGCGTCGGTCATGATGATGATCCGCTCGTAGCGCAGATCCTCTTCCCGATACCGGCTGCCGCTCTGGGCGCCCAGGGCCAGCATCAGGTCCGACAATTCCTTGTTGGCGCTGAACTTCTCGCCGGTCGCCGAGGCGACGTTGAGGATCTTGCCGCGCAGGGGCAGGATCGCCTGGTTCTTGCGGTTGCGGGCCTGCTTGGCCGAGCCGCCGGCGCTGTCGCCTTCGACGATGAACAGCTCGGCCCCGTCCACCGCCCCGGCCGCGCAGTCGGCCAGCTTGCCGGGCAGGCGCAGCTTGCGAGTCGCCGAGGCGCGCTGGACTTCCTTGTCCTTGCGGCGTTTGAGCCGCTCCTCGGCGCGGTCGATGACGAATTCCAGCAGGGCCTGGGCGGCCTTGGGGCTGCCGGTCAGCCAGTGGTCGAACGGGTCGCGCAGGGCGTTCTCGACGAAGCGCTGGGCCTCGGACGACGACAGTTTTTCCTTGGTCTGGCCCTGGAATTCCGGGTTCTTGATGAACACCGAGATCAGGGCGCCGGCCTGGGCGATGACGTCGTCGGCGGTGATGATCGCCGCGCGCTTCTCGTTCTTCAGCTCGGCATAGGCCTTGAGGCCGCGGGTCAGGGCGGCGCGCAGGCCGCTCTCGTGGGTGCCGCCTTCGGGGGTAGGCACGGTGTTGCAGTAGGACTGCATGAAGCCGTCGTGCTCGCCGAAGCCGCGCGGCGTCCAGGCGATGGCCCATTCGACGGCGCCGGCCTCGCCCTGGCGCTCGATGCGGCCCGAGAAGCTCTCGGGGGTGACCAGTTCCAGGCCCTTGGTGCGCTCGGCCAGGAAGTCGGCCAGGCCGTTGGGGAAGTGGAAGACGGCTTCGGCCGGGGTCTGGTCCTGGATCCGCGACGGGTCGCAGGACCATTTGATCTGCACGCCGCGGAACAGGTAGGCCTTGGAGCGGGCCATGCGGTACAGGCGCGCCGGCTTGAAGGCCACGCCCTCGCCGAAGATCTGTTCGTCGGGGATGAAGCGCACCTGGGTGCCGCGCTTCTTGCTGGGGCCGACCTTCTCGACCGGACCCAGCGGCTTGCCGCGCGAGAACACCTGCAGGTGCTCGAAGCCGTCGCGCCAGACGGTGACCTCGACCCGTTCGGACAGGGCGTTGACCACCGAGGCGCCCACGCCGTGCAGGCCGCCGGAGGTCTCGTAGGCCTTGCCGCTGAACTTACCGCCCGCGTGCAGGACGGTCATGATCACTTCCAGCGCCGACTTGCCCGGATGCTTGGGGTGGGGGTCCACGGGCATGCCGCGGCCGTCGTCCTTGACCGACAGGTAGCCGTCGGCGTCGAGCTTGACCTCGATGGTCTTGGCGAAGCCGGCCACGGCCTCGTCCATCGAGTTGTCCAGCACTTCGGCGAACAGGTGGTGCAGGGCCCGCTCGTCGGTGCCGCCGATGTACATGCCCGGCCGCTTGCGCACGGGCTCCAGGCCTTCCAGCACCTCGATGTCGCTGGCGGTGTAGCCGCCGGACGAGGGCGCGGACGAGGGTTCCGGCGCGGGTTTGGCGCTGGTCGCGCCCGGGGGCGGCGGGGCGGCGGGACGCGGGGCGGGTTCGCGATGTGGTTCGCGGGCCGGCACGGGCGACGCGGGCACGGGAGCCAGGGCGTCGTCGCCAAACAGCGAGAAGGAAGCGTTGGGATCGTCTTTGGAGGACATTACGGGAACATGCGTCGATTCGGCGGGAGCGCCCCGTATGGGCCGCCCGGGGCGTGAAGAAAAGGGGTGGAAAGCTCGGCCGCCGGGCGATTTGCCGGTGCGGGCCGGGACATGCCAGGATGACCCCCTCAAGACCAACCCAAACGCGCGGAGACCTTCGATGATCTGGCGTCCCCTCACGGTCCTCCTGGCCGCGTTGACCCTGCTCGGCTGCACCGCCGCCGCGCCTTCGGGGCCGTCTTCGCCGCCCCAAACCTCGCACCGCGCGCCGGTCGCCGAGGGCGGCATGTGTGGCGGCTTCGCGGGCTTCCAGTGCGCCGAAGGGCTGAGCTGCCAGATGACCGCCGGCCAGTGCCACACGGTGGCCGACGCGGC
This sequence comes from Caulobacter sp. AP07, assembly GCF_000281955.1. Taxonomy (GTDB): domain Bacteria; phylum Pseudomonadota; class Alphaproteobacteria; order Caulobacterales; family Caulobacteraceae; genus Caulobacter. Next base: position 17,058 of record NZ_AKKF01000306.1, on the reverse strand, counting down.
CGGCGTCTGCCGCAAGCCGCCGCAGATCTGCACGATGATCTACGCCCCGGTCTGCGGCTGCGACGGCAAGACCTACGCCAGCGCCTGCAACGCCGCCGCAGCCGGCGTCAGCGTCGCGACCCAGGGGGAATGCAAGACCTGATGCCGGCATCGGATGGCACGCGGCGGGCGATCCTGGCGGGCGGCCTTGCGGTCGTCGCGGCGAGCGGCGCCTCGCCGGCCCAAGCGGAGGGAAAGCCCATGTACGGACTGATCGGCCAGATGAAGGCCGCGCCCGGTAAACGCGATGAGCTGATCGCCATCCTGAGCGCGGGGACCGAGGCCATGCCGGGGTGTCTCAGCTACATCGTCGCCAAGGACGCGACCGACGCCGACGCGCTGTGGATCACCGAGGTCTGGACCGACCAGGACAGTCACGCCGGTTCGCTGAAGCTGCCGTCCGTCCAGGCCGCCATCGCCAAGGCCCGCCCGATCATCGCCGGCTTCGGCCACCGCTTCGAGACCGTACCGGTGGGCGGTGTCGGTCTGGGCAAGGCCTAACGAAAAAAGGCCCGCGGATCGCTCCGCGGGCCTCGTCCTTCGTCCTAGGCCGTAAGACCTAGCACTTGTAATACATGTCGAATTCGACCGGGTGCGGGTGCAGGGTCAGGCGCATGACCTCTTCCATCTTCAGCTCGATGTAGCTGTCGATGAAGTCGTCATCCATGACGCCGCCGGCCTTCAGGAAGGCGCGGTCCTTGTCGAGGTTTTCCAGGGCCTCGCGGAGCGAACCGCAGACTTCCGGGATCTTCTTCTGCTCGCGGGGCGGCAGGTCGTACAGGTTCTTGTCGGCGGCCGCACCCGGATCGATCTTGTTGGCGATGCCGTCCAGGCCGGCCATCAGCAGGGCCACGAAGGTCAGGTACGGGTTGCCCATCGGGTCGGGGAAACGGGCTTCGATGCGCTTGGCCTTCGGCGAGTCGACGTGCGGGATGCGGATCGAGGCCGAGCGGTTGCGCGACGAATAGGCCAGCTTCACCGGAGCTTCGTAGCCCGGCACCAGGCGCTTGTACGAGTTCGTCGTCGAGTTCGAGAACGCGTTGATCGCCTTGGCGTGCTTGATGATGCCGCCGATGTACCACAGGCACATGTCCGACAGGCCGGCGTACTTGTCACCGGCGAACAGCGGCTTGCCGTCCTGCCAGATCGACTGGTGCACGTGCATGCCCGAGCCGTTGTCGCCGAACATCGGCTTGGCCATGAAGGTGGCGGTCTTGCCGTAGGCGTGGGCCACGTTGTGGATCACGTACTTGTAGAGCTGCATCCGGTCGGCCATCACGACCATGGTGTCGAACTTCAGGCCGAGTTCGTGCTGGGCGGGCGCCACTTCGTGGTGGTGCTTTTCCGGCTTCATGCCCAGCTCGCCCATGACGGCCAGCATTTCGCCGCGCAGGTCCTGGGCGCTATCGACCGGATTGACCGGGAAGTAGCCGCCCTTGGGGCCCGGGCGGTGGCCCATGTTGCCCTCGGGATATTCCTTGGCCGAGTTGCCCGGCAGCTCGACGGAGTCGAACGAGTAGCCGGTGTTGTTCGAGGCCGTGCTCCAGCGCACGTCGTCGAAGATGAAGAACTCGGCTTCCGGACCGAAGAACACGGTGTCGCCGACGCCCGAGGCCTTGACATAGTTCAGGGCGGCCTTGGCGATCGAGCGCGGGTCGCGGTTGTAGGGGGTGCCGGTGTCGGGGTTCACCACGTCGCAGAACAGCGCCAGGGTGGTCTGCTGGTAGAACGGGTCGATGATGGCGGTCGACAGGTCCGGACGCAGCTTCATGTCCGACTCGTTGATGGCCTTCCAGCCCGAGATCGACGAGCCGTCGAACATGGTGCCGTCATTGAGGAAGTCGTCGTCGACCAGGTCGATGTCGAAGGTGACGTGCTGCAGCTTGCCGCGAACGTCCGTGAAACGAACGTCGACGTACTTCACGTCCTTTTCCTTGATCAGGTCCAGGATTTGCTTGGCGGTGCTCATAGTTATCCCCTTTGAGCGTTAAGCGGTTACAGCCCGGGCCTAGACGGCGGCGGGGCCGGTTTCTCCGGTGCGGATGCGGACGACTTCCGTGATCTCCGACACGAAAATCTTGCCGTCGCCGATGCGGCCCGTGCGGGCGGCGGCGGTGATGGCTTCGAGGGCGGGCTCGAGCTGACTGTCTTCGACAACGACTTCGACTTTGATCTTGGGGAGAAAGTCGACGACATATTCGGCGCCGCGATAGAGTTCGGTATGACCCTTCTGGCGGCCGTAGCCCTTGGCTTCCAGCACAGTCATGCCCTGCACGCCCATTTCCTGGAGCGCCTCTTTGACCTCATCGAGCTTGAACGGCTTGATGATGGCTTCGATCTTTTTCATCAGACTTCTTTCACGCCCAAACGGCGCGGGCGCCGCTGACAGAGCGGCACGGAGCACGCCGACCCGCCGGCCCACAAGCGCGCCGGCGCCGTTTATCACGCCACATGCGTCGCGTTTTGTTTGTTGCTTATAAATTGATCACACAACGCCCGAAACATCATCAGTGCGCGTTTGGTCGGCCAAACCGCCTTGCGGGGGGCGATTGGGCGCCTAGGATCGCGGAAACGATCGTTTCGACAGGGGTGAACATGCCAGAAGCCGCGCCGCCGTGGATCGGATCGCATCGGGGGCCGTCCGGTCGAATGGCGAAAAATACGCCGTCGATTCGAAAACTGCTGAAGATTGTGGCGAATGACCCGTTTGCGAAGGTGGTCAGGTCAGGGTTGGTTCTTGCGCATCCCGGCTTCCCCATGGCGAGCGGCGCCCATGACCGCGCTCGAAGCGTCACGGCAAAACCCGGCGCCGGCGCGCGGGCGGGAATATCTTTCGAGCCGGGACACGTTCGATGAGCCGCATCCATATGATCCGCCACGGCCGACCGGCCTCGACCTGGGGCGACGCGGACCTGGATCCAGGCCTGGACGCCGTGGGCGCCGAGCAGGCGAGGGCGGTGGCCGAGGCCCTGCTGGCCTTGCCGGCTCCCGAGCGGCCGACCCGGGTCGTCAGTTCGCCGCTGCGGCGCTGCCGCGAAACGGCCCAGCCGCTGGCCGACGCGCTGGGCGTGGCGCTCGAGATCGACGCGCGGGTGGGCGAGATTCCCACGCCGACCGCCCTGGCCCCCGACGATCGTCCGGCCTGGCTGCGGCAAGCTTTCGAGGGACGCTGGAGTGAGATCCGGGGCGACCTGGACTATGGCGCCTGGACCCGCGATGTGGCCCAGGGCGTGGCGTCGCATCCCGGGGCGGCGGTGTTCAGTCATTTCGTGGCGCTGAACGCGGCGGTGTCGGTGGCGACCGGCGGCGAACAGGTGGCCGCGTTCCGGCCGGACCATGTTTCGGTGACGGTGTTCGATCTGGTCGATAGCGGCTTGATCCTCGTGGAGAAAGGACGCGAAGCTTCGACCCAGGTGCTTTAGACCGCCATGGTCCTGGGCTTGGGAGTCGTCGTGCCGCGCGAAATCATGACCGTCGCCGAGATGTCCGCGGCGGATCGCGCCGCCGTCGACGGCGGCACGCCGATCACGACCCTGATGGAGCGCGCCGGCCGGGCGGTGGCCGAGGTCATTCGCGACCGGTATCCGCGACGGTCCACGGTGGTCTGGTGCGGCCCGGGCGACAATGGCGGTGACGGTTACGTCGTCGCGCGGCACCTGCGCCGGCGGGGCTGGCCGGTCCGGGTCGAGGCGCTTTGCCCGCCCGTCAGTCCGGCGGCCCGCTGGGCGGCGTCGCGCTGGAAGGGCGAGACGGGCCCCCTGGTGTCCGAGCCGGGCTCCGCGGCGCTCTATGTCGATTGCCTGTTCGGGGCGGGCCTGTCGCGTCCGCTCGACGGCGAGGCCGAGCGCCTGGCGCGGGTGATGACCGGCGAGGCGGGGATCGTCGCGGTCGACACGCCCAGCGGCGTTCTCGGCGATACGGGCCGTCCCCTGGGCGACTGGGCGCTGAAGGCGGAATTGACCGTGACCTTCCATCGCCGCAAGCCCGCTCACGTCCTGGCCGACGGCCGGGCGGCCTGCGGCGCGGTGGTGGTGGCCGACATCGGCCTGGCGGCGACGGGGCAGGGCGCTCTGTTCGAGAATGAGCCCAGCCTGTGGGTCGCGCGGTTCCCCTGGCCGGCCTTCGACGCCCACAAGCATGCGCGCGGACGGCTGATGGTGGTCAGCGGCGAGGCCTCGAGCACCGGCGCGGCGCGGTTGGCGGCGCGGGCGGGGCTGCGGATCGGGGCGGGCGTGGTGACCGTGCTGTCGCCACCGAACGCCTTGGCCATCAACGCCGCCCATCTGGAGGCCGTCATGCTGGCGCCCTTCGACAGCGAGGTCGACCTGCAGGCGCGCGCCGAAAAGGCCGACGCCGTGGTCGTCGGGCCGGCGGCGGGCGTCGGCGAGGCGACGATGCGTCACCTGTTCGCCCTGGCGCGGACCGGCGCGGCCCTGGTGGTCGACGCCGACGCCCTGACCAGCTTCGCCCAGGACCCGGAGGCCCTGTTCTCGGCCCTGGACCGCGACGACGTGCTGACCCCCCATCCGGGGGAGTTCGAACGGATCTTTCCGGGCCTGCTGGCGGCGTCGCCCGAGCGCATCACCGCAGCCCGGGAAGCGGCGCGGCGGGCGGGGACGGTCGTGCTGTTGAAAGGGCCCGACACCGTGGTCGCCGCGCCGGACGGCCGGGCGGCCGTCAGCCTGAACGGAACGCCCTGGCTGGCCACGGCCGGATCAGGCGACGTGCTGGCCGGCTTCATCGCCGGCCTGATCGCCCAGGGCATGGAGAGTTTCGAGGCCGCCTGCGCCGGGGCTTGGATTCATGCGGAGGCCGGCGCGGCGCATGGGCCGGGTCTGATCGCCGAGGACCTTCCAGGCCTGGCGCCGGCCGTGCTGGCCCGGCTCCAGGCGGCGCGCGGCGTCAGTTCCTCAATGCCCTAGCTGTCGAGACGGACCAGGATCACCTGGGCGGGGACGCCCTCGTCGAACAGGGCGTCGCTGATCGCCAGCGCGGCCTGGAACGTGCGTTCCTCGACGGTGTCGGTGAACAGCACCCGGTCTCCCCGCCTCACCGTCCAGCCGTTTTCGCCTTCGATGACTTCGATGGTTTCCATAGGTCGCGCTCGCTCCCGGATGAAAGGCCAAACTCGTCCGTGACGGGATTGGTTCCGTGCGGTTGCGCGCAATTTTTGCCGAGTGAGGGAAGGTAGAAACACCGGCCCGGGCGTCAGTCGGGGGGCATGGCCCGGGCCGGTGCAGGTCCGAGGCGTTTTTCAACAGCGTCGGACATGATCATAACCGGCGGCCGGGCAGGTGGTTCCGGTGTCCGGCGAATATTTCGCGAGAGCCTCCTCGAGCCTGTTCTGGACGGCTTTCGAAGCGCTTCGGAAGGCGCGGACCGGGGGCGACGGAAGGCGCCGTGAGCGGCTCTCGACTTGCAAACCCCGCCGGGCATGTCTAACCCGCCTTTGCGCACGGCGCGGATGTGGCGAAACTGGTAGACGCACTAGATTTAGGTTCTAGCGCCGAGAGGCGTGGAGGTTCGAGTCCTCTCATCCGCACCAGCTTATCGGGCCTTTGGCCCGATGGGCGCACCACTTTGTCGGGCCTTTGGCCCAAGGGCGCACCAATGCCCTTGGACGGTCGCCAAACGCATGACATAAGGGCGCTCTTTCGCCGCCCCGGTGACGTGGGCGGCTTTGATGTTTTGACCCCTGGGGCGGACGACGGGCGCGGGCGCCCAGAGAGCCGAGAAGCTAAGAATGTCGATGCAGATCGTTGAAAAGTCGGGCGAAGGCCTCAGCCGCGTTTATGGCGTGACGGTGCCCGCGAGTGAACTCGCCACGCGTCTCGAGGCTCGGATCGCCGAGGTCGCGCCCCAGATGAACGTCAAGGGCTTCCGCCCCGGCAAGGTGCCGACCGCGCACGTTCGCCGCCTCTACGGCAAGGCCCTGATGGGCGAAGTCATCGAGGCGACGCTGAACGAAGGCGCCCAGAAGGTGCTGGACGACAACAAGCTGCGCCCGGCGGGCCAGCCCGACCTGAAGCCCTCGTCCGACATGGACAAGGTGCTGGCCGGCGGCGAGGACCTGGCGTTCGAACTGGCCGTCGAGGTGATGCCCGAGTTCGAGCCGATCGACCCGGCGTCCATCGAACTGACCAAGCCGGTCTACAAGGTTTCGGACGCCGAGACCGACGAGGCGCTGGCCGACCTGGCCAAGCAGGCCCGCACCTATGAGCCGCGCAAGGGCAAGTCCCTGAAGGCCAAGGACGGCGACCAGCTGCTGATCGACTTCGTCGGCACCATCGACGGCGTCGCCTTCGACGGCGGCACCGCCAACGACGCCGAGCTGACGCTGGGTTCGAACCAGTTCATCCCGGGCTTCGAAGCCCAACTGGTCGGCGCCAAGCCGGAAGACGTCGTGACGGTGAAGGTCAACTTCCCGGACGACTATCAAGCCGCCAACCTGGCCGGCAAGGCCGCCGAATTCGCCACCACCGTCAAGGAAGTGCGCGCCCCGGTCGACGCCGAGCCGGACGACGAACTGGCCAAGCGCCTGGGTCTGTCGGACCTGCAGGCCCTGAAGGACCTGCTGAAGTCGAACCTGGAAGGCCGCTACAGCAACTCGTCGCGCTTCAAGCTGAAGCGCGCCCTGCTGGACATCCTCGACAGCAAGCACGACTTCCCGCTGCCGCCGCGCATGGTCGACGCCGAGTTCGACGGCATCTGGCAACAGGTTCAGGCCGACAAGACCCAGGGCGGCCTGCCGCCCGAGGACGAAGGCAAGACCGAAGACCAGCTGAAGGACGAGTACCGCAAGATCGCCGAGCGCCGCGTGCGCCTGGGCCTGGTGCTCGCCGAAATCGGCCGCAAGAACGACGTGGCCGTGACCGAACAGGAACTGGCCGACGCCATGATGCGCGAAGCCCGCCAGTACGGCGCGCAAGCCCAGCAGGTGTTCGACATGTACCGCCAGCGCGCCGACCTGCAGGCCGCGCTGCGCGCCCCGATCTACGAGGACAAGGTCGTCGACCTGATCTTCGGCAAGGCCAAGATCGAGGAAAAGGAAGTCTCCAAGGAAGAGCTGATGGAAGAAGACGATCTTCCGGAAGGCTACGGCGGCTAAGGCTTCCGTTCTCCGACACGAAGAGGGCGCGGTCCGCGAGGGTCGCGCCCTTTTTCATGCGCCAAGCTTCGGCCCGGCTCCTTGCAACCTGTTAAGCGCCACGCGATATGCGATGGCGACGGCGCGCGGGGGCTGATTCGCGTTCGCGCCGCCCAGACACAATGAAAAGGGCGATCCCTATGTACGATCCGGTAGCAACGGCGATGAACCTCGTGCCGATGGTGGTCGAACAGACCAGCCGCGGCGAGCGGGCGTTCGACATCTTCTCCCGCCTGTTGAAAGAGCGGATCATCTTCCTGACCGGGCCCGTCGAAGACGGGATGGCCAGCCTGATCTGCGCCCAGCTGCTCTTCCTGGAGTCCGAGAACCCCAAGAAGGAAATCGCCATGTACATCAACTCGCCGGGCGGCGTGGTGACGTCGGGCCTGGCGATCTACGACACCATGCAATACATCAAGAGCCCGGTCTCGACGGTGTGCATGGGTATGGCGGCCTCGATGGGCAGCCTGCTGCTGCAAGCCGGCGCGCCGGGCCAGCGCATCGCGCTGCCGAACGCCCGGATCATGGTCCACCAGCCGTCGGGCGGCTTCCGCGGCCAGGCCTCGGACATCGAGCGCCACGCCGAGGACATCATCAAGACCAAGCGCCGCTTGAACGAGATCTACGTCAAGCACACCGGTCGCACCTATGAGGAAGTCGAGAAGACCCTCGACCGCGACCACTTCATGAGCGCCGAGGAAGCCAAGGCCTGGGGCCTGATCGACCACATCAACGAAAGCCGCGACGACGCGGACGCCAAGGCGTAGGCGTCTCTAGATCTTCCAGATTCTGGAAAGCCGTCGGCCGAGAGGTCGGCGGCTTTTCATTTCGGATAACTTTGGTTTGTGTTCAAGGCCGAGCGCGTGCGAAGTGCGGCTCAGGGGGACGCAAGTCATGATCTTCAGGTTCGGCCGCCTCGCGGCGATGGCCATTTCGGGCGCGATCCTGGCGCTCGCCGCGCCGATCGGCGTCGCCGCTCATGCGCAATGCGACCCGTCCCAGTGCACCAATCCCAATGCCTATCAGAACCTGCCGACCACGCTCGCGCCCCGGACTTTTTCGGCCCTGAAAGCCGCCAAGGTCCATTGCCGGTCGGAGCCGATCGTCTGGCGGACGACCGGCGGGCAGGTCTACAGCGCCAAGTCCAAGGGCTATGGCAAGATCAAGCCGGGCTTCTACATGTGCCGGTCGCACGCGGAGACGGTGGCGCGGATCAACGCCGAGAGCGGCCAGAAGCCGCGCTAGGCTTCCTTTCCATCGTAACAAGGAGCCGGCATGCGTCGATCGTTCGGGTTTATCGCGCCGGCTGTACTGGCCGGGATTCTGGTTCTTGGCTCTGAGGCCGTCGCTCAGGAATGCGATCCGGACGTCTGCGCCAATCCCAACGACTATCGACACCTGGTGGGCGCGGCCGCGCCTCGCACCTTTACAACGCTGAAGGCCGCCAAGGTTCTCTGTCCGTCGGAGCCGATCGTCTGGCGAACGCGCGACGGTCGGGTCTATGGCGCGAAGGCCAAGGCCTACGGGAAGATCAAGCCGGGCTACTACATGTGCCGGTCGCACTCCAACACCATCACGCGGATCAACGCCCAAAGTCTTGCCAAGCCGCGCTAGCTCAGCCCGGCTTGCCCCGGAAGATCCGGTAGCCCTTCTCGTGGGCGATCGCCAACATCTCGTGGTCGCCGGAGGTGTCGCCGTAGGCGGCGGCCAGCGACATATCGTCGCCGAACTGCTCGCGCAGACGGATCACCTTTTCGGGCCCCCGGCAGTTGGGGCCGAGCAGGGCGCCGTTGATCCTGTCGTTGAGGTCGAGCGCCAGGCGCGAGCCGATCAGCACGTCGGCGCCCAGGCCGCGAGCGAACGGGGCCACGATCACGTCGGGCGAGGCGGTGACGATCACCAGCTTGGCGCCCTTGGCCCGCCAGCGCCGCCAGACGGCCAGGGCGTCGGGACGGAACAGGCGAGGGGCCTGCGACTGGGCGAAGGCGCGGGCCTCGCGCTCCAGCTGCTCCAGGCTGACGCCGCGCAGAAACTCGCGCACGGCGGCGGCCTTGATCTTGCCGCGGTTGCGGTCGAACACATAGGCCGTGGCGGCCGGGAACAGGCGGATCATGCCCAGGGCGTGGCGCGCCGGGCTGGCACGCCATTTCAGGAAGGCCGTGAAGCTGTCGCGAACCGTCAGGGTGCCGTCGAAATCGAAAGCCACCAGAGGCGGGCCCTCGTGCATGTCGCCCGTCATCGGGGTAGAGGCCGTCAGCCCCTTGGCCATCAGTGAACGTTTCGCCATTCGTCTCCGCGCAAGCGCGCCCCGCAACCTTGACGGCCTTGCATCACGATTCCGCCGCCGCCGCCTAAGATCATCGTGGTTTGCGACGCACTCTTCACGGGGCGTTCGCCGATCCGTACGGGGAGCGAACCGGTCCCCGCTTGCGTTGACGTCCTGGAACGCCATCTTAGGGAAGAATTCCATGAAACCGCACACACCATCCACGAACTTGGGGGCTGTAAAACGGCTCCAAGGCTTGTGCCGTGCGTCCGGATCGGGGAATGTCAAGGATTAGACAACTCCCAGCGGATATCCTGCTGCCTCGGTGGCGGGATAGGCGCTAAGGAGTCGGTGGTTTCGGCTTCGGCCCAGACCGCCCTAGCGTGAGAAGCGACCATGACGAAAGCCGCGAGCGGCGACACCAAGAGCACCCTCTACTGTTCTTTCTGCGGAAAGAGCCAGCATGAGGTGCGCAAGCTCATCGCCGGCCCGACGGTGTTCATCTGCGATGAATGCGTCGAACTCTGCATGGATATCATCCGTGAAGAGCACAAGATCGCCTTCGTGAAGTCCAAGGATGGCGTGCCCACGCCGCGCGAGATCTGCGAAGTCCTGGACGATTACGTGATTGGGCAAAATCACGCCAAGAAGGTGCTCGCGGTCGCGGTGCACAATCACTACAAGCGCCTGAACCACGCCTCGAAGAACAACGACGTCGAGCTGGCCAAATCCAACATCCTGCTGGTCGGTCCGACCGGCACCGGCAAGACGCTTCTGGCCCAGACCCTGGCCCGAATCATCGACGTGCCGTTCACGATGGCCGACGCCACCACCCTGACCGAAGCCGGTTATGTGGGCGAAGACGTCGAGAACATCGTGCTCAAGCTGCTGCAGGCCGCCGACTACAACGTCGAACGGGCGCAGCGCGGCATCGTCTACATCGACGAAATCGACAAGATCAGCCGCAAGTCCGACAACCCGTCGATCACCCGCGACGTGTCGGGCGAGGGCGTGCAGCAGGCCCTGCTGAAGATCATGGAAGGCACCGTCGCCTCCGTGCCGCCGCAGGGCGGGCGCAAGCATCCCCAGCAGGAGTTCCTGCAGGTCGACACCACGAACATCCTGTTCATCTGCGGCGGGGCCTTCGCGGGCCTGGAGCGCATCATCTCGGCGCGCGGCCAGGGCAAGTCGATCGGCTTCGGCGCCAAGGTGGCCGATCCGGAAGAGCGTCGCACGGGCGAGATCCTGCGCGGCGTCGAGCCTGACGACCTGCAGCGCTTCGGCCTGATCCCGGAATTCATCGGCCGTCTGCCGGTGATCGCCACCCTGGAAGACCTCGACGAGGCCGCCCTGGTGAAGATCCTGACCGAGCCGAAGAACGCCTTCGTCAAGCAGTACCAGCGCCTGTTCGAGATGGAGAACATCGGCCTGACCTTCACCGAGGACGCGCTGCACGGCGTGGCCAAGAAGGCCATCCTGCGCAAGACCGGCGCCCGCGGCCTGCGCTCGATCATGGAAGGCATCCTGCTGGAGACCATGTTCGAGCTGCCCAACTACGAGGGCGTCGAGGAAGTGGTGGTCAACGCCGAGGTCGTCGAAGGCCGCGCCCAGCCGCTGCTGATCTACGCCGAGAAGAAGGGCGGGGCGGCTTCGGCCTGATCCCCCTGAGCTTCGGCTTCGAAAATCTGGCGCGTCCGGCCTGGCCGGGCGCGCCTTTTTCGTCACACAGGTCGTCCGATCGTCGCCGCGAGCCGGACGAGACCGGCGATCCTGGCGACCGCGCCGGCAAGCTCTCGCGCGTCGCGCCGGGCCGACCGCAAGAATATTGCATGGCCCAGCTCGACCTGGGGCACGTGCGCACCAGCGTCACCGCTCGTGCGCGACTTGTCGCCGCTAGGAGGCGAGTGCGCTTGAACCGTGTTGCAAAAGGTCCACATAAATAACGAACATCCGCTCAGTCCCGGGCGGACGGGTCGTACGACTCAGGCGCATCGTCTGGGGGACGGCGGTCCGCGTGGCTGAACGCGAGATCAACGCGACGGCCAGGAGTAAAAGGCATCATGTCTGAGATTCGTACGCTTCCTGTGTTGCCCCTGCGGGATATCGTTGTGTTCCCGCACATGGTCGTCCCGCTCTTCGTGGGGCGTGACAAGTCGGTGCGCGCCCTTGAAGAGGTGATGCGCGGCGGCAAGGAGATCCTTCTCGTCACCCAGAAGAATTCGGCCGACGATGATCCGGCGCCGGGCGACATCTATGACGTCGGCGTGCTGGCCACCGTCCTGCAACTGCTGAAACTGCCCGACGGCACCGTGAAGGTGCTGGTCGAGGGCAAGGGGCGCGCCGCCGTCGCGCGCTTCACCGACCAGGAGGCCTATTACGAGGCCCAGGTCGGCGAGGTGAATGAAGACCATGGCGTCGGCCCCGAGGCCGAGGCGCTGTCGCGCGCCGTGGTCGAGCAGTTCGAGAACTACGTCAAACTGAACAAGAAGGTGCCGCCGGAAGCCCTGGCCTCGATCCCGCAGATCGCGGAACCGGGCAAGCTGGCCGACAGCATCGCCGCCCACCTGTCGGTGAAGATCGGCGACAAGCAGCACCTGCTGGAAATCTTCGACGTCGTGAAGCGCCTGGAGAAGGTCTTCGCCCTGATGGAGGGCGAGATCTCGGTGCTGCAGGTCGAGAAGAAAATCCGCTCGCGCGTCAAGCGCCAGATGGAGAAGACCCAGCGCGAATATTACCTGAACGAGCAGATGAAGGCGATCCAGCGCGAGCTGGGCGACCCCGACGACCAGCGCGACGAGCTGATCGAGCTCGAGAAGCGCATCAAGAAGACCAAGCTTTCCAAGGAAGCCCGCACCAAGGCCGAGGGCGAGCTGAAGAAGCTGCGCAACATGAGCCCGATGTCGGCCGAGAGCACCGTGGTCCGGAACTATCTGGACTGGATGCTGTCGATCCCGTGGGGCAAGGCCAAGACCAAGAAGATCGACCTGGTCGAGGCCGAAGCGGTTCTCGAGGAGGACCACTACGGCCTGGAGAAGGTCAAGGAGCGCATCCTCGAGTACCTGGCCGTCCAGGCCCGCACCAACTCGCTGAAGGGCCCGATCCTGTGCCTCGTCGGTCCTCCCGGCGTCGGCAAGACCTCGCTGGGCCGTTCGCTGGCCAAGGCGACCGGGCGCGAGTTCGCCCGCATCTCGCTGGGCGGCGTGCGCGACGAGGCCGAGATCCGCGGTCATCGCCGCACCTATATCGGCTCGATGCCCGGCAAGATCATCCAGACGATGAAGAAGGCCAAGACCACCAACGCCTTCGTCCTGCTGGACGAGATCGACAAGATGGGCAGCGACTATCGCGGCGACCCGTCCTCGGCCCTGCTCGAGGTGCTGGACCCGGCTCAAAACTCGACCTTCGGCGACCACTATCTGGAAGTCGACTACGACCTGAGCCAGGTGATGTTCGTCACCACGGCCAACAGCCTCAACATGCCCCAGCCGCTGCTGGACCGCATGGAGATCATCCGCATCCCCGGCTACACCGAGGATGAGAAGCTGGAGATCGCCAAGCGCCACGTCCTGCCCAAGCTGATGAAGGACCATGGGCTGAAGGAGACTGAGTTCGTGGTGCCGGAAAAGGCCATCCGCGACCTGATCCGCTACTACACGCGGGAGGCCGGCGTGCGGTCGCTGGAGCGGGAGCTGAGCGCCCTGGCGCGCAAGACCGTCCGTGACCTGGCGCGCGAGAAGGTCGCCACGATCACCGTCGACGACGAGCGCCTGGCCAAGTACGCCGGCGTGCAGAAGTACCGCTACGGCGAGACCGACGAGGTCGACCAGGTCGGCATCGTCACCGGTCTGGCCTGGACGGAGTTTGGTGGCGAGATCCTGACCATCGAAGCCGTGAAGATGCCGGGCAAGGGCCGCATGACGGTCACCGGCAACCTCAAGGACGTGATGAAGGAGTCGATCTCGGCGGCCCAGTCCTACGTCCGCTCGCGGGCCGTGCACTTCGGCATCAAGCCGCCGATCTTCGAGAAGACCGACGTCCACATCCACGTGCCGGACGGCGCGACCCCGAAGGACGGCCCGTCGGCCGGCGTCGCCATGGGCCTGGCCATGGTCTCGGTGCTGACCGGCATCCCGATCCGCAAGGACATCGCCATGACGGGCGAGATCACCCTGCGTGGCCGGGTCACCGCCATCGGCGGCCTCAAGGAGAAGCTGCTGGCCGCCCTGCGCTCCGGCGTGAAGACCGTTCTGATCCCTCAGGAGAACGAGAAGGATCTGGTCGACGTGCCGCAGAGCGTGAAGGACGGCCTGGAGATCATCCCGGTCTCGACGGTCGACGAAGTGCTGAAACACGCCCTTGTCGGCCCGCTCACGCCAGTGGAATGGCGAGAAGAGGATGAGCCGATTGCTGCAACTGCGAAGGTTGATGACAGCGACAGTGACGCTGTTCTGACCCACTGACAGTAACTTATTGTTGATAACTTAGGCGGCGCGGAGATTTTCCGCGCCGCCTTCGTTTGACGGGCCGTCCGAAGCCCGCATACTCCTGCCGGAGCGAAGCGGTGTCAGCTGTAGCCAGCGCCGCCGCTTTCATGCTGGGAGAAGAACATGACCACAAAAGCCGAACTCGTCACGGCGATCGCCGAAAAGGCGGGCATCAACAAGAACCAGGCTAAGGACGCTCTCGAAGCTTTCATCGACGCGGTCACCACTTCGCTGAAGTCGGGCGAGGATGTGCGTCTCGTCGGTTTCGGCACCTTTAAGGCCGTCGCGCGCGCCGCGGGCACCGCGCGAAACCCGCGCACCGGCGAAACCGTGAACCGCCCGGCCTCGAAAACGGCCCGGTTCCAGGTCGGTGAAGGTCTGAAGACCACTCTGAACGGCTAATCCAGTATCCAAGTTTCGGGGGCGGGGCGCCGCGAGGCGGCCCGCCCTTTTCTATGCGGAACGATGCGTCTCCCACCGCAGCGTTCCAATGGGCGGTTAGCTCAGCGGTAGAGCGTCTCGTTTACACCGAGAGGGTCGGGGGTTCGATCCCCTCACCGCCCACCAGGCACCAAGAAGGCGATGGCCGGCGCCTATCCTCCAAGCGCCCGCGCCAGGCACAGGACCGCGCCGGCGAAGGACGCGGCCGAGAGGATCAGCAGGCCGGTGGCCGCGACCGCCGCGCCCTTGGGCAGCAGCAGGAAAAAGACCAGACCCGCCAGGAAACCGGCGAGGATGATCAGGCAGAGGCTGCCCACGAAATAGACCGGCCTGCGAACGATCATTCGATTCATACCCCCACACACACGCAACTACGCCGCCAGATCTTGCCTTCGCCGTGCGGAGGAAGACGTTCAGTGGCTTACGGCAATTGTTTGGGCGCTCCCATCGAGGTTACAAAGTTTTACAATCTCGTATGGGGTTAATATCAGAGGAGTATTATTGAATATCGGCGCGTCAAGGGCCTTTCAAAAGCTTGCCGATGCTTGATTGAAAAATGAAACGCATGGCATACAGCCTCAAGGTTAATGGCCAGAAGCCGAGAGCCGAGAGGGGCGAAGCTATGTCCAGCATCGAGATCAGGGCCACCCAGGACGGATGGCGAGTCTGCTATGGCGAAGAGCTGGTTTCGATGGCCCGCGAAGAGGCCACCGCGTTCCAGGCGGCGCTCGACTATTGCAGCAAGCTGTTCCTGCGCGGCGTTCGCGCCCAGGTGACCCTCGACCGGTCGGCCTTTCGCGGCTGAACACCTGTCCACCCTGACCGACGCGGTGGACATCCGCCTCGGCGGCCCGCACTGATCGGCCATGCCGACTCCCCATGACGCCATCACCGTCACGCGCCTGACCTGGACCGATCACGTCCTCGAAGAGGTCGAGACGCCGCGCGGGCGATTGCGGATCACCCTGGGCCTGGGTTCGGGCCTGACCCGGCGCGCCGGCGATCCGGCGGGCGTCGTGTGGGCGATCGGCGATCGCGGGCCCAACATCAAGGTCGGCCCGGCGGTCGATGACTACGGCCTGACCCACCTGGTCGGGCTGAGCGGCCTGGACGGCGCCAAGATCATGCCGCGCCCGAGGATCGGGCCGATGTTGGCCCAGCTTCGGGTCGAGGGCGACGTGGTCACCTGCCTTCAGGTCCTGCCCTTGCGCGACACGGCCGGCGCGACCTTCAGCGGCCTGCCGATCCCCGGCGGCGACGCGGCCATGGAGCCGACCTTCGACCTCTCCGGCGCCGCCCTGGGCGATCATCTGGCCGGCGCCGACACCGAAGCGGTCGCGGCCCTGGCCGACGGGAGCTTCCGGGTCGCCGACGAATACGGACCTTCGATCCTCAAGGTAGGGCCCGACGGCGTGGTGTTGGCGCGCTGGGTTCCCGCCGGGCAGGAAACCGCCCTGGCGGGCGCGGCCTATGCGGTGATCGGCGTCCTGCCGGCCCTGGCCGCGCGGCGACGACTGAACCGCGGCTTCGAGGCCCTGGCGCTGTCGCCGGACGAGCGGAGACTGCATGTGATCCTGCAAAGCCCGCTCGCACCCGAGGACGAGGATGGGGACGAGGGCGACGCCGATGCGGTCGGCCATGCCAGGCTCTGGACGCTCGACGCCGAAACCGGCGCGACGATCGCCGAGCACCTCTATCCCTTCGATCCGCCCGAGAGCTTTCGGCGCGACCTGGAGGCTGGGCCGGTCGGGCCCGAGGACCTGAAGATTTCCGAAGCGGTGTCGATCGGCGATGACCAGCTTCTGGTCCTGGAGCGCATTTCGCGAACCTCGAAGCTCTATCGCGTCGCCCTGGCCGAGCGCCTGCTGACCAAGACCCTGGTGCTGTCGACCGACGACTGGCCGTGGATCGACGCCGATCTCGAAGGCGTCACGCTGCTGTCCGACCGCGAGCTGCTGTTGTGCAACGACAACGACTTCGGGATCGAGGGGCGCGAGACCGTGTTTTTCAGGGTCACTTTCCCGGAGCCCCTTGGTGACATGGCGTCGGCTGCTGATGGCAGGCCGTCGGGAGGCTAGGCAGGGCTGGGGTGTCGGAGACGCGCATGGGCGTTGCGGGAGCGGTTTCGGAGGCGCGGGTTCTGGACCGCCGCGCGCTCAACAGGGCGCTGCTGGACCGGCAGTACCTGCTGGCGCGCGCCGAGCTGTCCGTGCCGCAAGCGCTCGATCGCCTGGTCGCCCTGCAGGCCCAGTCGCCCAAGGCGCCGTACTTCGCGTTGTGGGCTCGGCTGAAGGCGTTTCAACCCGAAGACCTGTCCGCGGGGCTCGAGGACCTCAGCCTGGCGCGCGGGACGTTGCTGCGCGGTACGCTGCATGTCGCCGTTGCGCGCGACTTCGCGGCGATCCGGCCGCTGATCCAGCGCGGGCTCGACCGGTTCCTGACCGAGGGTAGCGTTTACGGACGGGCTCTGGCCGGCCTGGACCGCGAGGCTATCGTCCAGGCCTCCCACGACCTGCTGCATGAACGACCCCGGACGACGACCGAGTTGAGGACGGAACTGGCGTCGCTCTGGCCGGGGCGCGATCCCCAGGCGCTGGCCATGGTGGCGCGCATCATGCTGCCGATGCTGCAACTGCCGCCGCGCGGGCTGTGGGGACGCGGCGGGCAGCCGATGCTGGCGG
>NZ_AKKF01000305.1 GCF_000281955.1 Caulobacter sp. AP07 | reverse complement strand
GTGGCGGCGGGCCCCTCCCTCTCTCAAAGAGAGAGGGATTCCGTGTGCGGGCGCTCCTGAAGCCCCCTAGTGCTCGCGGCCCGTGCGCCAGAAGGTCTGGGTCAGGGGCTCGAGCAGGTAGGCCAGGGCCGAGCGCTTGCGCAGCGGGATCAGCACCTCGACCGGCAACCCGGCCTGCAGGCCCGACTGGGCGCCGCGGACCTGGCGGATCTTGTCCAGTTCCGAGGGCGGGGCGGAGACCTCGGCGCGGAAGAATTGCGCCCCGGTCTTCTCGTCGGTGAAGCTGTCGGCCGACAGCTCGGTCAGGGTGCCTTCCAGCAGCGGCAGGTCGCGCTCGTGCAGCGAGGTGAAGCGAATCTGGGTCTTCTGGCCCGGATGCAGGTCGTCGGCGTCGTTGGGCGAGACCTTGGCCTGGATCACCAGCCGGCGGTCCTGCGGCACGATCTCCATCAGGGTCTGGCCTGGCGAGACCACGCCGCCCACCGTGAAGACGTTGAGGCCCACCACCTTGCCGCCCTCCGGGGCGCGGACCGTGGCGCGGGCCAGCTGCTCGCGGGCGGCCAGCACCTTGGGCTGCAGATCGTCGAGGCGCACCTGGACGTCGCGAAGCTGGCCGGCGACCTCCTCCATGCGCTCGCGCTCCAGCGACAGGGTTTGCAGCCGGGTCTCGCCGACCGCCTCGTTGGAGCGGGCGATCTGGGCGCGATAGGCGCCGTCCTCGCCGGTCAGGGACGCGGCGCTGCGCTGCAGGGCCAGGACGCGGGTCTTGGGCGCATAGCCCTTGGCGGCCAGTTCCTGGACCCCGGCCAGCTCTTCCTCGATCAGCCGCTGCTGCTGGCGGTTGGCGTCCAGCTGGCGCTCGGCCCCGCTGGTCTGCTGGCCCAGTTGCAGGACGCGCTGGTTGAGCACGCCGCGCTGGGTGTTGAGGGCGTTGCGGCGGGCCTGGAACTGCAGGCGCTGCAGCCGCAGGGCGTCGGCGGCCAGCGGCTGGTCCTCGGGCGCCAGGTTGGCGAACTCCGGCGGGGCCGAGAAGCCGTCAAGCCGGTCGCGCTCGGCGACCAGCCGGGCGCGCTGGGCCAGCAGGGTCAGCATCTCGCCGGTCATGCCGCGTTCGCTGGCCCGCAGCTCCGAGGCCGAAAGCTCCAGCAGGACCTGGCCCTTGACCACGCTCTGGCCTTCCGTGACGCGGATGCCGGTGACCACGCCGCCTTCGCGGTTCTGCACGGCCTGGCGGTTGCCGGCCACCGCGATCACCCCGTGGGCGTAGGCCCCGGCGTCGAGCGGCGCCAGCGCCGCCCAGCCGACGAAGCCGATGAAGAACACGCCGGCCACCGCGCCGCCGATGCGGATCATCCGGGCCGGATCGTCGGACAGGCGCGGCGGGACCGTCGCTGGGTTGGAAGCAATGGCGGTCATGGCTTGGCGGCCTGCAGAGCGATGGCGGTAGAGCTGGGGCCGGGGCTGGGGGGGCCGTTGGGGCGGGGCGGAGTCTGCGCGGCGGCGGCCATCTGGGCGATGACCTCGGCGCGAGGGCCGATCCGCTCGAGCTGGCCGTCGCGCAGCACCAGCAGGCGGTCGGCGATGTTGAGGATGCCGGTGCGATGGGCGACGATCATCACCGCCGCGCCCCGGGACTTGGCCGCCAGGATCGCCTGGTTCAGGGCCTGTTCGCCGTCCGCGTCGAGCGCCGAGTTGGGCTCGTCGAGGATCAGCAGCGTCGGGGCGCCGTACAGCGCCCGGGCCAGGGCCACGCGCTGGGCCTGGCCTGCCGAAAGACCCCGTCCGCCGGCCCCCAGCAGGGTGTCATAGCCTTTGGGCAGGCGCAGGATCAGCTCGTGGACGCCGGCCGCCTGGGCGGCGACCACCACGGCGGCGTCGATGACCGCGATGTCGTCCGCCACCTGTTCCTTGGTGTCGCCCCACACGGCGAAGCGCGAGATGTTGTCCTTGATCGAGCCGGCGATCAGCGCCGAGTCCTGTGGCACATAGCCGATGTGGCGACCCAGGCGGTCACCGTCCCAGTCGGTCAGGTTGGCGCCGTCCAGGCGCACCGTGCCGGCGTCGGGCGTGATCGCCCCGGCCGCCAGCCGCGCCAGGGTGGTCTTGCCGGCCCCGCTGGGTCCGATGACCCCGAGCACTTCGCCCGGCGACAGGCGCAAGGACACCCCGCGCAGCAGGATGGGGCCCTCGCCGGGCGCGCGCACCGCCACCTGTTCCAGGGCCAGGGCTCCGGTCGGGGTCGGCAATTGGGTGCCGGAAACCTCGACGCCCTTGTTCGGGAACAGCTTGATCAGGTTGTTGAGCGCGCCGCGCGCCTGGCCGACCACCGTCCAGGCGCCGACCACCTGTTCGACCGGCTGGAGGGCGCGGCTGAGCAGCACCGAGGCGGCGATGATCGCCCCGGCCGAGATCTGCTTCTCGACCGCCAGCCAGGCGCCCAGGCCCAGGGCCGCCGACTGCAGGAACATCCGCGTGAACCGAGTGGCCGCCGCATAGCCGCCGCCGGTGAACTGGGCCTTGGCCGACAGGTCCAGGCCCGTACGGCGATCGGCCAGCTGCCGTTCGCGCAGGGCGCCGCGCATGCCCAGGGCCCGTACGACCTCGGCGTTGGCCGCGGCCGCCTCCTGCGAGGCGTAGGCCTGGGACTGGGCGATGAAGGCTTCGCGGGCCCGGGTCCGGGTGGCGCGTTCGTTCAGCACCGCCAGGGTCACCAGCACCACGCCGCCGACAACGGTCAGCGCGCCCAGGGCCGGGTGGATCATGAACGCCACCAGCACGTAGATCGGCGTCCAGGGAATGTCGAAGGCGGCCGTGGCCACCGGCCCGGACAGCGCCTGGCGGACGATGTCGAACTCGCGCATGCCCTGCGACGACGATCCCGGCGCCATGGCGCTCATCAGCTTCTGCAGGATGCCGCCGGCCAGCAGCCGGTCCAGGCGCAGGCCGGCCAGGGTCAGCAGCCGCGAGCGCACCGTCTCCAGCGCCGTCTGGACGCCCAGGGCGAAGGCCACGACCAGGGTCAAGTACAGCAGGGTCAGGCGGCCTTCGGTCGGCACCACCCGGTCATAGACCTGCATCATGTAGATGGTCGGGGCCAGCAGCAGCACATTGATCAGCGCACTGAACACCGCGACGGCCATGAAGTGCGGCTTGCAGGCGCGCAAGGCGGCGGCCAGCGGCGGCGGCAACGGGGCGTCCAGGAATTTCACGCGTCTCTCCTTAGAGAGAGCGCCCCCGCTCTCTCCCCGGCTCTTCGGCCGAACGTATGTACGTATCACGCTTAGGATATTCCCTAGCGTCTCGTCCTTGCAATATGCAAGAATCACGACACGAACGTGTCCGTTCGGGGTTTATTCCACGAAGGCGGGGGCCGCGACCCGCCGGCCCAGCAGGAAGGCGTCGGCCACGTGGCGCAGGGGCGTGACGTCGACATCCGACCCGCCCGCCGCGATCAGTTCGGCGAACCGGGCGTAAAGCCCCGGATATTCGGCCTCGGGCTGCTCATGAACCAGGGCCCCGTCGATCCACAGCCTGGAGCCGCCGTGCGACAGGCGTAAGAGCCCGCCGTCGGTGTCGACCTCGATGTCCCAGCTCTGCGGACCGGTCTGCAGGAAGTCGAACGTCGCGCTGATCGCCACCCCGGCCGTGTCGACGAAGGCCAGGTCGGCGGCGATCGGCGACTGGCGGTTCTCCGGCACGTGCAGGGTGGCGCTGGTCAGGAAGAACGGCCGGGGCAGCACGGCCGTGGCGATCGACAGGGCGTTGATGCCCGGGTCGAACACCCCCAGGCCGCCCGGCTCCCAGATCCAGTCCTGACCCGGATGCCAGACGCGGACGTCTTCCTTCCAGAGGATGCGGGCGGCGGTGATGGTCTTGTCGGACAACCATTCGCGCGCGGGCGCCACGGCGGGGGCGTGGCGCGAGTGCCAGGTGGTCTGCAGGGTGACGCCGCGGGCCTGGGCGACCTGGCGCAGGTCCTCGACCTCGCTCAGGGTGGCGCCGGGCGGCTTCTCCAGCATCACGTGCTTGCCGGCCTCCAGGGCCTGGCGCGCCAGGCCGTGGCGCACCTGGGGCGGGGTGCACAGGGCGACGGCGTCGAAGGCCACGCCGCTGGCCAGCAGCTCGTCCAGCGTATGGAAGTTCGGCAGCCCCGCCTGCTCGGCGTGGCGGCTGACCACGGCGACCAGTTCGAAGCGCGGGTCGGCGGCCATGGCCGGCAGGTGCTGGTCGCGGGCGATCTTGCCCAGGCC
The DNA here is from genome assembly GCF_000281955.1 of Caulobacter sp. AP07. GTDB lineage: Bacteria > Pseudomonadota > Alphaproteobacteria > Caulobacterales > Caulobacteraceae > Caulobacter. Next base: position 7,861 of record NZ_AKKF01000305.1, on the reverse strand, counting down.
GATCAGGGCCACGCGGATGGGGGTGGCGACGGACATGGGGCCTCACGACTCTGGGAAACTTTATTTGTAGGATAAATGATCGGTCGAGCTTTGGATGTCAAACGCCATCGATTTCCCCTCTCTCAAAGAGAGAGGGATTCCCCCCTACGCCCCCAGCAGCTCAAAGCTCGCCGCCAGCCCGTCGACCGCGTTGTTGGCCACCCACAGGTCGAACATGCCCGGCTCGGCGATCCACCGGTCGTTGTCGCCGACGAACATCAGCGCGCTACGCTCCAGGCTGAAGCGCACCTCACGCTTCTCGCCGGGCTTGAGGGCCACGCGGACGAAGCGCTTGAGCTCGCGGACCGGCCGCGTGCGGCTGGCCACCCGGTCGCGGACATAGAGCTGGACCACGTGCTCGCCGGCCACGTTGCCGGTGTTGGCCACCTGGGCGGTGACGACCAGCTTGCCCGTCCAGGCCAGGCGGGTGGTCGACAGCTTGATGTCGCTGAGCGCGAACGGCGCGTAGCCCAGGCCGTGGCCGAACGGATAGAGCGCCTCGTTGCGGGTGGTGCGCCAGCGGGCCTTGTACTCCTGGCTGTCGTCGGCCTGGGGGGCGGGACGGCCGGTGGTGCGATGGTTGTAGGCGAAGGGCTCCTGGCCGCTCTCGTGCGGGAAGCTGACCGGCAGGCGGGCGGAGGGATTGACCTTGCCGAACACCACGTCGGCCACCGCGTGGCCGGTCTCGGTGCCCAGGAACCAGGTGGCCAGGATGGCGGGCGCGGCCTTGACCGCGCCCTCCAGCACCAGGGCCCGGCCGTGGCGCAGCAGCACCACCGTCGGCTTGCCGGCGGCGGCCACCAGCTCGGCCAGCTGCTGCTGGACGCGCGGCAGGCCGATCTCGGTGCGCGACTGGGCCTCGCCGGACATGTTCTGGCCTTCGCCCACCGCCAGCAGCACGACGTCGGCGGCCCTGGCGGCGGCCACGGCCTTGTCGTAGCCGCCAGGGATCAGGGTCTCGACCTCGCAGCCCTGGGCGACGATCAGTTGCGACGGGTCGGCCATCGCCTCGCGGATTCCGGTCGCCAGGTCGACGCCCAGGGCCTTGTCGCCGAAGAACGCCCACGGCCCCAGGATGTTGTCGCGGTCCTCGGCGAACGGACCGATCAGGGCGATGCGCTTGCCCTTGGCCGGCAGGGGCAGCAGGCCACCGTCGTTGCGCAGCAGCACGATCGACTTGCCGCCCGCCTCGCGGGACAGGGCCCGGGCCGCCGGGGTCGCCGTCTGGGCGGCCTGGGCCTTGGGGTCGATCGAGCGGAACGGCCGGTCGAACAGGCCCAGGGTCTCCTTCAGGCTCAGCACCCGGCGCACGGCGTTGTCGACCGCCGCCATCGGCGCCAGGCCCTGGGCGACCAGCTCGGGCAGGTAGCGGCTGTAGAGCCCGCTCTGCATGCTGATGTCGACGCCGGCCAGGATCGCCAGGCGCGCGGCGTCGCGGTCGTCGGCGGCGAAGCCGTGCGCCACCAGCTCCTGGTCGGCGGTGTAGTCGGAGATCACCACGCCCTTGAAGTTCCACTCGCCGCGCAGGATATCGGTCAGCAGGTGGTGGTTGGCGGTGGCCGGCACGCCGTTGATGTCGTTGAAGGCCGACATCACCGCCAGGCAGCCGGCGTCGAAGGCGGCCTTGAACGGCGGCAGGTGCACCTCGCGCAGGGTCGCTTCCGAGATCTCGACGGTGTTGTAGTCCAGGCCCGCCATCACCGCGCCATAGGCGGCGAAGTGCTTGGCGGTGGAGAGCAGGCTGTCGTTGGCGGTCAGGTCGCGGCCCTGGAAGCCGCGCACCCGGGCCTGGGCCATCACCTCGCCCAGGAACACGTCCTCGCCCGAGCCCTCGGCGCCCCGGCCCCAGCGCTGGTCGCGGGCCACGTCGACCATCGGCGCGAAGGTCCAGTGCAGGCCGTGGGCCGAGGCCTCGATCGCGGCGGCCCGCGCGGTGCGCTCGGCCAGGACCGGATCGAAGCTGGCGGACTCGGCCAGGGGGATCGGGAAGATGGTCTTGAAGCCGTGGATGACGTCGGCGGCGAACAGCAGGGGAATCCCCAGCCGCGAATGCTCGACGGCGGCGGTCTGGGCCAGCAGCGCGCCCTCGACCCCGACGCCGTTCATCAGCGTGCCGATCCGGCCGGCCCGGGTGTCGGCCAGGATCTGCTGGGTGTTGCGGGTGTTGACCAGCGGATTGATGTCGCCGACCGGCGGACGGATCATGTCGGAATAGCACGACAACTGGCCGGCCTTCTCGTCCATGGTCATCTGGGCGATCAGGGATTCGACCCGCGACGAGGCCGCCCTGGCCGTCGCCCTCCCCGACAGCGCCAAACCCGCCAGGCCCCCGACGCCGGCGAGGACCGCGCGCCGGCCCACGCCTTGCCCAGGGGGACCCCGCCGCCCATCACCAACCGCCATGGATTCTCCCCAACTGAAGCTTTCGCCAAACTCGCCAGAAACGCCGTGCGGTGCAATGGTGCGTTACCCTAAGGGCGAGCCAAACGCCCCAGACCCGGAGAAGCCGCATGACCGCCCGCTGGCACATCGATGTCCGACTGGGCGACGCCCCGCCCGAGGCGCCGCTGCGCAGCGCCGTGGTCGAGGCCGACACCGAGGTCGACGCCCTGCGCCTAGTGTTGGCCCAAGCCGAGCGCGACCGCGACGACTTCGAGGAACTGCTGCAGGACGGCCAGGAGGAGGTGTTCTCCCGCACCGAGGTGATCGAGGGGCGGACGGACTGAAGACGCGGCGGACTTGCCCCCTACGGGCCTTCGGCCGTCTTCCCCCATAGGGGGCAGGGCAATCACATATGCAAAAGCTTGTCATCCCGGACAAGCGAAGCGCAGATCCGGGACCGCCGGAAGCGCCGGCGCTCAGGCGTCGGTCCCGGATCTTCGCGCTGCGCGCTCGTCCGGGATGACAGGCCTTTTTGCTGAAAATAACCCCTGCCCATAGGGGAAAGAACGCCGCCCCCTAGGACGTCAACGCCCCGCGCCGCAGCATCGCGATGTGCCCGGCGATCAGCGCCTCGCGCTCCACCCACGGGAACTCTGGCCGGGCGATCAGCAGCGAGACCAGCCCGTGCAGCCCCGCCCACAGGGTCTGGGTCAGTCGCAGCGGGTCGTCCTCGGCTGTCAGCCCGTGGGCGTGCAGGTCGGAGATCATCGCCGCGAAGGCCTTGAAGGTTTCGACCCCGGCGGCCATCGGCCGGCCCCCGGTGCGCGCCAGGAACGAACCGTCGTGGCTCTTCTCGATCATGAACGCCACGCGATAGGCGTCGGGCTGTTCGAGGCCGAAGTCGATATAGACCCGCATCGCCTTGTCGAAGGCCTCCGGGGTCGGGGACCAGTCCGCCTTGCCCGCCTCCATCCGCGCCGCCAGGCCGGCGAAGGCCCGCACGCACAGCTCGGCGATCAGGTCGTCCTTGGTGGCGAAATAGGCGTAGAGGGCCGGCTGCGAGATGCCGGCGGCCTCGGCGATCTGCCGGGTCGAGACCGTCTGCAGGCCCTTGTCGCTGAACAGCCGCAGGGCCGCGTCGAGGATTTCCTCGCGGCGTTCGCCGCCCTGCCCCTTGGGCTTGCGAGGAGATCGGACCTGCGGCGCCTTCATCGTTTCCACCCTTTCCCCGACCGCGAGCGGCTTGACAAGTCGCGATAATCTATCACTGATAACTTATCATTGATCGATAGTCGAGGGCGGGCGTCATGGGCGGGCGGACGAGAGACATCAAAGCCTGTCATCCCGGACGTAGCGAAGCGCAGATCCGGGACCGCCGGAAGCGCGGCGTTCACGCGCCGGTCCCGGATCTGCGCGCTGCGCGCTTGTCCGGGATGACAGGGATTGTTGGCCTGGTGTCCGTGGCTTTCGCCCTCGCCGCCTGCGGTCCCGCCAAGACCCCGCCCGCCCCGCCCCCGCCCCAGGCCGTCGAGGCCGTGGCGGTCGCCGCGCCGCGCGCCGAAGGCGGCGTCACCGCCACCGGGACCCTGGAGCGCCGCCGCGAGATGGCGCTGTCGTTCCGCATCGCCGGGGTGCTGACCAAGGTGAGCGTCGAGGCCGGTGACCCGGTCCGGGCCGGCCAGGTGCTGGCCACCATCGACCCAGCCGCCGTCGACGCTCGCCAGCAGGCCTCCGGCGCCGACCTCGACAAGGCCCGCCGCGACCTGGCGCGCGCCAAGGCCCTCTACGCCAAGGGCTATGTCGCCAAGGTCCGCGTCGACGACGCCGAGAGCGCGGTGAAGGCGGCCAGCGCCGCCTATAGCGGCGCGGCCTTCGACCGCCGCTGGGCCCAGCTGGTCTCGCCCGCCTCGGGCGTGGTGCTGAAGCGCAACGCCCAGGCCGGCGAGGTGGTCCAGGCCGGCCAGGCCGTGGTCAGCGTCGCCGACCTCAACAGCCCGCTGGTGCTGCGCGTCCCCCTGGCGGCCCGCGACGTGGCCGGGGTCGCGGTCGGCTCGACCGTCGAGGTCGGCGTCGACGCCCTGCCCGGCCAAACGCTGACCGGCCACGTCACCCGCGTCGGCCAGGCCGCCGACAGCCGCACCGGCGCGGTCACCGTCGAGATCGAGGTCGCCGCCCGCCCGGAGCTGCGCAGCGGCCAGATCGCCACCGCGCGCATCACCTCGCGCGCCCCCGCCACGAACGCCGCCTTCGCCCGCATCCCCGCCGAGGCCGTGCTCGAAGCCTCGGGCGACAAGGCCGCCGTGCTGCGGCTCGACGGCGGTCCAGGGGGAATGAGGGCCCGCCGCACGCCCGTGCGGTTCGGCGGCTTCGACGGCGACGACGCCCTGGTCGCCGGCCTGCCCGACGGGACCCGGGTGATCACCGCCGGGGCCGGCTTCGTCTCGGACGGCGACCGGGTGGCGGTGACCGACCCGAAGGCGCTCAGCGTGCGAGCCGCCAAATGAAGTTCGACATCCCCGGCTTCGCGGTCCACCGCTGGCAGTTCACCCTGGTCGCCTTCGGCCTGCTGGTCATGCTGGGGCTGAACGCCTTCTTCAGCGTGCCGCGCTCGGAGGACCCGCACTTCCCGATCCCCATCGTCGTCATCCGCGCCGTGCTGCCCGGGGCCGAGCCCTCGGAGATGGAGCAATTGGTCGCCGACCCGATCGAGGACGCCGTCGACGGGCTGGACAGCATCGACAAGGTCGAGTCGACCAGCCTGGACGGCGCGGCGGTGATCCGCGTCCACTTCACCTGGGACGTCGATCCCGAGCGCAAGTACGATCAGGTGGTCCGCGAGGTGAACGCCATCCGCGGCGCCCTGCCGGCCGGTCTCGCGCGGCTGGACATCGAGCGGGCCCGCACCACCGAGGTCGCCATCGTCCAGGCCGCCGTGACCAGCGACGTGTTGCCGATGCGCCGGCTGGAGAAGGTGGCCGACCGGCTGCGCGAGCGGCTGGACCGCGTGCCCGGCGTCCGCCAGGCCCGCTATTACGGCGCCCCGCCGTCGGAGGTGCGGGTGTCGCTGGACCTGGCCCGGCTCTCCGCGCTGAAGCTGCCCGCCACCGCCGTTTCCGACGCCCTCAAGGCGGCCGGGGCCGAGGCCCCGATCGGCGCCGTCCAGGCCGGCGACCGGCGCTTCAACGTCAAGGCCGGCGGGGCCTTCCGCTCGCTGGACGCCGTCAAGAACACCCCGGTGCGCGCGATCGGCGGCCAGGTCGTGCGGGTGCGCGACGTGGCCCAGGTGGCCTGGGCCCAGGCCGAGCCCACCCACCTGACCCGCTTCAACGATCGCCGGGCGGTGTTCGTCACCGTCACCCAGAAGGACGGCCAGGACGTCGCCAAGATCACCCAAAGCGTCGACAAGGTGCTGGACGACTACGAGAAGACCCTGCCGGCCGGGGTGAAGCTGGAGCGCGGCTTCGTCCAGGCCAGGAACGTCGAGCACCGGCTGGGAAACCTGTTCCGCGACTTCGGCATCGCCCTGGCCCTGGTGCTGATCACCCTGCTGCCGCTGGGCCCGCGGGCCGGGCTGGTGGTGATGGTGTCGATCCCGCTCAGCCTGCTGATCGGCCTGTCGATGCTGCAGGCCTTCGGCTTCACCCTGAACCAGCTGTCGATCGCCGGCTTCGTGCTGGCCCTGGGCCTGCTGGTCGACGACAGCATCGTCATCACCGAGAACATCGCCCGCCGCATCCGCGAGGGCGAGGACCGCACCGAGGCGGCGGTCAACGGCGCCAACCAGATCGCCCTGGCGGTGCTGGGCTGCACGGCCTGCCTGATGCTGGCCTTCCTGCCGCTGATGGCCCTGCCGGCCGGGTCCGGGGCCTATATCCGCTCGCTGCCGGTGACGGTGCTGTGCACGGTAGGGGCGTCGCTGCTGGTCTCGATGACCATCATCCCGTTCCTGGCCAGCCGGGTGCTGGACAAGCATTCCGACCCCGAGGGCAACCCGCTGCTGCGGGCGGTGAACGGCGGCATCCACCGCTTCTACCGGCCGGTGCTGCATTTCGGCCTGGCCCGGCCGTGGCTGTCGCTGGCCATCCTGCTGGCCATCTGCGCCACCACCCTGCCGATGCTGAAGATCATCGGCTCCAGCCTGTTCCCGGCCGCCGAGACCCCGCAGTTCCTGGTCCGGGTCGAGACCCCGGACGGCAGCCCGCTGGATCGTACCGACCGCGCCCTGCGCTTCGTCGAGGCCCGGCTGAAGGCCGAGCCCGACATCACCTGGCGGGCCACCAACCTTGGACGCGGCAATCCGCAGATCTTCTACAACGTGCAGCAGCACGAAAGCGCCACCACCTATGGCGAGGTGTTCGTCAGCCTGAAGGCCTGGGAGCCGGGCAAGAGCGACAAGGTGCTGGACGACCTGCGCCACGATTTTTCCCGCTTCCCCGGAGCGCGGATCAGCGTGGTGACCTTCGAGAACGGCCCGCCGATCGACGCGCCGATCGCCGTGCGCGTCACCGGCCAGAACCTGGAGGTGCTGAAGGCCATGGCCGCCCGCGCCGAGGCGGTGCTGAAGGCCACGCCCGGGACGCGCGACGTGACCAACCCCGTGCGGCTGGACCGCACCGACCTCGACCTCGGCGTCGACGAGGGCAAGGCGGCCGCCCTGGGCGTGCCGGCCGGGGCCCCGCGCCGCGCCGCCCGCCTGGCGCTGTCGGGCGAGGAGACCGGCCGGTTCCGCGACCCGGACGGCGACGACTACGCGGTCAAGGTGCGGCTGCCGATGGGGGCGGCGAACGCGGCCGCCCAGACGGGGGACCGCAACGCCCTGGCCGACCTGTCGAAGATCTACGTGCCCACCGCCGAGGGCGAGGCCGCGCCGCTGGGTTCGATCGCCTCGCCGGTCCTGCGCTCCAGCCCGGCCCGCATCGACCGCTTCGACCGCGAGCGGACGGTGACCGTGTCGTCCTACGTCCAGACCGGCTACCTGACGGCCAAGGTCACCCAGGACGTCGTCGACCGCCTGGCCCGCGAGCTGCCGACGCCCCCCGGCTACCGCCTGACGTTCGGCGGCCAGGCTGAGGCCCAGTCCGAGAGCTTCGCCGGCCTGGGCGCGGCGGTGATGGTGGCGGTGTTCGGGATCCTGGCGGTGCTGGTCCTGGAGTTCCAGAAATTCAAGACCGCCCTGGTGGTGGCCGGCATCATCCCGTTCGGCCTGTTCGGGGCGGTGGCGGCGCTGTGGATTACCGGCCATTCGCTGAGCTTCACCGCGACGATCGGGCTGATCGCGCTGATCGGCATCGAGATCAAGAACTCGATCCTGCTGGTCGATTTCACCGAGCAGCTGCGGCGCGATGGCATGGGCCTGCACGACGCCATCGAGCGGGCCGGCGAGGTGCGGTTCCTGCCGGTGCTGCTGACGAGCGTGACGGCGATCGGCGGGCTGCTGCCG
>NZ_AKKF01000304.1 GCF_000281955.1 Caulobacter sp. AP07 | reverse complement strand
GGGGGACCAAAGCCGAGCTGGCCGACGTGGCTTGGGTCCCCCGAACAAGTCGGGGGATGACGGTCCTTGAAAAGGGTGGCGCCCCGCCAAGCTTGGTAGACGCGTGACGCCGGGCCTTTCGAGCGGTACAGAGACCGCCCGCCGTCCTCCAAACATGTGATCCTCGACCTTGCGACTGCCCCAGGCCCGCCTCGACCAAGTTCTCGACCGCTTCCGCGAGGTGGAAGCCCGCATGGGCGCCGCCACCGACGGGACCGAGATCGTCAAGCTCTCCAAGGAGCACGCCGAGCTGCGGCCGGTGGCCGAGGCCGTCCAGGCCCTGGCCAAGCTGGCCGCCGAGCGCGCCGGCCTGGAGGAGATGGCCAGCGACCCGGACATGGCCGCCATGGTTGCCGACGAGATGCAGGCGCTGGACGAGAAGCTGCCGGTCATGGAGCGCGAGCTGGCCCTGATGCTGGCCCCGCGCGACAAGGACGAGAACGCCTCGGCCATCCTCGAAGTGCGGGCCGGCACCGGCGGCGACGAGGCGGCCCTGTTCGCCGGCGACCTGTTCCGCATGTACCAGCGCTACGCCTCGCTGCAGGGCTGGAAGGTCGAGGTCGACAGCGTCTCCGAGGGCGAGATGGGCGGCTACAAGGAAATCATCGCCTCGGTGACCGGCGACGGCGTGTTCGGCCGCTGGAAGTTCGAGAGCGGCGTGCACCGCGTCCAGCGCGTGCCGGCCACCGAAGCCCAGGGCCGCATCCACACCTCGGCCGCCACCGTCGCGGTGCTGCCCGAGGCCGAGGACGTCGAGATCGAGATCAACGACAGCGACCTGCGCATCGACACCTACCGCTCGTCGGGGGCCGGCGGCCAGCACGTCAACAAGACCGACTCGGCCGTGCGCATCACCCACCTGCCCACGGGCGTGGTGGTGACCAGCTCGGAAAAGTCCCAGCACCAGAACCGCGCCCGGGCGATGAAGAACCTGAAAGCCCGGCTCTACGACATGCAGCGCGAGGCGCTGGACACCGCCCGCTCCGACGCCCGCAAGAGCCAGGTCGGCAGCGGCGACCGGTCGGAACGCATCCGCACCTACAACTTCCCCCAGGGCCGGGTGACCGACCACCGCATCAACCTGACCCTCTACAACCTGGCCCGGGTGATCGAGGGCGACGCCCTGGACGACATCATCAAGCCGCTGATCGCCGAGGACCAGGCGGCGCGGCTGGCGAGCCTGGAAGAGGGCTACTAGGGGCCGTGGACGCCTAGCTCAAAGGCGCGCGCGTCCGCGGATATTCTCACGCCCACATCAACCCACGTCCGTCATCACCCGCATGAAGCGGGTGATGACGGGACTTTTGAGTTGAAGACGCGCTCGCGGCGCCCGGGTCGGTCAACAGTCTCCGGCGCCTGGGAGCTCGTGCGTCGTGATGTCGCGGGCGGGCGACGCGGCGGGTCGTGATGCGACGACCTGAAGCGGGGGAAAGCGCCAGATCCCGGGCGGTGACGATGGGAACGCGCGCCGTTTTTCCAAGAGAAGCGCCGGCTGATCGACGGGCCTGTTCCGTCAAGCGGTGCAGCGACCCATTCCAGTGACGCAACCGAAGGGTTAGGTCCATCTGTCGCACCCGGGGGGCGTGACTTTCTGAGGCGTTATTAACTACAGATGGCGAAGGTCGCTGAGAATATCTTGGGAACTTCGCGATGTTCAACGTCTTGCTTTGCATTTCGCACGGACACGATTTGCGACTGGTGGTGATCGCCGCGCTGGTCTGCCTGCCGGCGAACCTGGCGACGTTTTTCCTGTATGCGAAGGCGCTGCTCCCGGCATCGAGGCGCTGGGTCTGGCTGGCCATGGCCGGGGTGGTCGCCGGCGCCGGCGCCTGGACGACCCATTTCATCGCCATGCTGGCCTTCGAGACCGGGCTTCCCGTCGGATACGCGCCGCTGGCGACGATCGGGTCGCTGTTCGTCGGCGTCATCGGCGCGACCCTGGGTCTGGCCGTCGCCTCGGCGGCGGTCGGTCCGCGGCGGGGGCTGAACGCCGTCGGCGGCGGCCTGGTCATCGGCCTGAGCATCGCCTTCATGCACTATGTCGGCATGGCCGGTTACCGGACGACGGGCGTCCTGCAATGGAACGCCGGCTATGTCGTGGCCTCGGTGCTGGTCGGGGCCCTGCTGGCGGGCGCGGCGTTTTTCGTGGCCCGGCCGACGGTTGGTCCCAGGCGCCAGGTGGCGGCCGGCGGCGTGCTCAGCCTGGCGATCATCGGCCTGCATTTCACGGGCATGACCGCCGTGACGATCATCCCCGACTCCAGCATCACCGTGCCCGCCGCCCTGATGTCCGATCCGATGATCGAGGCGGTCACCGCGGCGGTCTCGGCGCTGATCCTGATCATGGCGATCAGCGGCGTGGCCTTCGACGCGGCCAACCGCGGCAATCTCCGGCGCCTGCGCGAGGCGCTGGACGTCATGCCCGAGGGCCTGGCCTTCTACGACGTCTCCGATCGCCTGGTGACCTGGAACGCCCGCTACGCCGATCTCTTCCAGGCCGACGGCGCGGCGCTGACCGTCGGCCTGCCGTTCTCCGACCTGCTGGCGCGGAACATCGCCCAGGGCGTCTATCCCGAAGCCGTCGGGCGAGAGGCCGAATGGATCGCCGAGCGCCTGGCCGCCCGTTGGAGCGGAACGTCCAGCCTCACCCAGAAGACGGCCGGCGAACGCTGGCTGAGGATCACCGAACGCCGCACCGCCGACGGCGGAACCATCTCGGTCAACGTGGACATTACCGACCTGAAGGGCGCGGAGGCGGCGATGGCGCAGGCGCGCGACAAGGCCGAGGAACTGGCCCGGCAGGCCGAGGTGGCCGAGACCGTGGCTGGCCTGGGCCACTGGCGGCTGGACGTCCGCACCCAACGGGTGACCTGGTCGGCCCAGATGTACCGCATCTACGACTTCGACATGAACGCGCCGCTGGACGCCAATGCGATCATGGCCATGACCCACCCCGGCGACGCCGCCGTGATGGCGCGGATTCGACGCCAGCTCGCCTGCTGCGACGCCAGCGAAACCGCGACCACCCGGGTGGTGCGCGCCAATGGCGAGGTCCGGTTCGTGTCGGGGCGGGTCTGCGTCGAACGCGACTCCCGGGGCGAGATCGTCGCCGTCATCGGCACCGTCGTGGACGTCACCGACCAGAAGGCCGCCGAGGCCGCCGTCGTCGAAAGCGAAGCCCGTTTCCGCCGCCTGGCGGTCAATGCGCCGGACATCATCGCCGAAAGCGGGCTCGACGGGGTTCTCACCTATGTGTCGCCCGCCTGCCTGGCCATCACCGGCTTCACCCCGGAAGAACTGGTCGGCCGGACCTTCATCTCGCTGATGGAGCCCGAGGAGGGGCAGAAGGTCCTGAAGATGTGCCAGGCGGTGTTCGCCTCGAAGGGCACGCTCGCGACCTGGCCGGTGGAATTTCGCGCCAGGCACAAGTCCGGCGCCGAGCTGTGGCTGGAATGCAAGCCGACCCTGGTCACCGACCCGCTCACCGGTCGTTTCACGGGCCTGGCCGACGTCATCCGCGACATCGCGCCCCGCAAGGCGCTGGAGGCCCAACTGCGCCTGGCCCAGGCCGAGGCCGAGGCCGCCGCGGCGGTGAAGGGCGAGTTCCTCGCCAATATGAGCCATGAACTGCGCACGCCGCTGACCAGCATCATCGGCTTCACCGGCCTGGCGGTCGAGCAGCCCGACCTGACCGACCTGACCCGCCACTATGTGGGACAGGTCGCCGACGCCAGCCGCGCGCTGCTGTGCACCGTCAACGACATCCTCGACTTTTCCACGCTGGAAGCCGGCCGGGTCAATATTCAGCCTCAGCCGATTTCGCTGGCCAAGTTGAGCCGTTCGACGCTGGACATGTTCTCCCCCCAGGCCGGCGCGAAGAACCTCGATCTCATCCTGGACGCCGACGTCGCTGACGACGATCTGGTCATCAGCGTCGATCCCGATCGGATCCGGCAGATCCTTCTCAACCTGCTCGGCAACGCCGTGAAGTTCACGGCGTCGGGCAGCGTCACCCTGCGGACGCGATACGACCGCGTCGCCCAGGTGCTCGGGGTCGAGGTCGTTGATACCGGAGAGGGCGTTTCCCAGGACAAGCAGGGCTGTCTCTTCAAGCGGTTCTCGCAGATCGACGGCTCGCTGACGCGCGCCCAGGGCGGCACCGGCCTGGGCCTGGCGATCTGCAAGGGCCTGGTCGAGGCCATGAACGGGGAGATTGGGATCAAGAGCCGCGAGGGCGAGGGCAGCCGGTTCTGGTTCAGAATCCCCGCGCCGCTGGCCAGCCTGGCCAAGGCCGACGGCGCGAGGTCGACCGATCAACAGCTGGACCTGGTCGGTGTCCGCGTCCTGGTGGTCGACGACAATCGCGCCAATCGCGAACTGGCGCGGCTGTTCCTGGCCGGGGCGGGCGTCGAGATCTCGGAAGCCGCGGATGGGGAAGAGGCCGTCCAACGCGCCTGTGAGCAGCCCTACGACCTGATCCTCATGGACGTGCGCATGCCCAGGCTGGATGGGCCGGGGGCCCTGCGCCGGATACGCTCATCGCAAGGCCCGAACCTCGCGACGCCAATCCTGGCGTTCACGGCGGATGCGGACCGGGACTCCATCAGGCGGCTGGTGGCGATGGGATTCCAGAACGTGGTGACCAAGCCGCTCAGCCCGAGCGGCCTGATCGACGCGGTGGTCCAGGCGACGGCGTCGAGGCAGGATCGGCCGCCCATGCCGGTTCTCGCGGCGATCTCGGAGAGCGGCCGAGGGGCGCGCCAGCTGCAGTGACCACGGGGCCGCGCGCCCCTTCGTCCTACAGCCCCTTCTCCAGCACCACGAACGACAGCGCTTGCTGCGGCTTGCCGAACCGTTCGCCCACCGGGAACGGCTTGGTCTCGCCGGTCAGCGCATAGCCCCGCCGCTGGTACCAGGCGATCAGGGTGTCGCGCAGATGGACCACGGTCATGCGGACGCGGCGGGCGCCGTGGCCTTGCGCATAGGCTTCGCCGTGGGCCAGCAGGGCGGCCCCTAGCTTGCGGTCCTGGAGGTCGGGGCGGATGGTCAGCATGCCCAGGTACCAGGCGTCGTCCCCCGGGGTGTCGGCGTCCGGCTCCAGCCAGACGCAGCCCAGCAGCGGACCGTCCGCCACGTCGCGCAGGGTCAGCAGGACGGCGCTGGGCGCGGCCGCCAGGTCTTGCTTCAGGCTTTCCAGGTCGATGCGCTGGCCGTCGATATAGCCGGCCTCGGTGGTCCAGCCGGCCTGGGCGCCTTGCCCGCGATAGGCGGAATTGACCAGGGCGACGATGGCGGGGAATTCGGGTTCGGTGGCGGGGGCGAAGATCATGGCGGGGAGCTAAGCCACGACCTTCCAATCTTGCCAAGAGGGGGGGCGATCTTGCCAAGAGGGCGCGATCAGCGTCGGCGGACCGCGCTCCAGGCCTTGCCCGACACCCGCTTCACCGCACCCGCCTCGCGCCGGATCACCTCCCACGGATGGAAGGCCAGGCCCACCGTGTCGGCCATGGCGGCGCCGCGCTCGCCCATCGGCTTTTCCGGGCCGACGGTGGAGTCGATGGCGGTCTGGTGCTCGATCTCGGCGTTCAGCTCGGCGCCGACCAGCACGGTCATGATCGAGAACCACATCCAGACCATGAAGGCGATCACTGCCCCCAGCGGCCCGTAGGTGGCGTCGTAATGGGCCAGGGTGTTGACGTAGAGCGAGAAACCCAGCGACCCCAGCAGCCAGGCGGCGGCCCCGAGCACCGCGCCCCAGATCACCCAGCGCCAGCGCGGCCGGGCCCGGCAGGGGGCGAAGCGGTAGAGCATGGCGAAGGCGAAGGCCGTCACCGCCAGCACGGTCAGCCAGCGCAGCGGACCCCAGATCCCGGCGATCGCGTCCAGGCCCAGGGCCTTGAGGGCGATCGGCGCGGCGATCAGCACGCCGGCCAGGATCGCGGCATAGATCAGGGCGCTGAAGGTGAAGGCGTAGGTCAGGGCGGTCTTGGCGACGAAGTGGCGCTTCTCGTCCTCGTCATAGGCGATGTTCAGCCCGTCGAAGAGCGCCTTCATGCTGGCGTTGGCGCTCCACACCGACAGCAACAGGCTGATGGCGAAGGCCGCGCCCAGCTTGGTCTGTTCCTGGCTGGCCAGGCGCAGCATCTGCTCGCCGACGATCTGCACGACGCTGGCCGGGAAGACGTTGGACATTTCCTGCAGTTGCTTCTCGACCGCACCGACGTCGGCGAACAGGCCGTACAGCGAGACGAAGGCGCCGATCGCCGGGAAGATGGCCAGCAGGGTGTAGAAGGTGACGCCGCCGGCCACGGCCGGCAGGCGGTCGACGCTGACCTCGCGGCCGGTGCGCCAGAGAATGTCGCGCCAGCCGCGCCACGGGATGAAATGCGGATGGCGGGCGGCGCGGCCGCGCTTGGGCTCGGCCTCGTCGAACTCGTGCGGCGGCATCGCCCGGTCCTCGCTCAGGCCGGGCGGATGCTCGATCGGGGTCTCGTGCGTGTCGGGGGGCGAGGCCGGCGCGCGCCGGGGCAGGGCGAAGGGCGTCAGGGCCAGCAGCACGATCCAGGGCGCCAGGTGATAGGGCCGCGAGGCGATCCACGACCGTATGGGACGTCGTGGCGTGTTGTCGGTCATGCGCGGTCTCCCGCATGGGAAATTCCGCAGCGGCGCCCTTGTTCCTAGAGGAGGGGGCTCGCGGAGGGCAAGTTCTTCGCGGCCAAGCCTTGCCTTGGCCCCGATCGTCGCCGACCTTGCCGGACATGCAATCCCAGGTCACCGCCCTCTATCGCCACCCCGTGAAGGGGTTCACCCCCGAGCGGCTGGACCAGGTCCAGCTGACCGCCGGGGCCTGCTTCCCCTGCGACCGGCTCTACGCCGTCGAGGACGGGCCCAGCGGCTTTGATCCGGACGCGCCGGCCCACATCTCGAAGATGAAGTTCACGGTGCTGGCCAAGATCCCGCGGGTCGCCAGGGCCCGCACCGCCTATGACGAGGCGACCGGCATGCTGACCGCCTCGGCCGAGGGCCAGCCCGATTTCGCCGGCGACCTGCGCGGCGCGGCCGGGCGGCGCGGTTTCGAGGCCTGGCTGGCCGGCCTGCTGGGCGACGAGGCGTCGGGCCCGCTGCGCGTGGTCGAGGGGCCGGGCGCCTACCGGTTCATGGACAGCCGCAGCGGCTATGTCTCGATCGTCAACCTGGCCAGCGTCCGCGACCTGGCGGCCAAGCTGGGCCGTCCCGTAGACCCCCTGCGCTTCCGCGCCAACCTCTATGTCGAGGGCTGGTCGGCCTGGGTCGAGAACGACTGGACGGGGCGGACGCTGCGGGTGGGCCAGGCCCGGGCCGAGGTGCTCAAGCCCATCGTCCGCTGCGCCGCCACCCACGTCGACCCGGTGACCGCCGAGCGCGACATCGAGGTGGTCAAGGCGCTGTTCGACCACTACGGCCACATGTTCTGCGGCATCTACCTGAACGTGGAAGAGGGCGGCGCGGTGCGCGAGGGGGATGGGGTCAGCCTCGTCTGACTCCCCCACCCCGTCATCCCCCACCCCGTCATCCCCCAACGTCGTCATCCCCCAACGTCGTCATCCCCCGCTTTATGCGGGGGACCCAAGCTGACTTAGCCGCTTCGGCTTGGGTCCCCCGAACAAGTCGGGGGATGACGGAATTTATTGAACCTCATCCATTCTCAGTCACCGGAATCGGGAAGAGGTTCAGCGTGGTCGGCCTTTCGATTTCGCTCCTCGATAAAGGCGTCGAAGTCGAAGTCGTCGATGAAGCCGCTTTCAACGCCCTTGTTCAGCGTGGCCCTCAGCGCCGCCATCCGCGCCTCATGATTTTCCAGCAGGCGCAGCCCCGCCCGCACGACCTCGCTCGCCGAGCCATAGCGCCCGTCGGCCATTTGCGCCTCGATGAAGGTCTGGAAGTGGTCGCCGAGGCTGACGGATGTATTCTTGCTCATCGGATCCTCCGACCGCCAAAGTACCAAAATCTGGTATCGAGATCAAACTCGCCCCGGCGGCGATGACGCGCTAAGGAGCCGCCCATGACCCTGACCCTCGTCAAAGCCTGGACCGCCGCAAAGGAACGTCTGAAGGACGTCCAGATCGACCAGCCGGCGATCGACGCCCGCCTGCTGCTGGAAGTGGCCGCCGACGTCACCCGCACCGACATCATCGCCGACCCCTACCGGGTGCTGACCGACGCGCAGATGGCGACGCTGGAAAGCTTCCTCGAGCGCCGCGCCGCGCGCGAGCCGGTCAGCCACATCATCGGCCGCAAGGGGTTCTGGAAGATCCTGCTGCAGGTCAACAAGAACGTCCTGACCCCGCGCCCCGAGACCGAGGTCATCGTCGACGAGGTGCTCAAGGCCTTCCCGGAGCAGATGAGCTTCAACATGCTCGACCTCGGCGTCGGCTCGGGCACGATCCTGCTGGCGGTGCTGGCCGAGCGACCGGCCGCCAAGGGGCTGGGGATCGACGTCTCGGAAGAGGCCCTGGCCGTGGCCCGCGAGAACGCCGCCAACCTGGGCCTCGACAGCCGCGCGGCCCTGCTGCGCGGCGACTGGACCGCCGGCCTGGGCGACGACAGCTTCGACCTGGTGGTCTCCAACCCGCCCTATATCGCCACCCACGTGATCGAGACCCTGGAGCCGGAGGTGCGCGACCACGAGCCGCGCCTGGCCCTGGACGGCGGTCCCGACGGCCTGGACGCCTACCGCCTGCTGGCCGGCGAGATCCTGCGGGTGCTCAAGCCCGGCGCGATGTTCGCGGTCGAGATCGGCTATGATCAGTCCAAGGACGTCGAGGCGCTGTTCCGCGAGGCGGGCGCCCACAACGTGCGCACCGTCAAGGATCTGTCCGTGAACGACCGTGTTGTCACGGGGGTGAAAAATCCCTTGGAAACCCCGGCGTGAGGCGGTAGACGAATAGGGCTTCCTTCCAAATCGCCGGGTGAAGGGGAAAGCGGTCGTCGGCTTCGATGATCGCGAGACTCCCCCGGCAGGCGCGAACGGCCGATCGGCTGATCGCCGCGCCCGAACCGGGCGGAGGCTCTACGGAAACCAGCGTCTCAAGAACATCCAAGGCAGAACCGCAGGGTTCCACCCCGCTCAAGAGGCCAAACAGCCGGACGCGACAGTGATCGCCGCCGGACAGGTTCAGAAGAGAACATGAGAGATTTCAAGGGCATGAAGCGCCAGCGCGGCCGCAACAATCGCGGCGGCACGGGTAGCGGCGGCAAGC
>NZ_AKKF01000303.1 GCF_000281955.1 Caulobacter sp. AP07 | reverse complement strand
CGAAGCGATCGGTGGGGGGATAGTCGGTGAGGTGGGATCACTCCCCCCCTCCGGCCCATTCGGGCCGCCTCCCCCACAGGGGGAGGACCTGACTTGCACTACCGCGTCCGCCCGTACCGCATCCGCGCCAGCGCCCCGGCCACCTCGGCGGCCAGGTTCATCGGCTTGATCCCCGCCTTCCACTTCTCGAAGGCCATGACGTTGTCGATGCGGCCGTCCAGGTGCTTGAACGCCGACTCGCGGCCCGAGGCCATGTCGACCGCCAGGGTCGAGACCAGGATCCCCGACAGGATCGCCCGCTTGGAATAGTGATTCTCGTCGGTCGCCGTATCGCCCGCCCAGCGCCACAGGACGTCCGCGCTCTCCCAGACCAGGGT
The DNA here is from genome assembly GCF_000281955.1 of Caulobacter sp. AP07. Lineage (GTDB taxonomy): Bacteria > Pseudomonadota > Alphaproteobacteria > Caulobacterales > Caulobacteraceae > Caulobacter. Next base: position 14,216 of record NZ_AKKF01000303.1, on the reverse strand, counting down.
CAGGGCCAGCGGCATGTTGGTCGGAAAGGCCAGGAAGGCGGCCAGCCTGCGCAGGGCCTCGGCGTCGTCCGCGGCGGCGTCCAGACGGGCGACGACGCCCCGGCGGATCTTGTCGCGAATCTTCAGACTGGCCGGGTCCAGGGCGCCCAGGGAGGCCAGGGCGACCCTGTCGTGACGGCGCGACAGCAGGGCCGCCAGGTCGCGCGGCCCTTGCGGCAGCAGGAGTTGCGCCTCGCCGGCGTTGAGGCCGGCGGCCACGGCGGCGGCCCGGGCCATGCCGGCGTTCCAGCCCAGGCGCGGGGCCAGGCGCAAGGCCTCGTCCAGCACGCGTTGCTCGGTCGTCTCTGCCCAGTCAGCGGTATCGGTCATGAATCCGAGTCTATACGGGAGTTTAGGTCGCGTCGCGATGGACAGAGGCCGATCGCTCTGCTATCAGCCGCCCCTCGTTTCCCGGAAGCCCCCCTTCCGGGTTTATCAGGTTTTGTTCGCCCGCCCGGCCCCTGAGAGGGACTCGGGACATTGGTCGGGCCGTCGAATGGAGAGAGACCCCTGGTCCAGATTTTCGTCCGCGACAACAACGTCGATCAGGCCCTCAAGGCTCTGAAGAAGAAGATGCAACGCGAAGGCTCGTTCCGCGAAATGAAGCGGCACGTGCACTATGAGAAGCCGTCGGAAAAGCGCGCCCGTCAAAAGGCCGAAGCTGTCCGTCGCGCCCGCAAGCTGGCGCGCAAGCGCGCCCAGCGCGAAGGCCTGATCCCGATGCCGAAGAAGCCGGTCGGCGCTCGGTAAGGATCTGTTCGCGGGCCAAGGCCCACGGACCTGAAATGCTGAAACCCGCGTGGGGCGACCCACGCGGGTTTTGCTTTGCCTGCTCCCCTGTGGGGGAGCTGTCGGCGCAGCCGGCTGAGGGGGTTCGTGGCTCACCCCCTTGCCCCCACCTGACCGCTTCGCGGTCTGTCCGCCCCCATAGGGGGCGGAGCTTCGCGCACCTGAACTCTTCCCCCTATGGGGGAAGACGGCCGAAGGCCCGTAGGGGGCAAGTCAGCCGCCCTTCCCCGCCCCCGCCACGAACGCCACCGCCTTGACGATATGCCCGGCGAACCCCTCGCCCAGCAGCCGCGTGTGCGACGCCCCTTCCACGTGATCCACATAGCCATGCCGCGACGCCGTGGCCGGGGCGGACTGGATGGCCTTCCAGGCTTCGCGCCCCTTCAACGGCCCGGCGGTGACCACCGCCACCGGCCAGGCGGGGTCGTAGGCCGGCACGGCGGCGGCCTGGGCGGCCGCTTCGGGCCACAGGACCACCTCCTGGGCGGCGGTGCGGTTGTGGCCGCCATTGGCGAAGGCCCAGCGCTTCTCGGCCTTGGCGGCCGGCGGCAGGCCGATCTTGTCGCCCATCGGCGTATGGGCCAGCGGCTTGAACAGGCCGATCGACGCCCCGCGCGCCGCCCATTTCGAAGCGGTGGCGAAGGCCTCGATGAACCTGGCCATGGCCGAGTTCGAGGCTTCGGGCGTGGCGGCGTCGACCAGCACCAGCCCCGCCACCTGGCCTGGATTGCGTCCGGCGTATTCCCGCAGGCGCAGGCCGGCCATCGAGTGTCCGACCAGGATGAAGGGGCCCTTCTCGCCCGAGGCCGCGACCAGCTTCTCGAAGTCGCCGACCACGGCCAGGCCGTCGCGCGGCGCGGGTCCCGGCGGCGAGAAGCCCATGCCGGCCCGGTCATAGGCGCAGGACCGCCAGCCGGCGGCGGTCAGGGCCGCCTGGGTCGCGCCCCAGTCGGCCGCGAAGCCGAAGGCCCCTGCCTCCAGCCAGACCACCGGCCGGTCGGCGGCGGAACCTTCACAGACCAGGCGCAGGGTCCGCCCCTCGCCGATGTCGACCATTGTCCCGCGCGGAACGGGATGGCTGGCCGCCGACATCACGCCGCCCACGGCGACGAACGAGACGAAGAAGAGAGCGAATCCGGCAACGGCGCGTCCGACGAACTTGAGCATGGCCCCAGTCTAGCCGAGCCTTCGTGTCCGTCGAGTGACACGGCTGAAATCCGCGCTCCGGATTGGGGATCTAGCCGTCGACGACCATGATCCGGGCGCGCACGCGGCCGCCCTTGACCCGGGTGACCTGTCCGCCCAGTTCGGAGGCGCCCTGGGTCCCGAGCTTGGCCTTCACGCCCTCCGGCCATTTGGACACCTGGGCCAGCCGCACGGTGCGCGGCACGCGGGCCGCGGCCTTCAGCGGCAGGTCGGCCTTCTCGGCGAAGGTCTTGCCCATGAACAGCGCCGGGTTCAGCGGCTTGCCGGCCTTGTTGCGCAGTTCGAAGTGCAGGTGCGAGCCGGTCGAGCGGCCGCTGTCGCCGACATAGGCCACGGTCGTCCCGCGCTTGACGAAAGTCCCGCGCTTCAGGCCCGCGTCGCGCCCCAGATGGGCGTAGAAGGTGTGGAAGCCGTCCTTGTGGGCCACTTCCACGAACCGGCCGTAGGTGGCGCTGACGCCGCTGCGCAGGACGATGCCGTCGGTGGCCACGTGGACCGGCGCGCCGGCCGGCGCGGCGATGTCGACGCCCTCGTGCAGGCGGCCGTTCTCTTCCCACGGCATCTGGCGCAGGCCGAACGGGGAATTGACCACCCGGCCGGGCAGCGGGGCGTCGAACACGAAGGCGGGCGGCGGAAGCGGCGGGGGCGCGGGCTTGGGGGCGGGCGCGACCACCGGGACCGGGGTTGGCTTTTCGAGGCCGGCGTTCATCGCGCCCACGGCCGAGACGGCGTTGGCCACGCCCCAGACGACGATCGCGCCGCCGACGACGGCGAACGCGGCGAGCGAATAGGGAGACGAGGTTGCGGCCAGAACGCGTGACGCCAAGAGTGATCCTCACAGACGGTCGGTCGACTTTCGAGACCGCGCCTAAGCGCGTCCCCATCCCATGGACGACCTTTCGGGATGATGAAGGCGGGCTCTATGCAGGACTGATGCGGCGAAAAGGCGGCGAAACTTAACCATTGGTTAAGCATGACCATCATCAGCAGACGGACAGACCTCTCCAACATTACCGAATGTTCAGAACATTACTTTCAGTACACTACTTTAATTGCGCGTCATGAAGGAGACGTAACGAGTATTCGGCGAAACACGAGAGTACACCTTTGGACATGGGGCGCAGGGAAGCGCCAGACGCAACCAAGCAAACCAAGGGACAACTCAAATGAACAAGTTCTTCACCAGCCTGACCGCCATCGCCACCCTGACCCTGGCCGCCGTGCCGGCCCTGGGCCTGGTTCAGGCCGCCCACGCCGCCGAGCCCACCGCCCGCATCTCGCTGGTCGGCCTGAACCTGGCCAACCCCGCCCACGCCGCCGAGTTCTCGGCCCAGGTCAACGCCGCCGCCGAACAGGTCTGCGGCGACATGGCCCGCACCAACCCGTCGGGCGACTTCACCATGGCCGGCTGCAAGATCGCGGTCCGCAAGCAAGCCGCCGCGCAACTGTCCAACAGCCAGCGCCAAAGCCTGCACCTGGCCGCCCGCGCCACCCCGGTCTCGGTCGCCGCCCGCTGAGCGACCGCATGGCCCGCCAAAAACAAAAAACCCCGGACGGGATCGTCCGGGGTTTTCTATGTCACCAAGCATCACCACAAGATGGAAAACTTGACTATTGATAAAGCATAACCATGGGTGATCGATACGCAAAATTCCCCATAATATCTGTGATACTCAATATTATATTTCCTAAATTCTTCGTCATGAATGAAATGTGACAAGTATTACGGGCGATACAAGAGTACACCCTTCGACGCTGGGAGAAACAAGCGCCAGATCGAGGGACAACTCCAATGCGCAAGTTCGTTATCAGCCTGACTATCGCCTCCGCCCTGGCCCTGACCGCCGTTCCGGCCCCGGGCCTGGCCCAGGCCCCCGCCGCATCGACCACTCGCATCTCGTTCGTCGGCCTGAACCTGGCGTCCCCCACCGACGCCGCCAAGTTCGCCGCCCGCATCGACGCGGCCGCCGAAGACGTCTGCCACGACGTGGCGCGCAGCAATCCAGATGGCACGTTCACCATGGCCGGATGCAAGGTCGCCGCACGCCGGCAAGCCATGTCGCAACTGTCCAATGGCCAGCGTCAAAGCCTGCGGATCGCGGCGCGCGCCAACGCCACCGCGTTCGCCAGCCGCTGAGCCCTGTACGACCCGTCAAAAGCAAAGCTCCGGACGGGGTCGCGTCCGGAGCCTCTTCTTTTCAAAACACGCATTGAGAACATATACAGAACATGCAAGCATGGAGCGCACTTCGTCGAGGCGCCCATGGACACGCCATGCCCACGATTTCCTGGTTCTACGGCATCTCGATCCGCATGTTCTTCAACGATCATGCGCCGCCGCATTTCCACGCCGTATACGGCGATAGCAAAACACAGGTCGCGATCGACACCGGCCAGATTCTCCGAGGCTCGCTACCGCCCAAACAGCGTCGTCTCGTCGAGCAATGGGCGTTGCGCTACAATGAAAGCCTGATGGCCGCTTGGGCGCTCGCCAGCGCCGACGAACCGTTCGAGAGAATACCAGGACTGGACGCCGACAATGACCAGTAAGATCGTGCATGTGCGCAAACTGGAGAAGCTTGGCGACTATCGCCTCAAACTCTGGTTCACGGACGGGCAGGCCGGCGAGTGGGACTTTTCCAATCTCGCGACACGAACCGGCGCGGCGGCCGCTCCCTTCCGCGACCCGGCCTATTTCGATCGTGTCTTCCTGGAAATGGGCGCTCTGACCTGGCCCAACGGCTACGACTGGAGCCCTCAGGCGCTGCATGCCGACATGGCGGCGGCGGGAGCGTTGAAGCTTGAGACGGCGGCGACCTAACCTTCGGCGTCCAGTTGCGCCTTGGTGAAGCTGCCCGCAGCCACGCCATTGGTGATCGCGAAGCGCTTCCTGACGAGCTTCGTATCCACGCCACGCGATGCTGCGCTAGGACTTTCGCGCATCGTGGCTTGAAACTGATCCGGTGAGAGCCGCCAAATCTCGACGTCCCCCCGATCGCTTTCAACCGCGACCAGAATCTCATCCGGCCGAGGCAACATCTTTGCGGTCACGCCAAAGCTGTCGTTCGTCGGCGAGCATGCCTTGATGACCGCTCGCCGGCCGTTGCTGAGTACGACTTCGTTGGAATTAGCAGAGACCGGACGAGCATCGAGCGGCGCCGCGAGTTTACGCCCCATTCGCAAGCCGTATTCGCGGCCTGCCGCTCCACTCGCCCGATCTTGCGTCATACGACCTACAGCCCCTTGACGATCCCCTCGACCATCTTCTTGGCGTCGCCGAACAGCATCATGGTGTTGTCGCGGAAGAACAGCTCGTTCTCCACCCCGGCGTAGCCCGAGGCCATGCCGCGCTTGATGAACAGCACGGTGCGGGCCTTTTCGACGTCGAGGATCGGCATGCCGTAGATGGCGCTGGTCGGGTCGGTCTTGGCGGCCGGGTTGGTGACGTCGTTGGCGCCGATCACGAAGGCCACGTCGGCGGTCGAGAACTCGCTGTTGATGTCCTCCAGCTCGAACACCTCGTCATAGGGCACGTTCGCTTCCGCAAGCAGCACGTTCATGTGGCCGGGCATGCGGCCGGCGACGGGGTGGATGGCGTACTTCACCTCGACGCCTTCCGCCTTCAGCTGGTCGGCCATTTCGCGCAGGGCGTGCTGGGCCTGGCTGACGGCCATGCCGTAGCCGGGGACGATGATCACCTTGCTGGCGTTCTTCATGATGAAGGCCGCGTCGTCGGCGGAGCCCTGCTTGACGGGGCGGCTCTCGACCTTGCCGCCCGGGCCGGCCACGGCGTCGGCGGCCCCGAAGCCGCCGAGGATCACCGAGACGAACGAGCGGTTCATCGCCTTGCACATGATGTAGGACAGGATCGCGCCGGACGAGCCCACCAGGGCCCCGGTGATGATCAGGGTGGTGTTCTCCAGCGTGAAGCCCAGGGCCGCCGCCGCCCAGCCGGAATAGCTGTTGAGCATCGACACCACGACCGGCATGTCGGCCCCGCCGATCGGGATGATCAGGGTGACGCCGATGATCAGGGCCAGGGCGAAGATCCCCCAGAACGCCCAGATCGCCGCGCCGCCGCTGGCCACCAGCACCACCACCAGGGCGACGATGGCCAGGGCGATGACGATGTTCAGCAGGTGGCGGGCCGGCAGCAGGATCGGCGCGCCGCCCATGTTGCCGTTCAGCTTGGCGAAGGCGATGACCGAACCGGTGAAGGTGATCGCGCCGATCGCCAGGCCCAGCGACAGCTCGATCAGGCTGTTGAGGTGCACGTGGCCGTCGGCCCCGAGGATGCCGTACGCCGCCGGGGTGTAGATCGCCGCCACCGCCACCAGGCAGGCGGCCATGCCGACCAGGCTGTGGAAGGCCGCCACCAGTTGCGGCATCGAGGTCATCGCCACCCTGCGGGCGATCAGCGCCCCCACCGTGCCGCCGACCGCCACCCCGCCGAGGATGAGACCAATAGTGAGCGGGTCGAGCGCGCCCTGTTTCCACAGGGTGGCCAGGGTGGTCAGCACGGCGATGCCCATGCCGATCATGCCGTTGCGGTTGCCCGCCTGGCTGGTCACCGGGCTGGACAGCCCGCGCAGCGCCAGGATGAACAGCACCCCGGAGACGATGTAGAGGATGGCGGCGAGATTGGCGTTCATGTCAGGTCTTGGCCCCCAAGAGCGGCGAAGAGGAAAGCGGCGGCGCGGCGTTGACGCCGAACCGTGGCGGATGGCCAGAAGGCAGGCCGGAGAGGTCGTAGCGCGGCGGCTCGTAGTGGTTGGCCGCCGTATAGGGCGCGGCGAAACGGGCCTGGCCGTCGGAACCGGCCAGTTCGTCCTCGCGCACGAAGAAGGCGTTGGCGCCCGACAGGTTGCAGCCGACCAGGGCGTAGCCCTTGGCGCGGCCCAGGGCCTCCAGGCTGGCCAGGCTGGCGCTGTGGTAGTTGCCGCCGTCCCAGACCCGGTCGGCCTTGTATTCGGCGACGAAGGCGACGGGCGGCGGATAGGCGGCGTTGTACTCGATGATCAGGACGCGCGGCCGCACGGCGGTGATGGCGTCCCAGATCCAGTAGTCGTTGCCGTCGATGTCGATCGACAGCAGGTCGACGCTGGCCGGCTTGGCGGCGGTCCCGCCGGCCCACGGGCCCAGCAGGCCGTCGATGTTTTCGGCGGTGACGAAGGCCTTCTCGACGGTCAGCCGGCCCTGGCCCACGGCCACGGCCTGGTGGCCCTTGGCGGCGGCGACGTACTTGTCCGAGCCGTCCAGCCACAGGCCGCTCCAGCCGGCCATCAGCAGCAGGGCGGTGTTGCACTCGACCCCGGCCTGGACGCCGAACTCGATGAACCGCCGGTCGCCCTCGCCGATGCGGTTGAAGATCTCGAGGACGATGCCGTCCTCGTCGTTCTGGCTGTAGGTCTTGCGGCCATGGGCGATCAGCCGGCCGGGCTCGCGAGCCCGGGGCGATCCGCGCAGTTCGTCCCACCACCGCTCCAGCGCGATGCGGTTGGCGACCTTGCTTTGCTGGAGAACACGTTTTCCGGCCCCGAACATCGCTATGCTCCGGCCCCGAGGATGTGATGGTACGCCATCATCGAGACGCCCCCTTGGGGATGATCAGGCGCCGCATGCCCACCTCGCCGCCCAGGTAGGTCTCGAACTTTACGTCCTCGGCCGAGATTTTGGTGATGCGCACAGCTTGGCCGACCGGCTCGGCGCGCAGGCGCAGACCCATGATCACACAACCGCCGTCGTCCTCAGGCTTGCATCGATGTTCGCGCTCGAGAACCTGATCCTCGATCTTGAAGAGAAAGATCGGCGCTCCGTCGCGATAGCCTTTGAACAGCACGGCGACAGGCACGGCCTCGGTCGCGCTCCACTTGGCCGGCGTGTAGCGATAGCGGCCGCCGCAGCCGGACAGGTCCGCCACCAGCGCCACCAGGAAGTGCGAGCGGATGCCGCGCGTCTCGCCGATGTAGCAAGCGTCGAACGCGCCATCGCCATCGATGTCGCGCATGCATTGGGCGGTGCGCAAACCCTTGTAGGGAAGGGGCGGACAGTAGGCCATGCCGCCCACCAGCCGGTAACCGAACAGCAGCTCGCCGGCCGGCAGGGCCTTCCCGGACGGCCGGATTCGCCTGGGCAGAGGATCGACCAGCCGCGCGCCGTCGGCCGGGCGGGCGGACTGGGTCCAAGCCACCTCGCCCGGAGTGACCGTGACCGGGACGTCGAGGCCCGTCGGTACGCCGACGACCAGCGTCACCGCGCCCTGTTCAGCGCGCGGGTACATCTGGGCCGGCTGCGCCGACGAGATCGCCGGCGCCAGCAGCGCAAGCGCCCAAGCCAGGATCGCGGCCGCTGGGCTCACTTCTTCTCTTTCTTCTTGTACATCGCCAGCATCCGATTGGTGACCAGGAAGCCGCCGAAGATGTTGACGGCGGCGAAGGCGGCGGCGATCGCGCCGGCCCCCTTGGAGATCCAGGTCGAGGCGGCCACCGTGCCGCCGGCCAGGTCGGCATGGGCCCCGTGGGCGGCGGCGGCCAGCAGGGCGCCGACGATGATCACCGACGAGATGGCGTTGGTCACGGCCATCAGCGGGGTGTGCAGGGCGGGCGTCACGCTCCAGACGACGTAATAGCCGACGAAGATGGCGAGCACGAAGATCGCCAGGCGGAACACGGTGGGGTCGACGGCTTCCATGATCAACGGCTCCGATCGGAAGGGAAAAGTTGCAGCAGGCGGCGCAGGGTCAGAATCACGACCCAAATCGTCATCGCGATGAGAAAGATTTTGACGAATCCAGGGGTGTTCGGCGGCAAGACGTGGAACGTCCAGAACAGGCCCGCGAGGAAAGGCAGGTTGGCGAGCAGGCGCCCGATCTCCGCCAACCGCTCGTTTCCGCCGGCGATGAAGGCGGCCCAAGCGAAGACCCCCATGCCAAGGGTCGCTGGAACCACCGTCCAGGGCGACGCCCCGTCTCGCAGTTCCAGGACCATGAGCGCGCCGGCTCCAACGACCACGACGACCGCAGCCAGGCCCAGCGTCAGCCGCGAGGCGAGCGATGATCGCGCCTCGTAATAGGCCCGAAAGGGCTTTTGGCTGCGGGTCACGGCCATTGAATTATCCGGCCAGGCTCGGATGCACCACCGCCCCGCCCTGGGTGACCAGCGCCGCCTTGAGGATCTCGTCCTCGAAGTCCGGAGCGAAGGCGCCCTCCTTGTTCAGGAACAGGGTCGACAGGGCCAGCAGGTTGCGGGCGTAGAGGGCCGAGGCGTCGGTGGCGATGCGGCCGGGCAGGTTGGGGGCGCCCAGGATCTTGACGCCATTGGCGGTGACCGCCGTCTCGCCCAGCTTGGCGCCGACCACGTTGCCGCCCTGCTCGATGGCCAGGTCGACCAGGATCGAGCCGGGCTTCATCGAGGCCACCTGCTCGGCCGAGACCAGCTTGGGGGCCGGGCGGCCGGGGATCAGGGCGGTGGTGATGACGATGTCCTGCTTGGCGATGTGCGAGGAGACCAGCTCGGCCTGCTTGGCCTGGTATTCCTTGGACATTTCCTTGGCGTAGCCGCCGGCGGTCTGGGCGTTCTTGAACTCCTCGTCCTCGACGGCCAGGAACTTGGCGCCCAGGCTCTCGACCTGTTCCTTGGTGGCCGGCCGCACGTCGGTGGCGGTGACCACCGCGCCCAGGCGGCGGGCCGTGGCGATGGCCTGCAGGCCGGCGACGCCGACCCCCATGACGAACACCTTGGCCGCGGCGATCGTGCCGGCGGCGGTCATCATCATCGGCAGGGCCTTGCCGTAGGCCTCGGCCGCCTCGATCACGGCGCGGTAGCCGGCGAGGTTGGCCTGGGACGACAGCATGTCCATCACCTGGGCCCGGGTGATGCGCGGGATGAATTCCATGGCCAGGCCGCTGGCGCCGGCCTTGGCCAGGGCGTTCAGCGTGTCCTTGTCCTGGTGCGGATTGAGCGCCGCCGCGACGATCGCGCCCTTTTTCAAGGCGGCGATCTCGGCGGCCTCGGGGGCGCGGACCTTGAACAGGACGTCGGCGTCCTTCAGGGCTTCCTTCGCCGTCTTGGCCAGCGTGGCCCCGGCCGCCGCGTAGTCGGCGTCGGCATACGAGGCCGCGATCCCCGCCCCGGCCTCGACCACGACCGAGAAGCCGGCCGCGGCCAGCTTCTTGACGGTCTCGGGCGTGGCCGCGACCCGGGTTTCACCACCGCGGGTCTCTTTCGTGACGGCGATAACGGCCATCGGCATACCCCTCCCAAGAGCGCTGCTTACTCAGACAAGCTTGCGCGTCTCTCTAGGGGATGTTCTTGCCCGATGTCGAGCCTTACGCCCGCGTCAGGTGCAAAAAAATACCGATGTCCACCGGTGTCAGTGGGCGGAGGCGGGCTTTTCTTTCAGGAACAGCACGCCCAGCACGGCCAGCACGATTCCCGGGACCAGGCCGCCGACGAAGCCGGCGGGGGTGCAGAACCACAGCGTGATGGTCAGCAGCAGGCTGGCGATGGCCAGCGAGCCCCACTTGGTGAACTTGCCGAAACCCTCAAAGGTCGCGGCTTGCTCGTGGATGTCCATTTCACCGCGTTGGTAATCGCCGGCCATGTGTCTCTGTCCTAGGTAAACAAAAAAACGCCCCGCCGCTTACAACGTGCGGGGCTCCGGCTCAAGCGGCCGGGATGTCGCGGTTGGCCCAGCGCTCCTGGGTGAACCGCGTTCGAACAGCGTCCAGCGCCTGATCGACCGAAATATCGGCGATCCGGCCCTCCCCGCCGTCCAGCCGGCTCAGCCAGCGCGAATAGGCCGGGACGGGGCTGGTGCCCATCAGGCCGATGGCCGGCCGGCCCACCGAGGCGGCGACGTTCAGCGGCCCGGAGTCGTTGCCCAGAAAGCCGGCCGACAGGGCGATCAGCGCGGCGGCCTGGTCCAACGGCAGGTCGCAGGCCAGCACGTCCCGACCCGGCGCGGGCTGGGCGGCGATCGTCGCCTTGACCCGCGGCGCGTCGTTGGGACCGCCCAGCCAGAACACCGTCGGAAACAGGTCGGCCAGGCCCTGCGAGACGGCCGCGAAGCGCTCGGCCGGCCAGGTGCGGGCCGGCTCGCTGGCCCCGACGCCCAGCACCAGCCACGGTCCGGGGCGGTCGCCGTACCGGGCCTTCACGGCGGCGACCGCCTTGGGGTCGAGCTTCAGGTCGGGCTCGCGGCTGGCGACCGCCAGGCCGTGCAGCGCCTCGAACGCCGCCAGCTTCTCCAGCCGGTGGGCCGGGCGCATGGCCTTGGGCAGGAACGGGCCGTGCAGCCACTGCTCCTGGCTCTTGTGACCCAGGCCGAAGCCGCGCCGCTCGGGCACGCCGGCCAGCCAGGCGGCCTGGGCGGGACGGCCGATCTTCTCCAGGATCCACACGGCGCGCGGCTTCACCTCGCGGCAGATGCGCCAGAAGTCGATGACCTCCGTCGCCCCCTTCAGCGTCCCGGAGAAGTGACGGGCATAGACGACGCGGCTGATCGACGGCTCGACGGCCAGCACCTCGGCGGCGCGGCTCGACGGCCGGGCGGCCAGCACCACCTGGCCCTCCGGCGCCTGGGCGGCGATGGCCCGGAAGGTCGGCAGGTGCCACATCAGGTCGCCGATCCCGCGATCGGGGGCGTAGACGAGGACGGGGCCGGGGGGCTTGGGGGCGGTGACCATGGGAACGGCATTAGCGGGCGGTTAGATAGCTGTCATCCCGCAAGCCCCTCTTTCGAGGGGCATTCCCGCCTGATCTTCCATGGTGATGCTCTGGCCACAAAGGCTCAAGCATTACCTATCCGCTGGGGTTTTGCGCCATTTCCACACACACTCACGCTAGGCGGCCGCTAGATGGGAAAAGGTAATGCGCATCGGTGTGACGTGTTTTGAATGCTGTAACGACACCAACTTGTCCGACGCGGAAGTCACCTACGCGGCTCTCCGTGACGACGCGCTCTACACTTTCCGATGCTCGCGCGGACACGAGCATCACATCGTCCTTCTACAGATGCGGTTTGAGGTTCTGGCCGAGGTGGCAGTGCAGGCCATTCTAGATGGTTACTATCGAGATGCCGTAAGCAGCTTCACTGCATCGCTAGAGCGCTTCTACGAGTTTTTCGTCCAAGCGGCGATCATCACCAAGCATGTCCCAAAGGACACCTTTGACGCGACATGGAAACTGGTTCGAAAACAAAGCGAACGGCAGCTAGGCATGTACCTCGCCCTGTACCTTCTGGAAGTTGGCACTCTACCGCCCACTCTCACCAACGATCAGACGAAGTTTCGGAATAGCGTCGTCCATGACGGTCACATTCCGAGCGAGGAGGAAGCGATACTGTTTGGACAGTCGGTCATTGAGATCGTCCATACCGTCCTGATTGAAATGAACCGGCGCTACAGAGACGCGGTGCAAATCCTAAAATCCCATCACACGGCGGAAGCGAGCCGGCCGGGGGTGGGTTTCATGTCGCACGCCATGGTCTATGAACTGGCGCCCTCCGAAGATCAGCCTCCGAAAATCCTGAAGGATGAACTTCAGCGTCGTCGCCAGAGCCCCATCCTGGATCGCTTCAAATGGGCGACAAAGCCGCCCGTTCAGAACGATGAGGGTTAGCTAACGCCCTACCCCCACCCCGCCAACAGCCCCCGCAACCCCGCCACGAAGGCCAGCGGCTGATCCACCATCACATGGTGGTCGGCGTCGGGGATGGCCACGCGCAAGGTGGCCTCGGGCATCTGGCCGAACATGTAGTTCAGCGTCTCGTCGTGCATCAGGTTGGAGCGCTCGCCCCACATCAGCGCCACCGGGCTGGCGATGCGGGGCAGCAGCTCGCCGAGGTCCGGCATCGAGAACCGCTGCCAGATGGCCGGGTCGAACTTCCAGGTCCAGCCGCCCTCGACCGCCTTCAGCGAGCCCCGGGCGATGTGGTCGGCGATGTAGAGGTTCTCGCAGCCCTGCGGCGGCGCGAGCCGGAAGCGGGCCAGCGCCTCCTCCAGCGTGGCGTAGACCCGGTTGGCGGCGTCGGCGCGCGGCGGCGGACCGCGCCAGCGCTTTTCCGGCGGCTGGATGCTGCTGTCGACCATGACGATGCCGCGCAGCCGGTCGGCGTGCTCCACCCCGCAATAGAGAGTGGGGAAGCCGCCGAACGAGTGGCCGACCAGGATCGGCTTGACGCCGCCGGCCTCCAGCTGGGCGGCCTCGACGGCGGCGAAGATCTCGGCCGCGAACGACTGGGCCGAATAGGCCGGCCGCCAATCCGAGCCGCCCATGCCGGCCCAGGAGATCGCCGCCACCCGCCAGTCAGCCGCGAAGAACGGCGCGATGAAGCTCCACCAGTCGGCGTGGGCCCCGTTGCCATGCAGGAACAGCAGGCCGGGCTTGCCAACGTCGCCCCAGGTCAGCAGCTCGATCTCCGCGCCGTCGACGGGGATGCGCGAGCGTTCGGGTTCGACGGCCAGGGCGGCGTCGAACCAGGCGGGGGCCGGCGGTTTCTCGCCATGGAACGGGGCGAGCAGGGACACGGGGGCGGGACGGTCGTCGGCCATGGCTCAGCCCTCCCCCTTGAACGCCAGTTCGCCGGGGCGCGGAGCGCGGGGCGACAGGGCCTTGAAGACGCCGGTACCGGTCATCAGGGTGCGCTCGCCCACCCAGATGCGGCCGCGCGTGGTGAACACCAGGTCCTGCTCGGCGATCAGTTCGCCCCGCCCCTCGACGAAGTCGCCCAGCTGGGCGCCCGACAGGAAGTCGCAGTTCAACCGCACCGTCACCCAGCTGTAGGACCTGGCCAGCGAGATGATCCGCCCCCAGGCCATGTCGGCGAAGCTCATCAGCATGCCGCCGTGACAGTTGCCCAGGCCGTTGGTGTGGTGCTCCTCGACCCGGAACCCAAGGACCGCCTCGCCCGGCCCCTGGCGCTGCTCGTACAGCGGCCCGATCTGGCGGCCGAAGCCCCGTGACCAGTTGAGTTGCGAATAGCCGTCGGGAATGGCGGCGGCCTGGGCGTCGGTGAGATCATCGGACATGGGGAAAGTCTAACAAGCGTTTGAGACGTGGCAAGGCCGACGCTAGGGAAGCCGCGCCTGCCCGCCACGTCCCTCCCCTCAGGCGGCGCTCAGGCGCACGCCCGACCAGCGATCCACCGCGCCGATCAGCTCGACCGCCGAGATCGGCTTTCCG
>NZ_AKKF01000302.1 GCF_000281955.1 Caulobacter sp. AP07 | reverse complement strand
CCAGGCTCTGCCCATGGCCAAGACCGCCAACGCCCGTCGTCTGCGCCGCAACCAAACCCTGGCTGAGAAAACGCTCTAGACCCTCGTGCGCAATCGCCGCCTGGGCAGGTTCAAGTTCCTGCGGCAAGTCTCGATCGACCGTGACTTCGCCGACTTCGTCTGCGAGGCGGCCAAGGTGATCGTGGAACTGGATGGCCCGATCCACGATGGTCGCGAGGTCTATGACAGTCGTCGCACCGAGATCCTGGAGTTGTTCGGATAGGTCGTGGTGAGGTTCCGCAACGAGCAGGTCCTGGCCGATCCTGGTGGAACAGCGGACGACATCCTGGCGGTGCTCCGGTCGGAGAGGGTGTAACCTCTCACCCTCCCACCGCTTCGCGGCGGGCCCCTCCCTCTCTCTAAGAGAGAGGGGTACAGGAGTGTCCGCCCCCAGACGCAAAACGGCCCGGGCGTTTGCGCGCCCGGGCCGTGATGTTCGATACGAAAGCCGAAGGGCCTTAAGCCGCCTCGACCGCGTGTTCGGCCAGGATGGTGAAGCCGTCCGGACCCACGTCGGCGAAGCCGCCCTGGATGTCGAACAGGCGCACGGTCGAACCGTCGCGGACCGTGACCCGGCCTTCGCGCAGGGTGGTCATGAACGGGGCGTGGTTCGGCAGGACGCCGAAGTCGCCTTCCGTGCCCGGGGCGTCGACCTGGTCGACCTCGGCCGAGAACAGCTCGCGCTCGGGCGCGACGAGGGAAAAGTGCAGCTTGGCCATTATTCCACGATCTCCACGGCGCCGAGCGCCGCCTCGATGTCTTCGTCCGTCTGGATCTCGGTCCCGCAGAACGGGCAGAAGCGGATGGTGGCCAGCACGACGCCGGTCTCGCCATCCTCTTCGCGTTGACCCAGGTTGAGCAGGATCAGACCGCTGTCATGCTCGATCAGCGAGGCGTCGGGGTCCGACGACACCGCCTCCTCGAGTTCCTCGCAGCAGAAGTTCACCAGCTCCAGTTCGTCGGTCATCAGGCTTCGCCCGCCAGCTTTTCAGCCTTGGCCACCGCTTCTTCGATCGGGCCGACCATGTAGAAGGCGGCTTCCGGCAGGTGGTCGTACTCGCCGTCCACGATGCCCTTGAACGAGCGGATGGTGTCCTTCAGGGCCACGAAGGCGCCGGGCGTGTTGGTGAACTGCTCGGCGACGTGGAACGGCTGGCTGAGGAAGCGCTGGATCTTGCGGGCGCGGGCGACCGTCAGCTTGTCCTCTTCCGACAGCTCGTCCATGCCCAGGATGGCGATGATGTCCTTCAGCGCCTTGTACTGCTGCAGGACTTCCTGGACCGAGCGGGCCACGTTGTAGTGCTCTTCGCCGATCACCAGCGGGTCCATGATCCGCGAGGTCGAGTCCAGCGGATCGACGGCCGGGAAGATGGCCTGGGCGGCGATGTCGCGCGACAGAACGGTGGTGGCGTCCAGGTGGGCGAACGAGGCGGCGGGCGCCGGGTCGGTCAGGTCGTCGGCGGGCACGTAGATGGCCTGGACCGAGGTGATCGAACCCTTGTTGGTCGAGGTGATGCGCTCCTGCAGGTTGCCCATCTCGGTGGCCAGGGTGGGCTGATAGCCCACGGCCGAGGGGATGCGGCCCAGCAGAGCCGACACTTCGGCGCCGGCTTGGGTGAAGCGGAAGATGTTGTCGACGAACAGCAGCACGTCCTTGCCTTCTTCGTCACGGAAGTATTCCGCGATCGACAGGCCGGTCAGCGCCACGCGGGCGCGGGCGCCCGGGGGTTCGTTCATCTGGCCGTAGACCAGGGCGCAACGCGAGCCTTCGGTCGAGCCGTTGTTGGCCTTCGGGTCGACGTTGACGTTGGACTCGATCATCTCGTGATAGAGGTCGTTGCCTTCGCGGGTGCGTTCGCCCACGCCGGCCAGAACCGAATAACCGCCGTAAGCCTTGGCGATGTTGTTGATCAGTTCCTGCATCGTCACGGTCTTGCCGACGCCGGCGCCGCCGAACAGGCCGATCTTGCCGCCCTTGGTGTAGGGGCACATCAGGTCGATGACCTTGATGCCCGTGACCAGGACTTCAGCCGTGTTGGTTTGCTCGGCGAAGCTGGGAGCGTCACGGTGGATGGTGCGGAAGATGTCCGACTTGATCGGGCCCTGCTCGTCGATCGGCTCGCCGATGACGTTCATGATCCGGCCCAGGGTGCCGGGGCCGACCGGAACGCGGATCGACTCGCCGGTGTCGCGCACGGCCTGGCCGCGGACCAGGCCCTCGGTGGCGTCCATGGCGATGGCGCGGACGGTGTTCTGGCCCAGGTGCTGGGCGACTTCGAACACCAGGCGCTGGCCCGAGGCGATGTTGACGGTTTCCAGGGCGTTGAGGATCGCCGGCAGTTCGCCTTCGAACTCGACGTCGACGACGGCGCCGATGACCTGCACCAGCTTGCCGGTGGCGGCGCCGATGGTGGCGGGCGCTTCCCGGGTCGCGGCGGCGGCGGCCTTGGGGGCGGCCGGCTTCTTGGCGGCGGGCGCCTTCGGAGCGGCGGCGGGGGTCGCGGCGGCGGCCGTCGCGGGAGCGGCGGCGGCCTTGGGAGCGGCGGGCTTCTTCACGGCGGCCGGCTTTTCAGCGGCGGCGGGAGCCTTAGCGGGGGTCTTGGCCATGGCGTTCAGGGTCTTTCGTGCGTCTTCTGCGGGCGTTTTATGATTGGGTTCAGGATCAGACGGCTTCGGCGCCGGAGATGATCTCGATCAGCTCCTTGGTGATCTGAGCCTGACGGGAGCGGTTGTATTCAAGGGTGTAGCGCTTGATCATGTCGCCGGCGTTGCGCGTGGCGTTGTCCATCGCCGTCATCTGGCTGGCGTAGAAGCCGGCCATGTTGTCGAGCAGGGCCGACAGGATCTGGACCGTCAGGTTGCGCGGCAGCAGGGTTTCGAGGATGGCCTCTTCCGAGGGCTCGTACTCGTAGACCGCGCTGGCGCCTTCCGCCGGAGCGCCGCCTTCGACGGTGGCCGGGATCAGTTGCAGGGCGGTCGGGATCTGCTGCACCACCGACTTGAAGCGGCTGTAGAACAGGGTGACCACGTCGACGTCGCCGGCTTCGTACAGCTTGGTGACGAGGTCGGCGATCGGCTGGGCCACCGACAGGGTGAACTGGCGATAGGCCGACAGGTCGAAGTTCTCGACGATGCGGTCGCTGTAGAGGCGGCGCAACTGGGCGGTCGCCTTCTTGCCGACGCAGACGATCTTCACGTCCTTGCCCTCGCGGACCAGGGTGTCGATCCGCTCGCGCGCGGCGCGGACGATCGACGAGGTGAAGCCGCCGGCCAGGCCGCGGTCGGCGGCGGCGACGACGATCAGGTGACGATCCTCGCGGCCGGTGCCGGCCAGCAGCGCCGGAGCGCCGTCGCCGGACACGCCGGCGGCCAGGTTGGCGATCACCGAAGCCAGGCGCCGAGCATAGGGGCGCGCGGCCTCGGCCGCGTCCTGGCTGCGGCGCAGCTTCGCGGCCGCCACCATCTGCATCGCTTTCGTGATCTTCTGCGTCGCCTTGACGCTCGAGATCCGATTGCGCATCTCCTTTAGGCTTGCCATCCGCCTATCAGACCTTCCTAAACAACCACCAGGTGCTGTCGTCCATCACGGTCGTTCTTCTCCAGAAGAACCCGTAATCGACCAACTGCAGATCTGGGAACATATCCATGTAGAGCGAGCCAAAATCGTTCTTGAACAGAAGATCTTGTTCGCCACGGTAGGTAATCGTTTCGGCCTTCGGCGAAAAATACTCGGAGCAGAAGACGTACTTGGAAGCCACGCGGTGCACTTCGCGCATCGTCGCTTCCAGCTGGCTCGGATCGACGTGGATCAGGACGCCGGCCGTGAAGGCCATGTCCACCGCGCCGTCGGCCAGCGGGATGCTGTGCCCGAAACCCTCGAACAGCCGCTCGGCCGGCAGGACGCCGTTCTCGAGCAGCTGGGCGCGGGCCGAAGCGTTGGGCTCGATCGCCCATTGCTCCATGTCCGACACCGCCTGCAGGCCCAGGAGGTTGAGGCCCACATTGGGGCCCACTTCCAGGACGCTTTTCGGCGGAGCGCCGACCATGCGCCGCATCACCTCACCCCAGACCCGCGCACGGCCGCGAACGGCCTCGGCGTTGGCGGCGCTACGTTGCGTGTAGCGGTCGCCAAATTCGCCGGACCATGCGTCCATGGATTTGGGGTGAGCAGCCATCGATCGCCTTTAGGCGAAGGTCGCCGAGAAGCTGTCGAGCACGCTCTTCAGCGTGTTCTCCAGATCCTTGTCGAGGGCCTTCTTGGTGCGGATGCCGTCCAGCAGATCCTTGTGCTGGCTGTGCAGACGGGCCAGCAGCTCGCTTTCGAAGCGACGGACCGACGAGGTCGGGATCTTGTCGAGGTAGCCGCGGGTGCCGGCGTAGATCACGCAGACCTGCTCTTCGACGGCTTGCGGCGCGTATTGCGGCTGCTTCAGCAGCTCGGTCAGGCGCTCGCCGCGGGCCAGCAGCTTCTGGGTGGAGGCGTCGAGGTCCGAACCGAACTTCGCGAAGGCGGCCATTTCGCGATACTGGGCCAGTTCGCCCTTAATCGCGCCGGCGACTTGCTTCATCGCCTTGATCTGGGCCGACGAGCCGACGCGCGACACCGAGATGCCGACGTTCACGGCCGGGCGGATGCCCTGGTAGAACAGGTCGGTTTCCAGGAAGATCTGGCCGTCGGTGATCGAGATCACGTTGGTCGGGATGTAGGCCGAGACGTCGTTGGCCTGGGTTTCGATGATCGGCAGAGCGGTCAGCGAGCCCGAGCCGTTGTCTTCGTTCAGCTTGGCGGCGCGTTCCAGCAGGCGGGAGTGCAGGTAGAACACGTCGCCCGGATAGGCTTCGCGGCCCGGCGGACGGCGCAGCAGCAGCGACATCTGGCGATAGGCGACGGCCTGCTTGGAAAGGTCGTCATAGATGATCAGGCCGTGCAGGCCGTTGTCGCGGAACCACTCGCCCATGGCGCAGCCCGAGAACGGGGCCAGGTACTGCAGCGGGGCCGGCTCCGAGGCCGAGGCCACGACGACGATGGTGTATTCCAGGGCGCCGTGCTCTTCGAGCGTCTTGACGATCTGGGCGACGGTCGAACGCTTCTGGCCGATGGCGACATAGACGCAGTAGAGCTTGGCGCTCTCGTCCTTGCCGGCGTTGGCGGCCTTCTGGTTCAGGATGGTGTCGATGGCGACGGCGGTCTTGCCGGTCTGGCGGTCACCGATGATCAGCTCGCGCTGGCCACGGCCGACCGGGATCAGGGTGTCGATCGACTTCAGGCCGGTCTGCACGGGCTCGTGCACCGACTTGCGCGGGATGATGCCCGGGGCCTTGACGTCGACGCGGCGACGCTCGGTCGAGACGATCGGGCCCTTGCCGTCGATCGGCTCGCCCAGCGGGTTGACGACGCGGCCCAGC
Source organism: Caulobacter sp. AP07 (assembly GCF_000281955.1). Lineage (GTDB taxonomy): Bacteria > Pseudomonadota > Alphaproteobacteria > Caulobacterales > Caulobacteraceae > Caulobacter. The sequence goes on along the minus strand of NZ_AKKF01000302.1, from coordinate 5,441 downwards.
AGGCCACGGCCGACCGGCACGTCGACGATCTCGCCGAGGCGACGGACTTCGTCGCCTTCCTTGATGGCCTGGTCCTGGCCGAAGATCACGCAACCGACGTTGTCGCGCTCGAGGTTCAGGGCCATGCCCTTCACGCCGGCCTTCGGGAACTCGACCATTTCGCCGGCCTGGACGTTGTCCAGACCGTAGATGCGGGCGATGCCGTCACCGACGGACAGCACTTGGCCGACGTCCGAAACGGCGGCTTCCTCGCCGAAATTGGCGATCTGCGACTTGAGGATGGCCGAGATTTCGGCGGCGCGGATGTCCATGGCTGTCTTGGGCTCTCTGCGATTTTTATCTTTTGACGCGCTTATAGAGGTTTAGGCGCGCTTCAGGGCGAATTTCAGGGAATCGAGCTTCGAACGGAGCGAAGCGTCGAACAGGCGGGAACCGACACGCACCTTGATGCCGCCCAGGATGGACGGATCGACGCGGGTCGAGATTTCGGGGGTCTTGCCCAGGGCCGTGCTGACGGCGGCGGAGACGCCCTTCAGCTGGGCGGCGGTCAGGGCGCTGGCGGTCACCACCTCGGCGGTGACGACGCCGCGATGGACGGCCGACAGTTCGACGAAGGCGCTGATGGCCCCCATCAGATCGCCGGCCCGGCCGTTGCTGGCCACCAGGCCCAGGAACTTGGCGGTCAGCAGCTGGAACTGGGCCTTGGCGGCGACGGCGGTCAGGCCCTTGGCCTTGTCCTCGGCCGAGAAGGCCGGGCTTTCGATCAGGCGGCGCAGGTCGGAGCTGCCGGCCACCATCGCGCGCAGCGATTTCAGGTCGGCCTCGACCTGGGTCAGCTGCTTGCTCTCGATCGTCAGTTCGAACAGGGACTGCGCATAGCGCTGACCCGCATCCGTCGCCTTGGTTTCGTCCGCCACTTGTTCCGCCCGGTGCGTTTGCAATCGCCGCGAACGAGAAGATTAACCCCCATCCCGGCTTAAAGGCTTGAGCGCGCTCTAGAAAAGCGCATGGACGGCCGGCGCTGACGCGCTGCCCTGTCCGAAGCCGCGCGCCTGATAACACGGGCCCTTCGCAGTCGCAACCAAGGCCGCCACGTAAGGGTGGCCGGGGTTTCGTAAAAGCGGTTCGCCTAAATAGGAGTGACCCTACGGAACACCGCCGAGGCGGCGGCGACCAGGGCGCCGTCGGCGGCGCGGACCTCGGCCTGGGCGAAAACCAGGCTGCGGGTCGAGCGCTCGACCCAGGCCCGGGCGGCCGGGGCGCCCAGCGCGTCCTCGTGGGCCAGGGCGCCGTAGTCGATGGTGATCGAGGTCGGCAGGGCAGCCGGGCCGGCGATGTCGCGCAGGGCGGTTTCAAGCAGGGAAGCGGTCGAAGCGGTCATGGTCAGTCCCTTAGGCCCAAGCTTTCGGCAGATGAAGGGGGCCAAAGAAAAAGGGCGGCGGGACCGGCCCGCCGCCCCATCAGGCGAATGCTCGAGGAAACAGCCGGACGGGGCGAGGGCGCCCCAACGCGTCCGGTTACTGGGGTAGACCCTATTTGGCGGCCACGGCCTTGGCCGCGCCGTTGCAGCGGGTCAGGTCGTCGGCGTCCAGCGACTTGGTTTCGCCGCCGAAAGCCGACACGCGGCCGACTTCCTTGGCCAGCGCCTTGCAGGCGGCGGAGGTCATGGCCCGCGAGGGGGCGGCGGTCGAGACGCACTCGGCGCCTTCGCAGACGAACACGGCGCCGCCGGCGACGATCTTGGTCTTGGCGGCGACGGGGCTTTCCAGCGCGGCGGCGATGCGGCCGTCGGCCAGGGCGGCGCCGGCGAACATGGATACGGACAGGGCGGCGCAAGCCGCCAGGGTGCGGAGCTTCATGATGAGCCCTCCAGCAAAACGGGGGAGTTGTGGAATGATCGATGATCGGCGAAAAGCTGTACTGGTCGCCCGGCCCCGGGGATTGCGGCGCCGGTATCCCCACCGGCGCTTCGGATCCGAACTAAGCACTGCTTAGATATCAGTGTTCAGGAATTGCGCAAGCGAATTTGTTTCGCGTGAGCATTTTTTAATGAGACGGGCCCGTCTCACCGACAGGCGCACCTTATAGTAGCTCGTCATCCCAGGCCTTGCGCCCGGGACCCCGAACTCGAAAGCCGTTGGCTCTACGTGCCGGCGGGCGCTGTCCCGAACAACCCGGCGATCGTGGCCACCGCCGCCTCGGCCTCGGCCCGGTCCGGGCGCTCGTCGGCGACGCCGTAGCCCCACATGTCGCTGTCGCCCACCTGTTGCACGACAATGCCGTCGGGCCGGGGCAGCACCGAGACGTGGCGATAGAAGACGCCGTAGCGGACCTCCGGCTGCGGGGCCAGCCAGGCGATCTGGCCGCGGACCGGGGTGATGGTCTCGTCCTTCCACAGGGCCCGCGCGCCATAGCCGGTGCAGTTGACCACCACCGGCTGCTTCAGCCGCGCCAGGTCGGCCGGGGTGTCGAAGGTCATGGTCTCGATCCTGCCGCCCTCCAGCAGGAAGTCGTTGGTCAGCTGATGGGCCAGGTCGGTGACGTTGAACTGCATCGACGTGCCGTGCCGCACGCGGTCGACCGGGAACGGGTGCTGGCCGGCCGCGAGGTCGTGGAAGCCCGGCACGATGTCGCGCAGCCGCTCGCCATATTCGGCGAAATGCACCGACCCGGGCGGGCGCGGTCCCCGGGGGCTGGTCGCGGCGCCTTCGAGCAGGGTGTAGCGGTCGCTCCACGACACCGGCTCGCCGGGCAGGCCCAGCAGGGTCTGGTAGGTGGCGTAGGAGGTGCGGGCCATTTCCTCCCACAGGGCCGGGAAGCCGGGCGCGACCTTGTCGGCGTCGGCGACGCGGGAGTCCGGCGACCAGGTGCCGGTGGCGCGGAACGAGCGGGTCTGGGGCGTGCGCTCCTTGGCGTAGATCGTCACCTTGGCGCCGGCCCGCTGCAGCAGCAGGGCCGAGGTCAGGCCCAGGGCGCCGCAGCCGATCACCGCCACCTCCTTGGTGCCGCCCTCCAGCGCCTTGCCGGCCGCGATGGTGCTGGAGCCCCAGGACAGCGACCAGCCGCTGCCGCCGTGGCCGTAGTTGTGGACCACGCGCTTGTCGCCGACGGTTTCGACGTCGAGGCGGGGTCCCGCGGCGCGGAACGGGCGCAGGCAGACGGTGATCTTGGTGATGCGGTCGGCGCTCATGCGCAGCGGGGCCAGCGGCGGCACGACGAAGCCGGGCGCCTTGGCGGTGACCAGCGGCCGGGCGCCGCCGGCCGAGACGCATCCGGCCAGGCTGGTCGCGCCCAGGCCGCCCAGCGCCGCCAGCACGGCCCGCCGGTTGCTCGTTCTCGCCTCGGTCATACGCCCCCCTGGGTCAACACCACGCAGGGGAACCTAGCGGGACGATCCCCGCCGCGCCAAGTGTCGAACGCGACTAGAGGTCGAGTATCTTGTCGATGCGGCTCTCGGCCCGGGCGTGGATCCGGCGCTCCTCGACCATGCCTTCCATTCGGGCATAGCGGCCGTTCTTGCCGACCTTGCGGCGAATGGCGTCGGTGTTGACGGCGTGGTCGGGACCGTCGCCGTCCATGGCCTTGCCCATGATCGCCGCCAGTCCGCCGCCGATCAGGGCCGCCGCCAGCGGTCCGACGGCGCCGAGCACGCCCGCGCCGAAGATCGTCTGCAGGTGTTCGATCAGCCGTTCGCGATTGGGCTGGTGGGCGATCAACTGGATGACCAGCAGTTGGCCGCCCTCGACGGCCCCCGCCAGGAACAGGGCGATGGCCACGCCCAGCCATCGCGGCTTGGCGTAGAGACCAAGCGCGGCTCCCAGCACGGCGCAGGCGACCATCATGATCATGGCCGCACTCTAGGACGGCAAAGCTGTTGGTTCGGTTAAGGATCGACGTTCCGTCACGTCAGACTTGGCGACGGATCGTCACAGGTCATACTCGGCCCATAGAGCCCCGAAACGGGGGCGGCCAGGGAGGCGCGGCCATGGATTTCAACCTGCCGCCGGAGCTGACGGCCTATCTGGCGACGCTCGACGCCTTCATCGCCGAGAAGATCGCGCCGCTGCAGGCGCAGCACGACAACGAGCGCTTCTTCGACCACCGCCGCGAATGGGCCCGCACCGACTGGGACGGCGGCGGCCTGCCGCGCCGCGAGTGGGAGGAACTGCTGGGCAAGGCGCGGGGGATCGCCGACGCCGCCGGCCACTACCGCTTCGCCCTGCCCCGCGCCTATGGCGGCCAGGACGGCTCCAACCTGTGGATGGCGGTGATCCGCGAGCACCTGGCGGCCAAGGGCCTGGGCCTGTTCAACGACCTGCAGAACGAGCACTCGATCGTCGGCAACAATCCCTTCGTGCTGATGATCCGCGACTTCGGCCGGCCCGACCAGCAGCACCTGATCCCCGACATGCTGGACCGCCACGCCTTTCGCCCAACCTTCGGCCTCACCGAACCCGAGCACGGCTCGGACGCCACCTTCATGGAGACCCGGGCGGTGCGCGAGACGCACAACGGCCAGGACGGCTGGCGGATCGACGGCGAGAAGATGTGGACCACCGGCATGCACGCCGCCACCCACTGCGCCCTGTTCGCCCGCACCAGCGGCGAGGACGGCTCGGCCAAGGGCATCACCTGCTTCCTGGTCCCCGCCCACGCGCCCGGCGTGAAGATCGAGGAGTACCTCTGGACCTTCAACATGCCGACCGACCACCCGCGGGTCAGCTTCACCAGGGTCTGGGTTCCGGACGCGGCGATGTTCGGGCCCGAGGGCGGCGGCCTGGCCCTGGCCCAGCACTTCGTGCACGAGAACCGCATCCGCCAAGCCGCCTCCAGCCTGGGGGCGGCGACCTTCTGCATAGAAGAGAGCATCAAGTACGCGCGCGCGCGCAAGCCGTTCGGCAAGCCGCTGGCCGAGAACCAGGCCATCCAGTTCCCGCTGGTCGAGCTGTCGACCCAGGCCGAGATGCTGCGCCTGCTGATCCGCAAGACCGCCTGGGAGATGGACCAGATGACCAAGCCGGAGGTCGAGAAGCGGCTCTCCGACAAGGTGTCGATGTGCAACTACTGGTCCAACCGCCTGGTCTGCGAGGCCGCCGACCGGGCCATGCAGGTGCACGGCGGCCTGGGCTATTCGCGCCACAAGCCGTTCGAGCACATCTACCGCCACCACCGCCGCTACCGGATCACCGAGGGCAGCGAGGAGATCCAGATGCGCAAGGTGGCCGCCTGGCTGTTCGGCTACATGGGTCCCCGGAAGGCGACGTTCGCGGAGGCGGGGGTTTAGGGCCCTTCCGGCCGCATCACCTTACCTCTTTCAACCGTCATTCCGGGCCTTGTGCCCGGAACCCCTCTGTCCGCCGCAGGTGCGCAGGTGTGGCGCGCCAGCGCGCCATTGCATTTCACGTGCGGGCTGAACCAGGGGTCCCTGTGTATCGTAGATG
>NZ_AKKF01000301.1 GCF_000281955.1 Caulobacter sp. AP07 | reverse complement strand
GGGTGGGGCTTCACCGCCGCCTTGAGTCATCAAACCCCACCCGACCCCTTCGGGGCCACCCTCCCCACAAGGGGGAGGGTGGGGCGTTTGGACGAAAAACGCCCCCGCCACGCAGGTGACGGGGGCGTTCGCGTTTCAGGGCTGACGCGGCGGCTTACGCCTCCTCGTCCTCCGCCTCGTCCTCGTCGGCGACGATCTCGATCGGCTCGACCACGGCGGCGACGCTCTTGCCCTTGCGGACCGGCCGCGGCGCGGGGAGGGTTTCGACCACCGTCTCGCCCGTCGTCGCCATCGGTTCGCGCAGGACGGCGGTCAGGCCGTTGACGTCGCCGCCCGACAGGCCGACCTCGGCCATCAGTTGGTCGAGCAGCGGGGCCTGGGCGCGGTAGCGCAGGGCGCCGCTGACCACCTGGTCGGCCAGGTTGCCGCCGCCGTTCGAGCCGCCGCCCCCATGGCCGTTCGAGTCGTTGGCCGCGCCGCCGTTCATCCCCTCCATCTGCACGATGCGGATGGAGTCGATGGCCTGCAGCGGTTTGACGGACTCGGCGATGATCCGGTCGAGGTTCTCGATCAGCTTGACGCGGATGGTCATGGCCACCTGGTCGGCCGACAGCAGGTTGGCCGCCTCGTTCAGGGCCTTCTGGCCGGCGGCGTCGACGGCGTAGCGCACGCGGGCCGCCTCGGCGGCGACGCGGACGGCCTCACCGGCGGCCTCGGCCTCGATGCGGGTCTTGTCGGCCGCGCCCTTGGCTTCCTCGCGCAGGGCCTCGGCCTGGTCGGCGGCGGCGGTCTTCTGGGCCTCGGCGGCCACCTTGACGCCGATCGCCTCGCGCTCGGCCTCCTTGGTGGCCTCGATCAGCTCGATGATCTTCTGACGCTCGGCGCCTTCGCGTTCGCGGACCGTCTTGACCTGCTCCTCGGCGGCGACGGCGATGGCCAGGGCCTTGTCGGCTTCGGCCTGGGCTTCGGACTGGGCGCGCGACTTCTCGGCCACGGCGATGGCGCGGTCCTGTTCGGACAGCTCGATGGCCTTGGCCTTCTCGATGTTCTGGGTGTCGACGGCCCGTTCCTTGGCGATCTCGCGCTCGCCCAGTTCCTGCTCCATGGCGATGCGCTGCTGGGCGACGGCCCGATCGGCGTCGATCTTGGCGGTCTGAATCTGCTGCTCGGCGGTGATCTTGGCGCCCTCGGCCTCGCGCGACTTCTCGGCTTCCTGCTGCGAGACCTCGGCGGCCTGGGCGGCGCGGCGGATGGCCAGTTCGCGCTCCTGCTCCAGCTTGGCGTATTCCTCGTCGCGGCTGATCTCCAGGGTGCGACGTTGGGCTTCCAGGTTCTTGGTGCGGATCTGCACCTGGGTGTCCTGCTCGATGTCGTTGCGCAGCTTCTTGCGCAGCTCGATCTCCTCGGTCAGCCGGGTCAGGCCCTCGGCGTCGAAGGCGTTCGACGGGTTGAAATATTCCATGGCGGTCTGGTCCAGGCCGGTCAGCGACACGGTTTCCAGCTCCAGCCCGTTCTTCAGCAGGTCCTCGCTGGAGACCTGCTGCACCTTCTGGACGAAGTGGGTGCGCTGCTCGTGCAGCTCGGTCATGGTCAGCTCGGCGGCCACCGAGCGCAGGGCGTCGACGAACTTGCCCTCGACCAGGTCCTTCAGCTGCTCGGGATGCATGGTGCGCATGCCCAGGGTCTGGGCGGCCGAGGCGATGGCGTCGGCGCTGGGCTGGACCCGCACATAGAACTCGGCCAGCACGTCGACGCGCATGCGGTCCTTGGTGATCAGGGCCTGCTCGTTCTTGCGCTCCACGGCCAGGCGCAGGGTGTTCATGTTGACCGGAATGGTCTCGTGCAGCACCGGCAGGATCAGGGCCCCGCCATTCATCACCACCTTCTCGCCGCCAAAGCCGGTGCGGACGAAGGAGGTCTCCTTGGAGGCGCGCTTGTAGAGGCGGGCGAAGATCAGGCCCAGGATCAGCAGGGCGGCGAAGCCGCTGCCGGCGATGATGGCGATCTCGATCAGAGCAGGCATGTTCATGGGTACCCCCGTACTTGGAAAATTCTAAAGGTCGCGCAGCGAGGTGCTGACGTTCTGGATGGCGAAGAACCGGGCCCCGGCGTGGCGCACGATGATGACCTGCGAGCCCTCCTCGAAGACCTCGCCGGCGTCGTCGGGCTCGATCATCACGTAGTGGGTCTGGCCGTGGACGTCGCGGACCCGGGCCTGGGCGGCGCTGCCGACCTGGGCCTTGCCCGTGACGATGGTCGCCCAGCGGCCGACCAAGGTCTCGCGCGCCACGGCGGTGGTCTCGTCGGTGGGCAGGATCTTGGCGACGACCCGACCGAACAGCCGGGTGAAGGGCAGGGCGGCGGCCACGGCCAGCGGCACGGCCAGCCACCAGGGCCCCGGCCGGCCGAAGACCCCGGCGATCAGCTGCTGCAGGATCAGGCCGACCAGGCCGAAGCTGAACAGGAAGACGACGATCAGCATCAGCAGCGGCAGCCTGCCGACGTTGAGCCAGTTGAGCAGCGAGGCGTGACCGTCGACGTCGGCGTCCGCGTCGATCCCGTCGCCGAGCACCGCGCCGCCGCCCAGGCCGATGGCCTCGACCGCGCCGATCAGCAGCATCAGCAGCAGGGCGGCGAAGAACGGGACGTTGTCGCCCGAGGTGATGAAGGCCCACATGCCGCGATCAGCCCGGCTGGCCGACGCGGGCGAGCAGGGCGGCCAGCCGCTCCTCCACGCGGTGGCGGCGGGCCAGCTTGTCCAGCTCCGACAGCTTGGCGCCGCGGTCCAGGTCGGCGGCCTCGCGGGGCGGCGGGGCGGCGCGGGTGGCGTTCAGGCTGTGCAGGTCCTCGCTCATCTCGCGACGGGTGGCCTGCAGGGCCGAGAGGTAGCCCTCCAACTCGGCCTGGCGCTCGGCGGCGTGGGCGACGGCGGCTTCCAGCACCGGGACCTGGGCCTCGATGTCCAGCTGGTGCTCCAGGGCGGCGCGGATCAGGTCCTCGCGGCCCTGGCTCAGGGCCAGGTCGATCTGGGCGGCCAGCTCGTCGTGACGGCTGCTCTGCTCGGTCAGGCGCTTGGACGCCAGGTGGCGGGCGGCGATGGTCTTGCCCAGCTCGGCGCGGACCTCGTCGACGGCTTGGTCGACCTCGCGCAGGGCCTGCTGACCCAGGGCGTCGGGCAGCACGCCCTCCAGCGCGTCGACGATGGCGTGGGCCCCGCCGGCGACGATACGGCCCACGCGGGCCCCCAGGGTGTCGGCCATGAGTTTCCTCATTTCGGAGCGGTCGGCGCAGTCGCCGCGGTGATCAGGGTCATCAGTTCGTTCAGGGCGTGCAATCGCCTGGCGACGACGCCAGGGTCGTAGGCCGGGGCGCTGGGCGTCACGGCCCAGCGCAGCATCTGTTCGGTCATCCGGGCGGCGCAATCGACCAGCCGGGCCTCGTGGCGCAGCATCGCGCCCTCGTCGGCGGCGGCCATCTCGGCGGGGGTCGACAGGGACAGGGCCAGGAACTCCTCGACCGCCGTCAGCAGGCCGATCACCACGCCGGAGCGTCGATCGGTCGCCTGCTCGGCCTCGCGCACCGCGCGCAGGGCCGGGCCCAGGGCCTCGTGGCTGGCGGCCAGGGCGCCGGCGAAGCTGTCCGGCCGCTCACTGCGCTGCCGCGCCAGGCGGATCAGCCCACGCACCTTGTCGCTGGACGTCACCGCCCCTTCCAGCTCTAGTTGAGCCAGGAAGACGGAGTCGTCCTCGGAGAGCCTGACGCTCAGGGGCGTGTTCAACACTACCATGGCTAGAGCTTGACTGCGTGTAAGACGTTTGTAAACAGCGAAGTTAAATTGTCATACGTCGCGCCGGACGGTTGATCGCCACCCGCTTTCGGTTCAGCTTCGCCGAGAGCTTGACTAGGCCCCCCTACGGGTCCGTGAGAAACCGTGATGATCTCTTCCGGATCGGACGCCGATCGCCCGGATGCCGGTCAGGACCAGGAAGCCTGGACCTGGGACCACGACGACTGGGACGATGATTGGGCCAGAGAGGCGACCGGCGAGGATATCGTCCATCCGGTGGTTCCTGACGACCGGCCGTTCTTCGCGCCCCTGTACGGTCTTGGCCATTTGCTCTGGATCAGCGCCGTGTTGGGCCTGCTGGTCTTGACCGGCCACGCCGTTCACTACGCCCTACTGCTGGCGATGCTGGGGTCGAGCGGCGCGCTGATGGCCGCGGACAAGACGTGCGGCCCGTCGCCCGTGCGATGGGCTGCTTGGTTGATCGTGTTTTTTGGCGCTTATCGTCTCCTGGCCCTGAAGGACCCTTCGCCCCCTTGGTGGATAACGCCTGGCGTGATCACGGTGATCGTGGCTTGCGCCTACGGATTGGTGCGCCGTGGCCAAGTCCGATTGAAGCGCGAGGTTCGCCAGGCCCCACTGGACCTGGCCTGAAGCCCACGGGCCTTGCCCGTTGACTCCCCGTCGCCCCTCCGTCATAAACCGCGCCTTCACGCCGCCGGCTTGCCGGACGGTGGGAAAACCACATGACGGAATGATGCGACGCCGCCGTTGAGATCGCACCCCCCAGGGGGAGCCGGCCCGGATCGAGCTAAAAGAGTGACTTATGTCCAAGCGCCATAGCGCCAAGTACAAGATCGATCGCCGGATGGGCGAGAACCTCTGGGGTCGGCCGAAGTCGCCGGTCAACCAGCGGTCCTACGGCCCCGGCCAGCACGGCCAACGCCGCAAGCAGAAGGTTTCGGACTTCGGCCTGCAGCTGCGCGCCAAGCAAAAGCTGAAGGGTTACTACGGTAACCTGACCGAAAAGCAGTTCAGCCGCACCTACGAAGAAGCCGCGCGCCGCAAGGGCAACACGGCTGAAAACCTGGTCGGCCTGCTGGAATCGCGCCTGGACGCCATCGTCTACCGCGCCAAGTTCGTGCCGACCGTGTTCGCCGCCCGCCAGTTCGTGAACCACGGCCACGTCACCGTGAACGGCAAGCGCGTCAACATCGCCAGCTACCGCTGCAAGATCGGCGACATTATCGCCGTCCGCGAAAAGTCGCGCAACATGGCGCTGGTGCTGGAAGCCGTCGCTTCGGCCGAACGTGACTTCTGCGAATACATCACCGTCGACGCCAAGGGCCTGTCGGCGAACTTCATCCGCGTGCCGGAACTGTCGGAAGTGCCGTACCCGGTGAAGATGGAACCGAACCTCGTCGTCGAATTCTACGCTTCGTAAGACGCGTTACCTCGAGACGATCGGAAAGGCCCCGGGGAAACCCGGGGCCTTTTTCGTTGGGCGTCCCTTGAACCGTCACCGCGGCCCCCTAAATCCAACTCGCGGGCCGGGCCCCTCTGGCGAGTGTTGCAAGCACTCGTGATGTCGGACCGCATCGGGTGTTCTCGATGTCTGGGTCCGGCTGTCCCTCCCCCTCCGCGCCGGCTTCAGCTTCGGGAACACCCGTCCATCAACTGGACAGGGACCGCCCATGCCGCTTCTGATGTGCCCCAATTGCGATGCTTCCATGCAGGCCGTGCAGCGCGCGACCGTGGAGTTCGACATGTGCCCCCAATGCCGGGGCGTGTGGCTGGACCGCGGTGAGCTGGAAAAGCTGATGTCGATGGAACGGGGCGAACCCCAGGCCCTGTCGCCGCGCTTGCCCGACTACGAGCGGGCCCGCGAGCGCAAGGACGAACGACCCAGCCCCGAACGCCTGCACGACCGTTACGACGACGACCGCCACCGGGGCCAGTACGGCAAGAAGAAGCGCTTCGACCTGTTCGACATCTTCGACTGATCCGACGATAGGACCATGAACCACCTCAAGACCTTCATCCTGCTGGCCGGCCTGACGGCGCTGTTCGTCGGGGCCGGCTACATGATCGGCGGCCCGACCGGCATGCTGATCGCCCTGGTGCTGGCGCTGGGGATGAACCTGTTCTCGTACTGGAACGCCGACAAGATCGTGCTGCGGATGTACGGCGCGGTCGAGGTCGACGCCAGTGCCGCCGACCCGCGGGTGCGCGCCTATGTGCAGGACGTCGAGGCGCTGGCCGTCCGCGCCGGCCTGCCGCGTCCGCGCATCACCGTCATCGACAGCGACCAGCCCAACGCCTTCGCCACCGGCCGCGACCCCGACCACGCCGCCGTGGCCGCCAGCACCGGCCTGCTGGGCCTGCTCGACCGCGACGAGATCCGCGGCGTCATGGCCCACGAACTGGCCCACGTGAAGAACCGCGACACCCTGACCATGACCGTCACGGCGACCATCGCCGGCGCGATCTCGGCCCTGGCCAATTTCGCCTTCTTCTTCGGCGGTTCGCGCGACGACCAGGACCGGCCGGGCGGGCTGGTCGGGACCATCGCCCTGGCCATTCTCGCGCCGATCGCCGCCATGCTGGTGCAGATGGCCATCAGCCGCTCGCGCGAGTACGAAGCCGACCGGATCGGGGCGCAGATCGCCGGCGACGGCCGGGCCCTGGCCCGGGCGCTGGAGAAGATCGAGGCCCATGCCCGGGGTGGCGCGGTCAACCACGAGGCCGAGCGCAACCCGGCCACGGCGCACCTGTTCATCATCAACCCCTTGTCGGGCAAGGGCGCCGACAACCTGTTCTCGACCCACCCGGCCACCCACAACCGCATCGCGGCCCTGCTGCGGCTGGGCGTGACCCAGGGAACGCGGTCGGCGGGTACGGCCGTGCCGATCGGCGGCGGACGCCGTTCGGGGCCGTGGAGCTAGGCCGGCGATCTTAACTCTACGACAAGGCCCCGGGCGTTATCTGTTTGAAACGCTTGGGGGAAAGCCGTGATGATGCCGCAACTGAAACCTGAGGCCGCCAGCCTGGTCGCCGTGTTCGAGGCCCTATCGGCCGAGATGTCGATCGCCGCCGTGTCGTGCGGCCACCTCGACAGCGCCCTGGGCCAGATCCTGGAAGCCGTGCCGCCCGAGGCGCGGATGAAGGTGATGCAGGAACTGCACATGGTCGACCTGCTGGCCCAGCACATCACCGCCATCACCGACTTCGCCGCCGGCCTGGCCCGGGTGGCGAGCCCGGACGTCACGCTCGAGGTCGAGGGCGCGCTGTCGCGGATCACCCTGGGCGACGTGGCCGGCCGGCTGCGTGAGGGTTTGGCTAAATAGGGCCGTCATCCTATACGCCTACGCCGTCATCCCCCGCTTTATGCGGGGGACCCAAGCGGTGGCTGACGCATCATAACGCCGCCGCCGGCTCGGCTTGGGTCCCCCGAACAAGTCGGGGGATGACGAGCGTGAGGGGCGGGGTTGTGCGCCTCTAAGGCGCCGCCACAGGCAGCATCGGGTTGTACTCCCAGGTCCATGGCATCCCCACCTCGCCCAGCGCCGCCTTGACCAGCGGCGGGATGATCCGCGCCCCGACGCCGCTGTTGGTCAGCACGACGATGCAGCGCTGGCCGCGCTCGACGCAGACCATCATGTTGTCGGTGATGTCGTTGTGGCCGCCCTTGATGAAGACGTGGCCCTGCGGCCCGTCGAACACCACCACGCCGATCCCGGCCGCCAGGCCGATCCTGGCGTTGGCCGGGTCGGTCCCGGTCAGGGTCGGCGGGAACTGGTGGGGATTGACGATCGGGAAGCTGGGCTTGACGCGCTCGGCCTTCGACTTCGCCGACAGGCCCTGGCCGCGCACCAGGGCGGCGGCCAGTTGGCCCAGGTCGGTGACGGTGGTGTCCAGCGACCCCGCCGCCCGGACATTGCTGCGCTCGTCGTGTTCCTCGAACTTGCCGTCCTCGTGATAGCCGTCGGCCAGGTTGGCGGCGAAGTCGGGGCGCCAGCTCATGCTGCTGCGGGTCATGCCCAGGGGCGTGAAGATCCGCCGGTTCATCTCGTCGCCGACCTTCAGGCCCAGGCCCTGCTCGATGACGAACTGCATCAGGTTGACGCCTTCGCCGGAATAGATGTAGCGCGTGCCCGGGGTGGTCTTGATGTCCAGCTTCTCGTCGGCGTTCAGCCAGCGGAAGTTGGGAAAGCCCGCCGTGTGGGTCATCAGCATGCGCGGGGTGATCTGCTCCCAGCGCGGGTCCTTGGCCAGGTCGGCATATTGCGGATAGTCGGGCAGGGGTTTCGGCAGATAGGCCTTGATCGGGGTGTCGAGGTCCAGCCTGCCGTCATCGACCAGCATCAGCACATAGTCGCCGAACGCAGCCTTGGTGATCGAGGCCGCGTACATGATGGTGTCGGGCGTCAGCGGCAGCTTCTTCTCGACGTTGCGCCAGCCCTGGGCCGAGACGTGGACGACCTTGCCGTGCTCGATCACCGCGAAGGCCAGGCCGGGGATCTTGCCCACCGCCATCAGTCGGGCCGCCTCGGCGTCGAGGGCCTTGTAGTCTGCGGGCTTGGCCCCATTCGGCTCGGCCCCATTCGGCTCGGCAAGGCCGGGCGAGGCGGCGGCCAGGACCAGCGCCGTCGCGGCGATCGAAGCGAATTTACGGAGCACCCAGGTCCTCGTCGGTTGCGCATGGCCAAGCCTTGCGCAAACTAGGGTCGAGTTTCGTTCCTTGCCAAGGCCCACATGACCCTCGACCGACGCGGACTGCTGGCGACCGGGCTGGCCCTGGCCCTGGGCGGCTGCGCGGGGCGGGGCGGGGTGTCGCTGGTCGCCGGCCCCGGCGGCGAGGCGGCCGGGCTGGAGGCCCTGAAAGCGGTCACCGCCGGACCCGCGGGCCTGACGATCCGCGTCGCTTCGAGCGGCTGCGCCCGCAAGGAGGACTTCGCCTTCTATGTCGATCGGACCGGCGTCCCGCCGACCATCGCCTTCGCGCGCAAGCGGCTGGAGACCTGCCACGCGGCGACGCCGGGCGAGGCGGCGTTGTCCTTCACCTATCAGGAGCTGGGCGTGGCGGAGCGGGGCAGGCTGGCGGTGCTCAATCCGCTGGCCGCCAACCCCTAGACCCTGAACCCGCGCGGGCTGTTTGCGTTCGCGTCCATGGCTCGAAACAAATTAGCCGTTGCTAATTTATTAGCATGTGCTAATTGATATGCCATGAACGAAGCCGCCACCATCACCGCCGTCATGCGCACCCTGGCCGATCCCACGCGCCGCGCCGTGTTCGAACGGGTCGTCATGTCCGACGAGATCACCGTGGTCGAGCTGACGCGCGGGAGCGGCGTGACCCAGGGCGCCATCTCCCAGCACCTCAAGTCCTTGAAGCAGGCCGGCCTGGTCGCCGAGCGCCCCGAGGGCCGCAACGTCTATTACCGCGCCCAGCCCGAGGGCCTCTCGCCGCTGGTCGACTGGATGAGCCACTACGGCGTCTTCTGGCGCGAGCGGTTCGCCGACCTCAGAACCCTCTTGAAGGAGATCGACCCATGACCGACGCCGCCTTGAAATCCGACACGCAAGACATCGTGGTCGACGAGGTCCTTCCCCATGCGCCGGAGGCGATCTGGAAGGCGCTGACCACCGGCGAGCTGATCGGCCGCTGGCTGATGACGCCGACCGGGTTCGAGCCGGTCGAGGGCAAGACCTTCACCTTCCAGACCACCCCGGCCGGCGCCTGGGACGGCGTCATTCACTGCCGGGTGCTGGAAGCGGCGCCGAACGAACGCCTGAGCTATGCCTGGAAGGGCGGGGACGAGGGCAATGTCGGCTACGGCTCGCGCCTCGACACGGTCGTCACCTGGATCCTCTCCAGGGCCGAGAACGGCACGCGCCTTCGCCTGGTCCACTCCGGCTTCGTGCTTCCGCGAAACGGCGCGGCCTTCAAGACCATGGGCGACGGCTGGAAGAAGGTGGTCCCGAGCATCGGCGTCATCGTCGCCGAACAGGTCGCCCCGACCCAGTCGCACTAGGCGCGTCGCCGAGGCCGCACGGCCCGGCCGACACGCACCACACCCCTATCGCGAGAGAAAAGACATGAGCCAGGCCTTTACCGGCGGATGCGCCTGCGGCGCGATCCGTTACGAAATCTCCGCCGAACCGATATTCATGAACGACTGCCAGTGCCGCGACTGCCAGCACAAGAGCGGCACGGGGCACGGGTCCTATCTGAGCTTTCCGGGCCGCGAGAGCGTGAAGCTCAAAGGTGAGGCGACCCATTGGGACATCGTCGCCGACAGCGGCTCCGTGAAGACGCGCGCCTTCTGCCCCACCTGCGGGTCGCCGGTCTATCTGACGTTCGCGGCCATGCCAGAGCTGTTCACGGTGCACGCCGCCAGCCTGGACGACCCCGACCGCTATACGCCGCAGGCGGTGACCTACGCCGTGCGCGGCCATGCATGGGACCATCTCGATCCGGCCCTGCCGAAATTCGACAGGATGCCGACGGGGTAGGGGGGAGTGATTTCACGTCCGCGAATGCCGGCGCCCAGGCCCACCCCCATTCGTCATCCCCCGACTTGTTCGGGGGACCCAAGCAGAGTCTGACGCTCTGTCCAGCGTCGCTTGGGTCACCCGCATAAAGCGGGTGATGACGGGATTTTTGAGGTGAAGGCGCGCTCGCAGGCTTGGCGCATCTAACTGTCCACAGCTTCCGGGGACTCACCCCTTCGGCGTGAACCGCTCGATCATCCACCTCGGCACCCGGGCCGGGCGCTTGGCGGCGACGTCGATCAGCACCCAGTCGGTGCGGCTCTGGGCGCACATCTCGCCGTCGGGGCCGTCGATGCGGACATAGCGCTCGAAGCGCGGGCCCTTCAGCTCGCCCACCCAGGTGTAGCCGACGGCGACCTCGCCCGGCAGCAGTTCGCGGCGGTAGTCGATCTCGTGGCGGCGGGCCACCCAGCTCCACCCGGCCCGCTCCTCGGGCGAGGCCCAGGCGTCCCAGTGCGCGGTCGCCAGGTCCTGGGCCCAGGCCAGATAGACCACGTTGTTGACGTGGCCGTTGGCGTCGATGTCCGACGCCTTCGGTTCGAAGGTCAGGTGGAAGGCGTCGCTGGCCGGATGGAAAATCTTCATTGGGCGGCTCCAAGACGCCAACCATCCGCGTCGGAAACCAGGATGGCGTTCGAGCGATCCACGCAGGTGTTCAGCGCCCCGCCCGAGAGGATGTGCGGCTTCGACACCGGGCGAACCTGAGCGCCGTCCTCCGCCAAGAAGACAAAGGCGCTGCTGGCTTCATCGAGAAAAGAGGCCGAGCCGTCGTCGAAGAATTCGGTGAGTTCGCTTTCGCCGGTCGCGGGTTTCGTCGGCAGGCCGGCGTCCTTGAGCCTTTCGAGGGGCGAGCCCTCGCCGACGCCGCAGACCTGGGTCCATGCGCCAGGCTCAAGGGTCCGCAAATCAATCGTGACGCCGTGATCCATCGCGCGCCGCAGCGCCTGGTCGAAAGGTTTGTCCGAGGCGTTGATCCTGTAGCCGGTCGGGAACGTGACCCAGACCACAAGAGCGAGCAGGCATAGCGTGCCTAGGCCCAGGACCAGGCGTCCGCGACTCACGCCGCGATGAGGCCTTGCTCCGCCAGCAGGGTCTTCAGTTCGCCCGACTGGAACATCTCGCGGATGATGTCGCTACCGCCGATGAATTCGCCCTTCACATAGAGCTGGGGAATGGTCGGCCAGTCGGTGAAGGTCTTGATGCCCTGGCGCAGCTCGTCGTCCTGCAGCACATCGACGCCGACGAACTCGACGCCCAGGTGGTCGAGGATCTGCACGCTGACGGCCGAGAAGCCGCAGCGCGGCTGGTCCGGCACGCCCTTCATGAACAGGACCACGGCGTTGTCGGCCACGGTCTTGGCGATGAAGTCGAGCGCGGGGGAGGAGCCGGCGTCGGTGGTGGTGGGGGCGGTCATGGGAAAATCCTTGGCGTAGCCTCTCAGCTAGGCGCCGCGACCCTCCGGGTCAAGCCTGGCGGGGTAGGAGGAGGACGCCAGGTTCGCCAAAATGCACCCAAACCTGTCATCCCGGACAAGCGCGCAGCGCGCAGATCCGGGACCGGGGCGTGAACGCAGGCGCTTCCGGCGGTCCCGGATCTGCGGCCCTTCGGGCCTTGTCCGGGATGACAGGTCTTTTTGCGTTTCGGAAGCGGCGCCTACGCCCGGCGCCTGTTCCGCTCGGCCTCCTGGGCCGAAAAGCGGGCCATTTCGATCTGGGCCGAGCAGCCGGTCGGCAGGTCGCGCTCGGCGATGGCGGCCAGGGCCTCCAGGTCGGCGGGCGTCTCGGCGGTGATCTGCACGGTGGCCAGCGACGGTTCGGTCAGGGCGTAGGCCAGGCAGATCTGCTGGGCGGTCCAGCCGTGGGTGTTGTGCAGGAAGTCGTAGCCGCCGATATCGGCCAACATCATGTTCGGCTT
>NZ_AKKF01000300.1 GCF_000281955.1 Caulobacter sp. AP07 | reverse complement strand
CCCGCTTTATGCGGGTGACCCAAGCGGCCTTGGACATAGCGTCAGACTCCGCTTGGGTCCCCCGAACAAGTCGGGGGATGACGAATGTGGGTGGGCGCAGGCGTCAGAACACATCCACGGATCTGAAATCGTTCCCCCGGGCCAAGTGTCAACAGCTCCTGGAAGGAACTGGAGCCGATAGACGCCGTCACGGACACGGAAAAGAACCGGTCAAGCTAACCGTATCATCGCCATTGCCTAGACCGACGGGCTCCTGTATCGAACCGACCTCTTCGCCGACGCACCTTGCGTTGACCCGGATGGCCTGGTGGCGGAGTGGTTACGCAGCGGATTGCAAATCCGTGCACCCCGGTTCGATTCCGGGCCAGGCCTCCACCTTCCCCTAGCGTCTAACCCGCCTTTTCCAGCAACAGCGCCTTAGTCAGGAACGCCTGATCCTGGCCGGCCACGCGCAGCCCGGCCGCGCCGAACAGGGCCGGCAGGTCGGTCTGGGCGTAGGTCGAATAGTAGGGCTCGTGGAAATAGGCCGGGAAGGCCTCCAGCAACCGCGACAGATCCGGCTCGTCGACCGGCTGCACCGAATCGGCGAAGGCCAGCACGCCGCCGGGCTTCAGCACCCGGGCGATCTCGACCGCCACCACCGGCCGCACGCGCGGCGGCAGTTCGTGGAACAGGTAGACGCAGGTCACGCCGTCCAGGCTGGCGTCGGCGAACGGCAGGGTCTCGGCGTTGGCCTGCACCCCGCCCCTCCGCGAACGGCTGCGGGCGGCGGCCAGATAGGCCCGCGACAGGTCCAGACCGGCGATGGCGGCGCGCGGAAAGGCCCCGTCGAGGTCGCGCAGGAAGCTGCCCGAACCGCAGGCCAGGTCGACCAGCTTCAGACCGCGCTGGTCCTTGCCCCGCCAATGATGGGCCAGCAGCGACAGGGCCCGCCGCCGCATCGCCCCGGCCGCGCCGGAGAACAGCGCCTCGACCTGGGCTTCGTAGCGCCTGGCGCTGGCGTCGGTGAACCAGCCGCCGGACTGAAAGTGGAAGTTCTGACGATAGTAGTTTGGATAGCCTTGGCTTTCCGGCTCTTCGCGCACCTCGACGCCGTCGCCGCGGCGGCGGCGCTGGTCGACGGCGCGGGCGTCGGCGATGACGTCCAGGGCCTGGCGGAAGGCGGCGGCGGGGTTGCGGGGACCGTCCTCGACGGGCGGATAGAGGCCGGCGGCGACGTCGGCGGCGTCCTTGTCGAAGGCGCTCAGATAGGCCTTGCGCAGGCGGGCGGCCGAGACTGGCGGCCCCTGGGGCTCGAACTTGACCTTGGCGTCGCCGCGGGTGGGCTGGGCCAGGGCGCGGGTCACGCCGCCGGCCGCGGTCCACCAGGCGGCCTTGACCGCCGCCTTGGCCCGCTGGCTGGCGCCGTCCAGCGCGAAGGCGCCTCGGCCGCGATCCCCCGGTCGTTCGTTCATAGCCGTCTCCCGGACGACCCTCTCCCTGGAAGGAAGCGTCGTCCTAGCGCGAAAACACCCCGACCAGCTCAATATGGGGCGACCACAGGAACTGGTCCACCGGCAACACCCGCTCCAGGCGGAAACCGGCGTCGATCAGCACCTTGGCGTCGCGGGCGAAGGTCAAGGGATTGCACGAGACGCTGACCACGCGGGCCACCTTGGACAGGCCGATCTCGACGCTCTGCTCCAGGGCCCCGGCGCGCGGCGGGTCGATCACCGCCACGTCGACCTTCTTGAGCTCGCTGGACAGCACCGGCCGGCGTGTCAGGTCGCGTGCCTCGGCGGTGATCGCCTTCAGGCCGGTGGCCGTACCGACCGCGCCCCTCAGGGCGGCGATGGCCGGGGCCGAGCTGTCGGCGGCGTGCACCGCGCCGATCTCGGCCAGCCGGAAGGTGAAGGTGCCGACGCCGCTATAGAGGTCGACGATGCGGCTGGCGCCCCGGGCCGCCTCGACGGCGAACTCGACCATCGCCCTCTCGGCCTGGGGCACGGCCTGCAGGAAGCTGCCGGCCGGCAGGGCGACCACGGCCGGGCCCAGCTTCACCATCGGCTGGCGGGCCATGTAGATCATCTCGCCGGCCAGGGTGACGCGGGCGAAGTCGGCCTCGCCGGCGATCATCGCCGCGCGGACCCGGGCGTCGGCCGACAGGCCGCCGCTCTTGGCCTCGACGCCGGTGATGTCGATGTCCAGGCCCGTGGCGGTCAGGGTCACGTGCAGGGTCGGCGCCGACTTCGGATGCTCCATGAACGGCCCCGCCAGGCGGGTCAGGGCCGGAAAGGCCGCGACCAGCCGGGGGTTGGAGACCGGGCAGACCTCGATCTGGGCCAGGTTCCAGGAGCGGCGCTCCTTGAAGCCCAGCTTCACGCCACCCTTGCCGCCCCGAGCGTGCAGCGCCATCCGGCGACGCGAGGCCGGCGGCGAGGCGAAGGTCGGCAGGATCTCGGTCTCCAGGCCCTCGCGGCCCAGCTGGATGCGGATCTGCTCGCGCTTCCAGTCCAGATAGGGCTCGATGGCCCAGTGCTGCAGGGCGCAGCCGCCGCAGACGCCGAAGTGCGGGCAAGGCGGGGTCACGCGATCGGCGCTGGCCTCCAGCACATCGATCAGCTCGCCGCGCGACCCGCTCATCTGGGCTGTCACCCGCTCACCGGGCAGGGTCAGCGGGATGAAGGCCCCTTGAGCCAAGCCGTCGCCCTGGGCGCCGACCGCCTCGATCCTCAACTCACGCATTCAAGACAGTTCCGTTCGTCCGTCGGAACCTTGACCGGTTCCGTGCATTTCCACAGGCGCCGGGGCGCCGCCATGCCTGCGCCACGATCGGCGCCGACAAAGCTCTCGAGACGTCCCATAGCGCATTCGGGCCCTCTAGGGGTGAATGAAGATCGGGCGGGTGAACGAAGATGAACGGGTCACTCAACAGCCGTTCATGAAGACCTTGGCAGTTTAGCTGGGTAAGGCGGGTCCAGCGGATCGCCGGACCTGTTCGAGGGAGTTTTTCGATGATGTTCAAGACCGTTCTCGGTATCGCCGCCACCGCCACCCTGGCGGGCGCGCTGGCCCCGACCCTGGCCTCGGCCCAGGCCTACGGCGCGTACGGCAACACCGGCGCCTACGCCAGCGGCGGCGCCTATGACAACAACGGCTACTATTACGATCCCTGCCGCCGCAGCACGACGCAGCGCGGCACGGGCGGCGGCCTGGCCGGGGCCGGCATCGGCGCGGCGATCGGCAGCGGCGTGGCCGCCAAGGGCGCCCGCACCGAAGGCGCCGTGCTGGGCGGCCTGCTGGGCGCCATCGCCGGTTCGGCAATCGGCAAGAACTCGGCCGCCTGCTCCCCGGGCCGGGCTCCGCCCCCGCCGGTCTACAACCAGGGCGCCTACAACCAGCCCTACGACAATCGTGGTCAGGGCTATGACGATCCCACCTACAGCGACAGCCGCTACGGCGATCGCGGCGACTACAGCTACGAGTCCGAGCGCTCCTACACCGTGACCCAGGGCGGCCGCGCCGACGCCAACGGCTGCACCCTGGCCGAAAGCCCGATCTACCTGCCCGACGGCCGCACTCAGAAGCGCTTCGTGCGCGTCTGCCCGGACGCCCAGGGCCGCTACCAGGTCGTCGACTAAGTTCGGCTGTTTCTCATTCGATCTTCTTGGGGCCGCCCGCGTTCGCGCGGGCGGCCTTTTTGTTTGGTTGCCGCTCACCAAACTCCGTCATCCCCCGACTTGTTCGGGGGACCCAAGCTGACTTGGCCAGCGTGGCTTGGGTCCCCCGCATAAAGCGGGGGATGACGAAGGTGGGATAGCGGCAATCAGTCCTTCACCGCCCACAGCAGGTGCTCGACCTGGCCGTCCCCGCCGGTGATCGGGCTTTGCGCGACGCCCTTGATCGTCCAGCCCGAGGCCTCGACGAAGGCCGAGACCGAGGCGATGCAGTCGGCGATGATGGCGGGGTCCTTGACCATGCCGTTCTTCCCCACCCGCTCGCGGCCGGCCTCGAACTGCGGCTTGATCAGGCTGACGAGGTCGGCGCCGGGCGCGGCCAGGTCCAGGGCCACGGGCAGGCACTTCTCCACCGAGATGAAGCTGACGTCGCTGACCACCAGGGTCGGCGTGTCGTCCAGATAGCCCTCGTCGAGAATCCGGGCGTCGACGCCCGACAGGTCGACCACGCGCTCATGGTGGGCGAGACGGGGGTGAAGTTGCTCGCGGCCGACGTCGCAGGCGAACACCTTCTCGGCGCCGCGCTCCAACAACACCTCGGTAAAGCCGCCGGTCGAGGCCCCGACGTCCAGCGCGACCTTTCCGGCGACCGCGATCGGCCACAGGTCCAGGGCGTGGACCAGCTTCAGCGCCCCGCGCCCGACCCAGGGATGCGGCGGCCGGCCATCCAGCTTGACGGTGTCTTCCAGCAGTTCCGAAGGCTTGGCCACCGTCTTGCCGTCGGCCGTGATCAGGCCGGCCTCGATGGCGGCGCGGGCCTTGGCGCGGGTTTCGAACAGGCCGGTCTCGACCAGCAGGATGTCGGCGCGTTTACGTGTCGGCGAAGAGCTCATGGGCGTCGCTGTAGCACGACTTGCGGAGGTCGCGCCTTCCGGTTCACAGTGATCACCGTTCACCGACGCGCCACAGACGTCGGACCTAAGAGGGGAAACGCTCATGATGTTCAGCCGCCGGGGCCTGATGGCCGCCGCCGCGATCGCCGCCGCGCCGTCCGCCGTCCAAGCCAAGCCCAAGGCCGCTTCGCCCGCTCCCTGGGGGCCGGACGCCGTCGAACTGGCGGGCCGCATCCGCCGCAAGGAGGTCAGCGCCCTGGAGGTGACGGAAAAGGCCGTGCGCGACGCCGAGGCCCTGCAGGACCGGCTGGGCGCCCTGGTCACCTCCGACTTCGACCGGGCGATCGACAAGGCCAGGCGCCTGGACCAGACGCCCGGCCAACCGGCGGGTCCGTTCGCCGGCGTGCCGTTCCTGGTCAAGGATCTCGACGACTATGTCGGCCTGCCCACGCGGTACGGCTCGCGGGCCATGCTTCGGAACCCGCCGGCCAAGACCCAGGACGGCTATGTCGACGCCTTCGACCGGGCCGGACTGATCGTCATCGGCAAGTCGGCGACGCCGGAATACGGCTTCCTGCCGACCACCGAGCCTGTGGGCTTTAGCCCGACGCGCAACCCCTGGAACCTGGCCCACTCCAGCGGCGGCTCCTCCGGCGGCGCGGCGGCGGCGGTGGCGGCGGGGATCACCCCCTTCGCCCACGCCAGCGACGGCGGCGGCTCGATCCGCATCCCGGCCTCCAACTGCGGCCTGTTTGGCCTCAAGCCCTCGCGCGGACGGATGATTCTGGGGCGGCCGCCGTCGCGGGCCCTGGATCTTTCGGTCTACCACTGCGTCAGCCACAGCGTCCGCGACAGCGCCACCCTGTTCGCCGCGACCGAGCGCGGCGGCGCGGACGCGGTCTTCCCCGCCGTCGGCCTGGCCACGCGGCCCGGCAAGCGACGGCTGCGGGTCGGGCTGCTCACCGATACGCTGCTGGGCGGCAAGCCGGACCCGGAGGTGCGCGAGGCCGTCGAGAACGCCGCCAAGCTGATGCAGTCCCTGGGCCACAAGATCGAACCGACCGCCTGGCCGGTGGATGGCGCGGCGTTCGGCCAGGACTTCCTCACCCTGTGGGCCAGCGGCGCCGCCGACCTCGTCGCCCGGATCGCCAAGGCCGCCGGCCGCCGGCCCGACGGGACGATGCTGGACCCCTTCACCCTGGCCATGGCCGATCTGGTGAACCAGATGCCGGCGGGCGGGCTCGAGAAGGCCGTGGCCAACCTCAACGCCGCCGGGCGGGCCTATGACGGCTGGTTCGCGCGCTACGACGTGATCCTGTCGCCGGTGCTGGGCACGCCGCCCGCCCCGCTGGGCTGGGTGGCGCCGACCGTGGCCATTCCCGAGCTGACCGAGCACCTCAACGCCTATGTCGGCTACACCACCCTGCACAACGTGGCCGGGGCGCCGTCGATGAGCGTGCCGCTGCACTGGACCAAGACCGGCCTGCCGGTCGGGGTGCAGTTCGCCGGGCGGGCCGGGGCGGAGAAGACGTTGTTCGAACTGGCCTACGAGCTGGAGGCCGCCCAGCCGTGGGCGTGGAGAAAGCCGCCGGTGAGCGTGTAGCGACGAAGCCCTTCCCTCCCCT
>NZ_AKKF01000299.1 GCF_000281955.1 Caulobacter sp. AP07 | reverse complement strand
GCGGGGGACCCAAGCCGCCCTAGACATAGCGTCAGACTCCGCTTGGGTCCCCCGAACAAGTCGGGGGATGACGACTGTGGTGGGCGGTTCAGCCTATCATCACGCTCCAGCCTTCCCCGCTGGCCTTCCCGCTCACGTTGGCAGGGCGTCCAGCGGACGACAGGCGCCCCCCTCTAAGCCGCTGACTCCGTGAACGCCGAATAGACCAGCGTCCGCAGCTCGCGGCGGATCGGATAGGCCGAGGACGGCGTCAGCTGGGTCATGAACACCACCGCCAGGTCCTCGACCGGGTCGATCCAGAAGGCCGTCGAGGCCATGCCGCCCCAGAAGTATTCGCCGTGCGAGCCGATGTTCTTGGTCCGCGCCTGGTCCACGGTCATGGCGAAGCCGAGGCCGAAGCCCAGGCCCTCGAACACCGCCTCGCTGAACAGCGACTTGGACAGCTCGGTCAGCTCCTTGCCGCCCGGCAGGTGGTTCATGGTCATCAGCTTCAGGGTCTTGGGGCTGACGATCCGCGCCCCGTCCAGCTCGCCGCCGTTCAGCAGCATGCGGCAGAACCGCATGTAGTCGTCGGCCGTCGAGACCAGGCCGCCGCCGCCCGACTTCACCGACGGGTCGGACAGGTAGCGGCTCTTTTCCGGGTCGTCCTGCAGCACAACCTGACCCTTGGGGTTGAGGGTGTAGCAGGCGGTGAAGCGGCCGCGCTGGCTCTCCGGCACGAAGAAGCCGGTGTCGACCATCTTCAGCGGATCGAAGATCCGGGTCTTGAGGAACTGGTCGAACGGCTGGCCCGAGATCGCCTGGACCAGGTAGCCCAGCACGTCGGTGGCCACCGAATAGTTCCAGGCCTCGCCGGGCGAGAACTCCAGCGGCACGGTCCCCAGCGCCTCGACGAAGGCCTCCAGCCCGCCCTCGCTGTCCACCCCGTCCAGCTTCAGCTTGCGATAGGCGGCGTCGACATTGCTGCGCTGCTGGAAGCCGTAGGTCAGGCCAGAGGTGTGGCGCAGCAGGTCGATGATCCGCATCGGCTCGGCCACGGGCTTGGTCAGGAAGCCGTTCAGCACCCCGGCCTGGAAGACGCCCAGCTTCTTCCACGACGGGATGTAGCGGTGCACCGGGTCGTCCAGCGAGACCAGCCCCTCCTCGACCAGCATCATGAAGGCGATCGAGGTGATCGGCTTGGTCATCGAATAGATGCGGAACAGGCTGTCGGCCTTCAGCGGCAGGCCGCGCTCGACGTCGGCCGAGCCCAGGACCGTGGTGTGGGCCAACTGGCCGCGCCGCCACACCTGGACCAGGGCGCAGGGCAGCTTTCCGGGCGCGATGTACTTGTCCTGGATGAAGGCGTTGATGCGTTTCAGTCGGTCCGACGACAGACCCACGGCTTCCGGCGTACTCAAGATGGCGTTCCTCCTGCGTCCGTCCTGGAGCGGACGGCGATCATGATCTTGGCGGCGACCGAAGGCGGCGCGACATCGCCCCCGCCGATCAAGCGCATATCAATTGAAAACTAGG
This sequence comes from Caulobacter sp. AP07, assembly GCF_000281955.1. Classification (GTDB taxonomy): domain Bacteria; phylum Pseudomonadota; class Alphaproteobacteria; order Caulobacterales; family Caulobacteraceae; genus Caulobacter. Next base: position 15,445 of record NZ_AKKF01000299.1, on the reverse strand, counting down.
GAGCGAGGATCGGCAAGCGTTTGCGCCACCGGGGATGGCGCGGCGAGCGTCCCTGGTCTTCGAACCGCCACGTCTCCGCCCTAGTCCTGCAACATGCCGGCAAGATTCCGCGCTCACGAAAGCGGCGCCGGAACACGGCCGCGCGCCTTGTCGCGACGACGAGGCTTCCTAAATTGGACTAACCGGTCCAAGGACCCGCGCGGCGACCGGCGATGAGGGGCGAACACATGGACGACGGCCGGATCGCGAGCCCCGCCACCGAGCGGTACGCGAAGAAGAAGGAGGCGATCCTCGCCGCCGCGACCGCGATCCTCAATCGCCAGGGCGTCAAGGGCATGACCCTGGCCGACGTCGCCGCCAAGGTCGGGCTGATCACCACCAGCGTCACCTACTATTACCGCAAGAAGGACGACCTGGCCGCCGCCTGCTTCATGCGCGGCCTGGAGCGCTTCGACGCCCTGGTCACCGAGGCCTCCCGCGCGCCGGACGCCCCCGCCCGGCTGCTGCGCTTCCTGGACCTCTATCTGGACCTGAACCGCCGGGTGCGGCTGGGCGAGGCCGCGCCCCTGACCAGCTTCACCGAGATGCGGGCCCTGAAGGAGCCCCTGCGCGGCTCGGTGCAGGGCGCGTTCAACGACCTGTTCCGCCGGGTGCGCGGCCTGTTCGAGGACGCGGGTTTCGAGCACCTGGACAAGCGCGAGCGCAACGCCCGCACCCACCTGCTGCTGGAACAGGTCTTCTGGTCCGGCTCCTGGCTGCGTCGCTACGACACCGACGACTACGGCCGGGTCCGCGACAAGATGTACGACATCCTGATCAACGGCCTGGCGCCGAGAGGGCGGAACGACGCCGCGCCGGACTGGGCCCCGGTCGCCCTGCCCGACCCGACGCCGGCCGCGCCCGAGAACCAGGAATGGCGCGAGACCTTCCTGGTCGCCGCCACCCGGCTGATCAATCAGCGCGGCTATCGCGGGGCCTCGGTCGAGGAGATCTCGGCCCAGCTGAACGTCACCAAGGGCTCGTTCTACCACCACCACGAGGACAAGGACGCCCTGGTGGTCGAGTGCTTCGAGCGGACCTTCGCCGTCACCCGCAAGGCCCAGGCCGACGCCCGCGCCCTGGCCGGGAATGGCTGGAACCAGCTGGCGGCGGCGACCGCGGCCCTGGTCGAGTACCAGCTGTCGGACCACGGCCCGCTGCTGCGCGCCTCGTCGATGGGGGCCCTGCCGATCGAGATTCGCCACGAGATGTCGCAGGGCTACAACCGCGGCTCGGAGCGCTTCGCGGCGATCATCTCGGACGGCGTGGCCGAGGGCTCGGTGCGCGCCGTCGACCCGATGATCGCCGCCCACATGATCAATTCGATGCTCAACGCCGCCGCCTCGCTGGGCGCGTGGATCCCCGGCGTCGAACGCGACGAGGCCGCCAGCCTGTTCGCCCGGCCGCTGCTGATGGGGCTGTTCACGAAGTAGAGCTTCAGACTTGCCCCCACCTGGCGGCTGCGCCGCCTGTCCGCCCCATAGGGGGCGGAGCCTGGGGCGCGAGGCTCTTCCCCCTATGGGGGAAGACGGCCGAAGGCCCGTAGGGGGCAAGTGCGCCGCCCAACGAAAAAGGGCGGCCGAAGCCGCCCTTCCCCATCCAAGCCCGAAGGCTAGAACTTCTTCCGCACCCCCACCTTGTAGGTCCGGCCCAGAGGGTCGCCGGTGAACGGGTCGTAGCCCAGGTCGAGGCGGGCGTAGGACGGCTCCTGGTCGAAGACGTTGGTGATCGCCGCCGTCAGGGTGGTGTCCCACGGCAGGAAGACCCGATAGGCCAGGTCGGTGAGGACCTGGGTGTCGATCTTCTTGCCCGCCGACACCGTCACCGGCGCGCCGGTGGAGTCCTTGTAGGCGCCGGTCAGGAACGGCGCGACGCGCTGGTCCGTATAGCTGTCGATGTAGTGGACCGTGGCGCGCAGGTTGTGCGGGCCCATCGTCCATTCGGCGAAGACGTCGCCCTTCCACTGCGGGATCGGCACGGCGATGGTCTGGTAGTTCAGCTGGCCCACCGCGTCGAAGGCCGGCGACACCACGACGCCTTCGACGGTCTGGGCGGCGACCTTGTATTCGGAGATGTAGGTGGCGTTGCCGCCGATCGAGAGGTCGCCGCCGAGCACGCCCTCGAACCGGTAGTCGGCCGCGAGGTCGAAGCCCGAGTTCCTGATGTCCGGTCCGTTGACATAGAAGGTCTTCAGCCGGGCGATCGACGAGATGGTGTTGCAGCTGGTGCTGTAGGTGAAGCGCGCCTGCAGGGCCGCATAGGCGGCGACGCCGCAGTTGTTGGCCCCCGCCGCGCCGTTCGGATAGAGGGCCGCGACCATGCCGGCCACCGGTTCGGCGACGATTGGCTTTTCGAAGTCGAAGCGGAAGTAGTCGATGCTGGCCTTGAAGTTGCCCGCCTTGAACAGGGCGCCGGCGTTGTAGGTCTTGGCCTTTTCCGGCTGCAGGGCGGGGTTGCCGTAGATGTCGACGGCGCGGAACACGCCCAGGATGCTCTGCAGCGAGGTGATCGACGAGGTGACCAGCTGCGGATCCGGCGGCCCGCGGAAGGTGGAGCCCGCCGAGGCGCGGAACGCCAGCCACGGGGTCGCCTGCCAGCGGATCGCGGCCTTGGGGTTGAAGGTCGAGCCGGTCTGGCCGCCGTAGTCCTCGTAGCGCGCCGCCAGCTGCATCTGGAGGGCCTCGGTGATCGGCAGGCTCAGCTCGCCGAACCCGGCCATGACCTCGTTCTGCTTGTCGGCCTCGGTGCCGACGCCCAGGAACATGAACGGGCCGTTGCGGACCGAGCCGGTGCAGGTGGTGACGCCGAAGTCCGGCGTGTTGACGCACGGATTGATCGCCGCGTTGCTGATGTCGTTGTAGTCGGCCTTGAAATAGGTGCGGCGGTACTGGGCGCCGGCCGCCCAGGCGATGTCGCCGCCCGGCAGGGTGATGTTGGTCTTGCCGTTCAGCACCGCCTCGCCGACGAACAGCCGCGACGCCTGCTTGGTCGACAGCTTCTGGAAGAACCAGCGGGTGACTTCCTCGCTGTTGGCCAGGGCCGGGTTGAAGGTCGGGTTGGTCTGGCCGGTGATCGCGTTGCCGGGGATGGCGTTGGCGAACGGGTTGTAGAACAGGCAGCCGTTGACCCCGGGGACGCCCTGGATGCCGGGGGTGGCCGCGTCGGTGTCGCAGCGCGGGCCGCCCAGGCCGCGCAGGGCCAGCTCGAAGCGGTTGACCAGGGTGTCGTAGCCCGTGCGGATCCCGACCTCCTGCGAATAGGTCAGGGCGATGTCCCAGCCGATGCCGTTGTCGAACTCGCCCGAGAGGTCGCTCGACACCCGGAAGGCGTCATAGGCCCGCGCGCCGATCGAGGCCCCGTAGCCGAAGGCGGGGTTGCCGCCCAGGCCGTAGGGCCGGTTGGCGGCGACGATCGCCCCGCCCAGCAGGATGCTCGACGGCACCGTGGTCTGGGCCCCGGTCACCAGGCTGGTGGTGGTGATGGTCGGGTTGGCGGCCATGAAGGCGATCAGGCCGGGGTTGTTGGCCGGCACGTAGTAGCGCCCGGCCAAGGTCGGCGCCGCCGAGGCCTCGGCGGTCGGCACCGCCAGCGCCGCGTAGGACGGCGAGGTGTTCCAGTCGGGCACGTCGGTGTGGGAATACAGCACCTCGGCGTGGAACTTGGTCTTGGCCGACAGGTCGGCGTTGACCTCGGCATAGGCCTGGATGGCGTCCTGCTTCTCGACCAGGTTGTCGAACGGCGTGTAGTGCCACAGGCAGATGGGCGTTATGCCGCTGAAGCCGGGGGTGCCGCCCAGGGGCGCGCAGGCGGGATCGCGGAAGCCCGTGGTCGAGGCGGCGGCCGGGACGAAGGTCGAGGGGTTGCCCGCCGCCGACCAGCCGGCCTCGGGATTGGACAGGTAAGACTTGTTGGCCCAGTCGCGGTCGCCGACGCTGAGCTTGGAGCGGTGTTGCCAGCCGACGCTGGCCAGCAGGTTGGCGTTGTCCCAGACCTTACCGAAGGTGACGTTCAGGCCGTAGTCGCCCTTCGAGCCGTCGATGTAGCGATAGTCGGCGCCGGCCTCGAGGCCGTTGAAGTTCTTCTTGGTGATGAAGTTGACGACGCCGGCGATGGCGTCCGAGCCATAGGTCGCGGCCGCCCCGTCCTTCAGCACCTCGATCCGGCCGATGGCGGCGGCGGGGATGATGTTGGTGTCGACGATGCCGGCCCCGGCCGCCGCCAGCGGGTTGATGGCCATGCGCCGGCCGTTCAGCAGCACCAGGGTGCGTTGCGAGCCGAGGCCGCGCAGGTTGACCGAGCCCGAGCCTTCCGAGCCCTGGGCGCGGCTGTCGAACTGGTTGGTGTCGCCCAGCACGCCGTTCGAGACCGGCAGGGCCTTGAGCAGTTCCACCGTCGAGGGCGAGCCCTGCTTCTGCAGGTCCTCGGCCCCGATCACGTCGACCGGCAGCGACGCATCCTCGGGCGTGCCGCGGATGAACGAGCCGGTGACGATGATCTCCTCGACCTCGACCGGCCCTTCCCGTGAGGGTTTGGTCTGGGCCAGGGCCCCCGTCGCCATGGTCATGACAAGCGTCAGAGCCGAGGCCCCACGCAGGAACATCGTTCTTCTCATTGGTCTTCCCTCCCGAGCTGCTTTTTTGAATGCAGGCATTTTGGGCTTCGGGGGATCTCAGTCGGCGGCGTGCTCCACGCCGCGCCTGTCGGGCGAGAACATGACGGCCTCCACCGCCACGTCACCCGGAAGACGCGTTTCGAAAATTGAAGATGCGTGTTCGTAGACCGACAACCTTAGGTTCCCCCTAGGCCGGATAACTAAAACGCTTTCACTTACTGCCCGCTACTCCGCACGGACGGGTAACGACTCCTGGAGTCGAACACCTGTTTCGATGATGCGGTATGTTTTGACGGTACGTCAACCTCGCGCCGGTCATTGGCCCGCCACGTCGGCCCTGCTGGCGCCCTGCTGACAGAAACCGGCGCGCCGCGATGCTAGGCGACGACCAGGCGGGCCGGGGGCCGGCGGGGCGACACGAATTCTTCACGGCGGCGATGTCGCAAAGCCGCCTCCTCGTTCGTCGTCCCTGGGAAGCCGAACCGGACAACCCCGGAAAACCCCGGCGTGGGCCAAGATCGAGGAGCATTCATGAGGGCTGGCGAACCGACCCGCGCGGACGAGACCGGTAACGGCGGAATCATTGCGCAATTGTCATGTTCAACCAGCGGTGCGCGGCCTTTTCACCGGGCTTCGCAGCCCCTAAGTGAGCGAACAGCGATCCGCCAACTCCCCTGGCGCGGTCGCCCGTCCAGGTGCCTCTTGATGAGACCAGTCGTGACCGGAGCGCCCGCGCGCCCTCGGCCCGCTCATCCCGCCGCCCTCGCGGCGCGGGACCTGGGCTCGCTCGCCCGAACGCGGCCGCCAAGATCGCTAAATCGATTGACTATTAAGCACCTTAGCAATATTCGTCCCGCCATGGCGACCGACGATCCAGCTTCGGCATGTTTTGCCGCGCGCAAGGCGCGCATCGCGGGCGACCCGATCGGTCAGCGCCTGCAGAGCATCTCGATCCTGACGCGCGAGATCGGCAGGAAGATCGGCGAGACCCTGGGGGTGAACGTCACCGACATGGCCGCGCTGGAGCAATTGCTGACCAGCGGCCCCCTGACGCCGAGCGAACTGGCGGTCCGCCTCAAGGTGACGACCGCCGCCAGCACCCAGATCGTCGACCGCCTGGAGCGGGCCGGACACGTCTCCCGCCAAAGGCAGGCCAGCGACCGGCGCAAGGTGCTGGTCGTGCCGACGGCCAACTCGGTGGACAAGGCCTTCGACGAGCTGGCGCCGATGCTGGACGGCCTGAGCGGCGTCATCGCCGGTCTTGGCCAGGGCGACCGCCAGGTGATCGAACAGTTCCTGGACCAGGTGATCGACGTCTATCGCAACGTGGCAGGCTTCCCTCCGTCGGCTTCCGAGCCCCTTTGAAATAACGGTGACCGCCCCCGCGGCCGCAACTTCAGGTGTTTCTTGATGAGTTCAATCATGACCGGTGAGCGCACGCGCCCTCGGCCCCTCCGATCGGGAGCCGCGCTGGCGGCGCTGGGCCTGGGCGGCCTGGCCCTGACGGCTTGCGTCTCGACGCCGCGCCCCACGCCCGACACCCGCCTGCCGGCCGCCTATGAGGCCCCGGCCGGAACCGCCCTGCCCCAGGCCAGCCTGGATCGCTGGTGGACCAGCTTCAACGATCCGCAGCTGACCGCCCTGGTCGAGGCGGCCCTGGAAAAGGCCCCGGACGCCCGCAGCGCCCAGGCCGTGCTGGACGAGGCCCGCGCCGTGCGCAAGGGCCAGGTCCGCCAGCTCTACATCCCCTCGACGCCGCTGACCGGCAAGGCCGATCGCACCCATACCGAGATCCTCAGCCAGACCGTTCCGGCGGGCAGCTTTCCCTTCACCAAGGGCGGCGACAGCGACAGCTACGCCGCCAATTTCGATGTCAGCTGGGAGCTGGACCTGATCGGCCGCCGCCGCGCCGCCCGCCAGGTGGTCGACAACGACCTGGCCGCCGCCCGCTTCGGCTTCGAAGGCGCGCGCGCCGCCCTGGCCGCCAATGTCGCCCAGTCCTATTTCGAGGCCCGCGGCCTGGCCGTGCAGTTGGACGACGCCCGCGAGACGGTGCGCATCAACAGCGGCCTGCGCGACAGCGCCGTGAAGAAGGGCGAGGCCGGCCTGGCCGCCACCTCCGAGGGCGACCGCGCCGAGGCCGACATGGCCCAGGCCCAGGCCCAGGTGGCCGACCTGGAAGCCCAGCTGACCGTCGCCCGGCGCAGCCTGCTGATCCTGGTCGGGCGAGGGATCGACCCGCTGGCCAGCCTGCCGGTCGACGCGGTGCTGGACGCCCCGCCGCCGGTTCCGGCCACCCTGCCCGGCGAACTGCTGGCCCGCCGCCCCGACGTGCGCGAGGCCCAGGCCAAGCTGGCCTCGGCGGCCGGCAACCTGAAGATCAACGAACTGGCGCTGTTCCCGACCTTCAACCTGACGCCGGGCGTGGGCCTGGCCAAGAGCGTGACACCCAGCTTCGGCTCGACCTCGGGCGGCACCACCTCGACCAGCAGCTCGACCTGGACGCTGGGCGCCAACCTGTCGATCCCGGTGCTGAACATCCCCTCGCTGCTGGCCGACATCGACGCTCAGAACGCCCGCACCCGCCAGGCGGCCATCGCCTACGAGAAGGCCGTGCAGACCGCCTATGGCGAGGCCGAGAACGCCATGGTCCAGCTGAGCGCCGACCAGCGCCGCGTGACCTTGTTGACCGCCGGCGAAGCCCGGGCCGAGCGGGCCTACGCCGCCGGCCGCAAGGGCTACGCCCTGGGCCTCACCGACCTGACCACCACCCTGCAGGCCGAACAGTCCTGGCGCGCGGCCCGCACCGCCCTGACCGGCGCCAAGACCCAGGCCCTGCTGCGCGCCGTCCAGACCTACAAGGCGCTCGGCGGCGGCTGGTCGCCCGATACGGTCCCCACCCAGGTTTCCTCGAAATGAGATCCTCCCCCATGACGACCCGCCCCACGCTCACCGCCGCTCTGCTGATCGCGCCCCTGCTGGTCACCGCGGTCGGCCTGACCGCCTGCGGTGAAAAAAAGGCCATGGCCACGGCCAAACCAGCCGCGGTCGCCCGCTCCGTCAGCGTCGGCAGCGTCGAGACCCGGCCGCTGGGCGGCGGGGTCGAGGCGTCCGGCCTGCTGGTCCCGCGCGAGGAGGCCGCCGTCGGCTCCGAGCTTTCCGGCTACCGCGTCGCCCGGCTCTATGCCGACGAGGGCGACTATGTCCGGGCCGGCCAGCCCCTGGTCCAGCTGGACGACACCCTGCTGCGCGCCCAGGTCGACCAGCAGGCGGCCGTGACCGCCCAGGCCCAGGCCGAAGCCCGGCGCGTCGCCGGTCTCGACGGCCAGGGCGTGCTGTCCCAGGAGCAGATCGAGACCCGCCGCTACACCGCCAAGGCCCAGGAAGCGGCCCTGAAGGAGCTGCGCACCCGCGCCTCGCGCATGACCATCACCGCCCCGGTCGGCGGCCTGGTCCTGCAGCGCGGCGTGCAGCCGGGCCAGATCGCCGGCGGCGGAACCACCCCGTGGTTCAGCATCGCCCGCGACGGCCTGGTCGAGCTGGAGGCCGAGGTCAACGAGGCCGACCTGGCCGGCATCCGCGCCGGACAGCCGGCCCAGGTCACCCTGCCCGGCGGCCAGTCGGTGTCGGGCGTCGTCCGCCTGGTCAGCCCCCGGGTCGACAGCGCCAACCGCCTGGGCAAGGTGCGAGTGCGCCTGCCGGTCCGTCAGGACCTGCGGCCCGGCGGCTTCGGCCGCGCCACCTTCGGCGCTTCGGGCGCCAGCGTCGTCGCCGTGCCGGAATCGGCCATCCGCTACGAGGCCGACGGCCTGTCGCTGATGACCGTCGACAGCCACAACCGCGCCCACCAGGTGGCCATCAAGGTCGGCCAGAAGGGCGGCGGCTGGGCGCAACTGGTCCAGGGCCCGCCGGCCGGAACCCGCGTGGTTCTGGGCGGCGCCTCGTTCGTGGCCGACGGCGACATCGTGCGCCCTGCCTCCTCTCAGGGGGCCAACACCCAACAGGCGGCCCGCTGATGGCGACCGAACTCAAGATCTCCGCCTGGGCGATCAAGAACCCGATTCCCGTCGCGGTCCTGTTCATCGCCCTGATCATCGCCGGCGTCGGCTGCTACATGGCCCTGCCGATCAAGCAGTTCCCCAATGTCGAGTTCCCCGCCGTGACCGTGACGGTCACCCAGAGCGGCGCGGCGCCCGGCGAGATGGAGACCCAGGTCACCCGTCCGATCGAGGACGCCGTGGCCAGCATCTCCAACGTCAAGACCATCCGCTCGTCAGTGGTCCAGGGGGCCTCGACCACCACCATCGAGTTCGAGCTCGGCGAGGACCTGCAGAAGGTCACCGACGAGGTGCGCTCCAAGGTCGACCAGACCCGGTCGATCCTGCCGCGCGAGGTCGACGAGCCGATCGTCCAGCGCCTGGAGATCACCAGCGCCCCGATCATCACCTACGCCGTCTCGGCCCCGAACATGAGCCCGACCGAGCTGTCGTGGTTCATCGACGACACCGTCACCCGCGCCCTGCAGGGCGAAAAGGGCGTGGCCCAGGTGGCCCGGGTCGGCGGCGTCGAGCGCGAGATCAACGTCGTCATCGACCCCGACCGCATGGCCGCGTTCGGCGTCACCGCCCCGCAGCTGAACACGGCCCTGGCCAGCTTCAGCGTCGACGCCCCCGGCGGCCGGGCCAAGATCGGCGGCCGCGAGCAGACCCTGCGCGTGCTGGGCGCCGCCACCACGGTCGAGCAGTTGCGCAACATCACCATCCCCCTGAGCGGCGGCCGCTACGTGAAGCTGACCGACGTCGCCCAGGTCGGCCAGGGCGCCGAGGAACAGCGCGGCTTCGCCCGCCTGGACAGCCGCCCCGTCGTCGCCTTCCAGGTGATGAAGACCCGCGACTCCAGCGACGTCGCCGTCGAGGACCGCGTCAAGGCGGCCGTCGACAAGCTGGAGGCCAAGCAGCCCGGCGTGACGTTCGTGAAGATCTTCTCGACCGTCGACGAGACCCGCGCCAGCTTCACGGCCACCGAGCACACCCTGCTGGAAGGCATGCTGCTGGCGTCGCTAGTGGTGTTCCTGTTCCTGCGCGAATGGCGGGCCACCCTGATCACCGCCATCGCCATGCCGGTGTCGCTGATCCCCACCTTCGCCTTCATGGCGGTGATGGGCTTCTCGCTGAACGTCGTGACCCTGCTGGCCCTGACCCTGGTCATCGGCATCCTGGTCGACGACGCGGTGGTCGAGATCGAGAACATCGAGAAACGCGTCTCGCGGGGGCAAAGGCCCTTCCAGGCGGCGATGGAGGGGGCCGATTCCATCGGCCTGGCGGTCGTGGCCACCACCTTCACCATCGTGGCGGTGTTCGTGCCGGTATCCTACATGCCCGGCACGCCCGGCCAGTTCTTCAAGGAATTCGGCCTGACCGTCGCCGTGGCGGTGCTGTTCTCGCTGGTCGTCGCCCGCCTGCTGACCCCGCTGCTGGCCGCCTACTTCCTCAAGCCGTCCAGGAACCCGCATCCGCGCAAGCCGTTCGAGGGCTTCTATCGCGGCGCCCTGGACTGGGCCCTGGATCACCGCATCCTCAGCTGCATCATCGGCGGCCTGATCTTTGTCGGCTCGATCATGCTGGCCGGCCTGCTGCCGACCGCCTTCCAGCCGGCCGGCAACGCCAACTACTATTACCTGAAGGTCCAGGGCCCGCCCGGCGCGACCACGGCCGACATGGAACGCACGGTCCAGGCCGTGACCAAGATGTTCAAGGCCCGCCCGGAGACCGCCCACGTCTTTGCCCAGGTCGGTTCGAACATCGGCAGTGGCTGGGGCGGTCAGAGCGGGGCCGACATCCGCGACGCCACCATCACCATCGTCCTCAACGCCAAGCGCGACATGCGGGTGACGGAGATCAAGCAGGTGGTCCGCGCCGGCCTGCGCGACATCCCCGACGCCCGGGTCAACCTGCTGGGCGACTGGGGCACCTCGGACGTCCAGACCATCCTGACCGCCGAGGACGGCCCGCTGCTGGAGCGCACCGCCCTGCAGGTGGAGCGTGAGATGCGCGGCCTGACGACGGTCGCCGACCCCCGCCCCTCCTCGCCGCCCAGCGGTCCGGAGATCATCATCCGGCCCAAGGCCGACGAGGCCGCCCGCCTGGGCGTCAACGCCGCCGACATCGCCGCCATCGCCCGGGTGGCCACGGTCGGCGACATCGACTCCAACGTCGCCAAGATGACCCAGGGCGAGCGGCGGATCCCGATCCGCGTGCGCCTGCCGGCCGAGACCCGCGCCGACCTCGACGCCCTGGGCGCCCTGCGCATCCCCACGGCCGGCGGCGGCACCACGCGACTGGACACCGTCGCCGATCTGTCGTTCCAGGCCGGCCCGGCCAAGATCGACCGCTTCGCCCGCAAGCGTCAGCTGACCATCGAGGCCGACCTCAACAACGGCGCCCAGCTGGGCCAGGCGATGGCCGACGTCAACAAGCTGCCGACCATGGCCAAGCTGCCAGCCGGCGTCACCCCGGCCGCGGCCGGCGACCAGGAGGCCTTCGTCGAGCTGTTCACCGGCTTCGCGGTGGCTCTGCTGTCGGCGGTGGGCCTGGTGTTCGGCGTGCTGGTGCTGCTGTTCCGCAGCTTCTTCAAGCCGGTGACCATCCTGTCGGCCCTGCCCCTGGCGATCGGCGGCGCGTTCTTCGCCCTGCTGGTCACCGGCCAGTCGCTGTCGATGCCGTCGCTGATCGGCTTCCTGATGCTGATGGGCCTGGCGGCCAAGAACTCGATCCTGCTGGTCGAGTACGCCATCGAGCAGGAGCGGTCGGGCATGAGCCAGCGCGACGCCATCCTCGACGCCTGCCACGAACGGGCCCGACCGATCGTCATGACCACCCTGGCGATGATGGCCGGCATGATGCCCACCGCCATGGGCATCGGCACCGGTTCGGAGTTCCGCCAGCCGATGGCCGTGGCGGTGATCGGCGGCCTGATCACCTCGACCGTGCTGTCGCTGGTGCTGGTGCCGGTGGTCTACGAGATCGTCGACGACATCGAGCGCTGGCTGACCCCGCACCTGGCCCGCTGGACCACCCCGCGCGAGGCGCCCACGGGGGCCTTGTCGCCGGCGGATCAGCTGTAGGGATCCGCGAACGGGGACACACACTCGTGTGTGTCCCCAGGCCTTACCGCTGCTTGCCGCTGTCGAGCAGTGAGCCCACCGCCGGCGCGCCCGCCGCCTTGCCGCTGATCGGCTCGCACCACGAGAACCGGCCATACGCGGCGTCGGTGCGCCGGCCCGCCAGGCCGGCCTCGTAGAGCGCCTGTCCCAGATCCTCGCCGTCCAGCCTGACGACGGCCAGTTCGCGATGGAACTCGTCGAAGCCGTCCGGCGTCTCGATGGCCACGATGCGGGCGTCGCGCACCTTGGCCCTGACCCAGTCGGTCACCTGCTTGGCGGCCGCCGCCTCGGCCCAGCAGCGGGCGTCGGGCACGCCCTGGGGCGCATAGGCGTTGGCCAGGCGCACGTGGCGCCCGTCGATCACCAGGGCGTCGGCGCTGAGCACCCGCACGCGGTCGCCCAGGCCGGGCGGCGCGCTGATCGAGGCCGGCGGGTCCGGCGTCTTCTGGCAGGCCGCCAGCGGCGCGGTCAGCGACAGGACTCCCAGCAGGGAGAAGAGGCGATGGCTGTTCACGGGGTTTCTCGCGTTTCCCTGAAAATAGGACCGACTCGTCCCACCACCTAGTTCAGGTTGGGGTCACCGCTCCGAACAGCTTGTCGGCGAACAGATCCAGGGTCTTCTGCGACATCGTGGTGTTGTTGAGGATCACCACGCTGGCGCGGGTGTCGAAGCGGTGGCCCAGCACCGAGCGGAAGCCGGCGGTGTTGCCCGTCTCCCAGCCGGCCGGATAGGGCTTGCCGCCGACCACCAGGGTGCGGATCCGGCCGCCCAGGGCGTAGTGGTCGCTGGCCACCTCGACGGTCCGCAGGGCCCTTTGCGAAGCGGGCGACAGGAAGCCGGTGTCGAAGATCTGGTGGGCGGCCTTCAGCAGGTCCGACGCCGCGCCGAAATATCCGCCCGCGGCGGTCATGTAGGGCTGGCGGTCGTTGGGACGCCGGGCCGGCGGCTTGGCGTCGGTGTAGCCGATGGCGGTGTTGGGTCCGGCGGTGATCGCGTCGTCGGCCCGGATGCCGTCCAGGCCCAGCGGGCTCAGGGTGATCTCGCGCACGGCCGTCTGGAACGGCAGGCCGGTGACCTTCTCGACAATGGCCAGCACGATGATCCAGTTGGTCATGGCGTAGTCGAACTTGGTCCCCGGTTCGAACGCCAGGTCGCCCAGGCAGAAGCGCTTGAGGGCCTCCGCCGTGCTCAGCCGCGCCTTGAAGAGGGTAGGATCGGCCTTGATCGCGGTGGTGAACCCGTTGGGCACGCCGCTGCTGTTGGACAGCAGCCGCCGCAGGGTGACCTTGGCGCCGGTGTCGGCGCGATAGTCTGGCAGCCAGGTGGTGATCGGCGCGTCCAGCGACAGCTTGCCAGCCTCGATCAGCTTGAGCACGGTGACGGCGGTCAGCCATTTGGACATCGAGGCGATGGCGTAGACGGTGTCGACCGTGGCCGGACGCCCAGCCTCGATGTCGGCCATGCCGAAGGCCCGGGCATAGGTGGCCTTGCCGGCCTTGCCCAGCATGACCACGCCCTGGAAGGCCTGTTCCTTGACGAAGGCGTCGACGACCGGGTTGTCGGCCCCCAGGGACCCGGCGGCGGCCAGGCCCGGCGTCAGCATCAGGCCGGCCCCGGCCAGGATCAGGTCGCGTCGCTTGAGCATGGGAAGTTCCGACTGGGCCCGCCGGTCGAGGCCATGGCCACGCTAGATGGGCCGGGCGGGGTGGTCACCTTAAGGTGTGGTAATGGACGCCGCCGCCGGGTTCAGCCCGAGCGGCTCGCCGAGGCCAGGTTCGCGGCGATGATGATCGCCACCCAGGCCAGCCAGAACACCAGCTGCCAGTTGACCTTGAAGGGCTCTGGCTTGGCGGCGCCGGGGATGTCGGTCAGGCCCAGGCACGCCGACCGCAGCGCGGCCTCGCGGAGGTCGAAGTAGCGCTCGGCCTCGTCCGCCGGCAGATGACGGCGCGAGAAGGTCACCGACCGCGTCAGCCGCCAGCTGTGTTCGCCCGCCGCCTCGAAGCGCGAGGTCGCCTTGACGCCGTCCATCTCGAACACGTCGTCCCAGGGAGCGATGTTGAACGCCTTGCCCAGCTTGACGATGATCTCGCTGGTCGCCCTGCGGGGCAGGCCCAGATCGACGGGCGCCCGGCGATCCGCCGTGCGCGACGGCGTCAGGTGCGGCGCGAAGAGGTCATCCAGGGTGGTGAACGCCACCTTGTCGCCCTGCCTCGGCTCCCACGCCCGCTCCAGTTCGTAGCGCTCGCGGAGCGTCAGGGCGTTGCCCTCCATGTCGTCCAGCACTTCCAGCGGCTGGCGCACGATCACCCGGCCATAGGCGCGGGCATAGTGGTCTTCATAGGATCGCGACAGCTCGTCCGGCCCTTCATTGGCCAGGCGACGGCGCATGTCGTCCGCGCGCCAGCCGCGAAAGACCGTTTCGACATCCAGGGTCGAGGGGCCACCGGCCGACGGCCCCAGCGCGAAGGTCTCGCGGCTTCCGCTGACGGGGGTCGGCGCGTCCTCGCCCATGGCCTCCAGCGTAGCCTCGGCGACCAGCGGCAGCGCCCAGCCGTAGCGGACCTGGGTCAAGGCCGGCAACGCGCCGCCCTGGGGATAGCGCGTCGGGTCCAGCCAGTAGACCGCGCCCTCGCAGAGCACCCGGGTGATGCAATGGTCGAACGCAACCAGGGTGGGCGCGTCCTGATCCAGGCCGTGGCCGCTGTAGGTGTGGACCAGGGCCGGATCGGCCTCGACGCCCAGGCGGCGCAGCACCGCCGTCAACAGCCGCGAGGCGTCCTTGCAATCGCCGGACCGGGTCGCCCATATCCGATCCACCGGCCGGGGCACGAAACCGCCGTCGCCCAGGCTGACCGAGTGGTAGCGCAGACCAGTCTGGACCAGTCTCAGCCCCTCGATCACGCGCTCGGCCGGGGTCGGGGCCCGCGCCGCGATGGTCGCCAGTTCCGCCTCCAGATCGTCCGGCAACGCCGGTGGCGAGGCATAGGGCGCCCGAAAGACATCGGCGACGTCGGTCCAGGTCATCGGGTCGGCCACGCGCAGGCGTGGCGCCAGGCGCACCCAGCCGGGGACGTCGGGTTCGCCGCGCAAGGCCGGCGTGTCGCGCGCCACCCACAGATGCTCGACCCCGCCCCCGTCCAGCGGCCGGCCCTGATCGGCCGGCGGCTCGCCCCAGGGCTGGATCACCAGGTCCCGCCCAGCGTCGACCACGATCCGTTCGCGGGTTTCACCCACCCAGCAGCCCCACTGGAAGGCGGCCTCGAGGGCGAACCGTCCGCCGAAGATGGGCTGCGCCCCGGTGATCGAATAGGCGTAGTCGACCACATCCCCGAGCCGCACGTCGGGCGTGACGATGTGGGCCGTCAGGCGCCCGTCGTACATCGCCCGCTCCAGGTCGCGCTCGCGACGCAAGGTGTTGACCAGCAGGGCCGGATCGAGCGTCCGCGTCTGGTCGCCGCGCATGACCCGCAGATGGTGGATGTCCAGTCGCTGGTACGACGGATCGAAGTCGATGCTGATCGAGGCGACGCTCTGCAGTCCGTCGCCGGCCACCACCTCGGTGATCACCCGATGGAACCAGACCTGTCCGCCGCCGCGCAGGTCGTACTGGCTGTCCGACAGCCAATAA
>NZ_AKKF01000298.1 GCF_000281955.1 Caulobacter sp. AP07 | reverse complement strand
GTGGCGCGAATGACGGGACTTGAACCCGCGACCTCCGGCGTGACAGGCCGGCGCTCTAACCAACTGAGCTACATCCGCATCAGGCTCCGCCGAAGCGAAGTGCGACCCGCCGTGCGGCGAGGGGCGTCTGATATGTCGCGCCGATGAACGTGTCAACGGCCATGTCGTGGAAGCTGTGAGTGAATGCTAGTTGCGATCGTTTCTCAATGTGTCGCAGGCGTTTGAAGCGCCGATGACACTGAGCTACAACCCGCTCGATTCAAGCCAAGGGCTGTCATGAACGCCTTCCTTCTCCAGTATCTGCCGATCGTGATCTTCCTCGGGATCGCGGCGGTGTTGGGCATCGCCTTTATCCTCGCGGCCGCGGTGCTCGCACCCAAGGCGCCGGACCCTGAAAAGCTGTCCGCCTACGAATGCGGCTTCAACGCGTTCGACGACGCGCGCATGAAGTTCGACGTCCGGTTCTACCTGGTCTCGATCCTGTTCATCATCTTCGACCTGGAAGTGGCCTTCCTGTTCCCGTGGGCGGTCGCGCTGATGAAGCTGCCCCACGACGTGGCGGCCTTCGCCTTCTGGTCGATGATGACCTTCCTGGGCGTTCTGACTGTCGGCTTCATCTACGAATGGAAGAAGGGCGCCCTCGAATGGGAGTGATCGTTCCCGCCAACAGCTCGCCCCCCAATGGCGCGTCGTTAGTTCCGGCCGGCTCCGCCGCCCGGTCGACGGTCGAGGGCTATGACCCCAAGCGGCACGACCCGTATTTCGACGGTCTGTCCGGTCAGCTGGCCGACAAGGGCTTCGTCACGGCGGCCGCCGACGACCTGATCACCTGGGCGCGCACCGGCAGCCTGATGTGGATGACCTTCGGCCTGGCCTGCTGCGCCGTCGAGATGATGCACTCGGCCATGCCGCGCTATGACCTGGAGCGCTACGGTTTCGCGCCCCGCGCCAGCCCGCGTCAGTCGGACGTGATGATCGTCGCCGGCACCCTGACCAACAAGATGGCTCCGGCCCTGCGCAAGGTCTACGACCAGATGCCGGAGCCGCGCTACGTCATCTCGATGGGCAGCTGCGCCAACGGCGGCGGCTACTACTATTACAGCTACAGCGTCGTGCGCGGCTGCGACCGCGTGGTGCCGGTGGACATCTACATCCCCGGCTGCCCGCCCACCGCCGAGGCGCTGGTCTATGGCGTGCTGCAATTGCAGAAGAAGATCCGTCGCACGGGGACGATCGAGCGATGACCGACGTTGTTTCCGCTGAAGTGACGCTTTCGCCGCTCGAGGCCCTGGGCCAGACCATCGTCGCCAACTCTGCCGGCGCGATCACCGCCTATTCCGTGGCGTTCGGCGAGCTGAACCTGCTGGGCCCGGCGGGCCGGGTCGTCCAGGCGCTGGAGTTCCTGCGCGACCATCCCGACTGCCGGTTCCACCAGCTGGTGGACCTGTGCGGTGTCGACTATCCGGAGCGCGAGCGCCGGTTCGACGTCGTCTACCACCTGCTGTCGCTGATCAAGAACCATCGGGTGCGCTTCAAGGTGCAGACCGACGAGGACACCGCCGTGCCCAGCGTCACGCCGGTGTTCCCGGTCGCCGACTGGTTCGAGCGCGAGGCGTTCGACATGTACGGGATCTTCTTCGAAGGCCACCCGGACCTGCGCCGCATCCTCACCGACTACGGCTTCCACGGCCATCCGCTGCGGAAGGACTTCCCGATGACGGGCTATGTCGAGGTCCGTTACGACGACGAGCTCAAGCGCGTCGTCTACGAACCCGTGAAGATCACCGAGTTCCGCGCCTTCGACTTCCTGTCTCCGTGGGAGGGCGCCAAGTACGCCCTGCCGGGCGACGAGAAGGGCGAGAAGCGGGCAGGGGACGCGTAAGCTATGACCGGTTCCAATTCACCCGCCGCTGCGACCGACTTCTTCCACGACGCGCCTTCGCTGCCGATCGTGCCGGAAACCCCGGTCCGCAAGTTCAACATCAACTTCGGCCCGCAGCACCCGGCCGCGCACGGCGTGCTGCGCCTGGTGCTGGAGCTGGACGGCGAGATCGTCGAGCGCGTCGATCCGCACATCGGCCTGCTGCACCGCGGCACCGAGAAGCTGATGGAGGCCCGCACCTACCTCCAGAACATCCCCTATTTCGACCGCCTCGACTACGTGGCGCCGATGAACCAGGAACATGCGTTCTGCCTGGCCATCGAGAAACTGCTGGGCGTGGACGTGCCCAAGCGCGGCAGCCTGATCCGCGTGCTGTTCTGCGAGATCGGCCGGGTGCTGAACCACCTGCTGAACGTGACGACCCAGGCCATGGACGTCGGCGCCCTGACGCCGCCGCTCTGGGGCTTCGAGGAGCGCGAGAAGCTGATGGTGTTCTACGAGCGCGCCTGCGGCGCTCGCCTGCACGCCAACTATTTCCGGCCGGGCGGCGTCCACCAGGACCTGACCCCGTCGCTGATCGACGACATCGAGACCTGGGCCAAGGCCTTCCCGAAGATCTGCGACGATATCGAAGGCCTGATCACCGACAACCGCATCTTCAAGCAGCGCAACGTCGACATCGGCGTGGTGAGCAAGGAAGACGCCCTGGCCTGGGGCTTCTCCGGCGTGATGGTGCGCGGTTCGGGCATCGCCTGGGACCTGCGCCGCAACCAGCCCTACGAGTGCTACAACGAGTTCGAGTTCGACATCCCGCTGGGCAAGAACGGCGACTGCTACGATCGCTATCTGTGCCGCATGCAGGAGATGCGCGAGTCGACCCGGATCATCCTGCAGGCCATTGAAAAGCTGCGGGTCACGCCGGGTTCGGTGATGACGCAGGACAACAAGGTCAGCCCGCCGCGCCGCGCCGAGATGAAGCGGTCGATGGAAGCCCTGATCCACCACTTCAAGCTCTACACCGAAGGCTTCCGCACCCCGGAAGGCGAGGTCTACGCCGCCGTCGAGGCGCCCAAGGGCGAGTTCGGCGTGTTCGTGGTCAGCAATGGCACCAACAAGCCGTACCGCTGCAAGATCAAGGCGCCGGGCTTCTCGCACCTGGCGGCGATGGACTGGATGAACCGCGGCCACCAGCTGGCCGATGTTTCGGCCATCCTGGGTTCGCTCGACATCGTGTTCGGCGAGGTCGACCGGTGAGTCTGGAAGACATCGCTCAAGCCCAGCTGGACGCCTACAACGCCCAGGACCTGGACGCTCACTGCGCCCACTTCACCGACGACGTCGTGGTCGCCGGCCTGAACGGCGAGGTGGCCCGCACGGGCATCGAGGCCTATCGCGCCTGGTACGAGGTCGCGTTCGCGCAGTTCCCGAACAACAAGGCCAAGCTTCTCAACCGCATCGTGGTGGGCGCCAACGTGATCGATCACGAGCACGTCGACCGCGGCAACGGCGACGCGCCCTTCCAGGTCGCCGCCATCTACACCTTCAGGGGCGACAAGATCGCCCGCGTGGATTTCGCACGATGAGCGTACGTCGCCTCGCCAAGGACCAGCCGGCCAGCTTCGCCTTCTCGAAGGACAGCCAGGCCAAGGCCGAATGGTGGAAAGCCAAGTATCCCGCCGAGCGCAAGCAGTCGGCGGTGATCCCGATGCTGTGGCTGGCCCAGAAGCAGGAGGGCTGGGTTTCCGAACCCGCCATCCAGGAGATCGCCAAGCAGCTGCAGATGCCGGTCATCCGGGTGCTGGAGGTGGCCACCTTCTACGTGATGTTCCAACTGCAGCCGGTCGGCAAGGTCGCCTTCGTCCAGCTGTGCGGCACCACGCCGTGCCAACTGCGCGGCGCGCTCGACCTGAAGGCCGTGCTGAAGGCCAAGATCGGCGAAGCCAACGACGTCTCGGCCGACGGCAAGTTCAGCTGGGAAGAGGTCGAGTGCCTGGGCGCCTGCTGCAACGCGCCGATGGCCGCCATCAACGACTACTATTACGAGGACCTGACGCCGGAGAGCCTGGCCCAGATCCTCGACGACTTCGCCGCCGGCAAGTCGCCCAAGCCGGGCAGCTACGACGGCCGCAAGGCCTCGGAGCCCAAGGGCGCGATCAAGACGCTGACGGACCCGAAGCTGTACGACGGCTCGCTGGCCAAGAAGATCAAGATCCCCAACCTGCCCGAAAAGCCCAAGAAGGCTCCGAAGAAAGAGCCGGCCGCCTGATGTCCAACGACGCCGCCCTGATGCAGAAGAAGCGCCTGACGACGATGTTCGCCATCGACGCCGTGTGCTTCGTGCTGGCCGGCGCGGCGATCATCGGTCACGTGGCCTTCAAGCAGGGCTGGCTGATGCCGGTGTTCCTGGTCTCGATCGCCGTGGGGCTGGGCGCCCAGATCTGGTTCATCCTGGGCTGGATGAAGGCCGCGAAGGCGGAAGAGGAGGGCAAGGCGTCGTGAGCGATGATCCCGTCCTGCTCGCCAAGCGCGTGGCCTATGTCCGGACCGTTCGCGGCCTCTACCGCGTCGAACGGCTCTCGGGCCTGGCGGCCTGCCTGGTCGGCGCCCTGGTGCTGATCTGGGGCCGCATGGCTCCCGCGGCGCCCGCCTGGGCCGTCCCCGTGGGCCTTGTGACGATTGCGGCCGGCTGGCTGCTTTTCGCCTATGTCATCCTTCGTCGGACGCGCTATGTGCGCGCCCATCCATTCGATCCGCAAAGCTGAGTCATGGTCGGTATCCTCGAAGACAAGGACCGCATCTTCACCAACCTCTACGGTCTCCACGATTGGGGCCTGGAGGGTGCGAAGAAGCGCGGCTGCTGGAATGGCACCAAGGACATCCTGGACGCCGGGCGCGACTGGATCATCGACAACATGAAGAACTCCGGCCTGCGCGGCCGGGGCGGGGCGGGCTTCGGCACCGGCCTGAAGTGGTCATTCATGCCCAAGGAAGTGAAGGACGGCCGTCCGCACTACCTGGTCGTCAACGCCGACGAGTCCGAGCCGGGCACCTGCAAGGACCGGGAGATCATGCGGCATGATCCCCACCTGCTGATCGAAGGCTGCCTGATCGCCTCGCGCGCCATGCTGGCCAACGCCTGCTACATCTACATTCGTGGCGAATATGTCCGCGAGCGCGAGGTTCTGGAAGAAGCCATCAAGCAGGCCTACGACGCCAAGCTGATCGGCAAGAACAATATCCACGGCTGGGACTTCGACCTCTACGTCCACCACGGGGCCGGCGCCTATATCTGCGGCGAAGAGACCGCCCTGCTGGAAAGCCTGGAAGGCAAGAAGGGCCAGCCGCGCCTGAAGCCGCCGTTCCCGGCCGGCGCGGGCCTGTACGGCATGCCGACCACGGTCAACAACGTCGAGAGCATCGCCGTCGCCGGCACGATCCTGCGGCGCGGCGCGGCCTGGTTCACCGGCTTTGGCCGTCCCAACAACGCCGGCACCAAGCTGTTCTGCGTCTCGGGCCACGTGAACCTGCCCTGCAATGTCGAAGAGGCGATGAGCATCCCGTTCCGCCAGTTGATCGAGGATCACTGCGGCGGCGTGCGCGGCGGCTGGGGCAACCTCAAGGCCGTGATCCCGGGCGGCGCCTCGGTGCCGATGATCCCGGCCGAGCAGTGCGAAGACCTGCCGATGGACTTCGACGCCCTGCGCAATCTGAAGTCGGGCCTGGGCACCGCCGCCGTCATGGTCATGGACAAGGACACCGACCTGGTCCGCGCCATCGCTCGCCTGAGCTACTTCTACAAGCACGAGAGCTGCGGCCAGTGCACGCCGTGCCGCGAAGGCACCGGCTGGATGTGGCGGGTCATGGAGCGCATGGCCACCGGCGAGGCCGATCCCAAAGAGATCGACACCCTGCTGGACGTCACGACCCAGGTCGAGGGTCACACCATCTGCGCCCTGGGCGACGCGGCCGCCTGGCCGATCCAGGGCCTGTTCCGTCACTTCCGCCACGAGGTGGAAGACCGGATCGCATCCTATCGTAGCGGTCGCCTGCACGTGCAGGGCGCCAGCCTGATCGCGGCGGAGTAAACGATTATGGCAATCGCCAAGGTCAACGGCGTCGAGGTCGAGTTCGAGCCCGGCATGACGGTTCTGCAGGTCGCGGAACTGGCCGGGGAAGAGATCCCGCGCTTCTGCTACCACGAGCGCCTGAGCATCGCCGGCAACTGCCGGATGTGCCTGGTCGAGGTGAAGCCCGGTCCGCCGAAGCCACAGGCGTCGTGCGCCCTGCCGGCCGCCGAGGGCCAGGAGATCTTCACCAAGACCCCGATGGTCAAGAAGGCCCGCGAAGGGGTGATGGAGTTCCTGCTCATCAACCACCCGCTGGATTGCCCGATCTGCGACCAGGGCGGCGAGTGCGACCTGCAGGACCAGGCCATGGGCTATGGCCGCGACGACAGCCGCTACGAAGAGAACAAGCGCGCGGTCGAAGAGAAGGCCATGGGCCCGCTCATCAAGACCGTGATGACCCGCTGCATCCAGTGCACCCGCTGCGTGCGCTTCATCACCGAGGTCGCCGGCTCGCCGGAGATCGGCCTGATCTCGCGCGGCGAAGACGTTGAAATCACGACCTATCTGGGCGCGGCGGTGACGTCGGAGCTCAGCGCCAACGTCATCGACCTGTGCCCGGTCGGCGCCCTGACCTCCAAGCCCTACGCCTTCGAGGCGCGGCCCTGGGAGCTGAAGAAGACCGAGAGCGTCGACGTCATGGACGCCCTGGGCTCGGCCATCCGCGTCGACGCCCGCGGCTCCGCGGTGCTGCGCGTGCTGCCGCGCGTCAACGAGGACGTCAACGAGGAGTGGATCAGCGACAAGACCCGCTACGCCGTCGACGGCCTGCAGCGCCAGCGCCTTGACCGCCCCTATGTCCGCGTCGGCGGCCGTCTGGCCCCCGCGACCTGGGCCGAGGCCTTCGCGGCCGTGGCCGGCAAGCTCAAGGCCGCCAAGCCGGAGCGCATCGGCGTCATCGCCGGCGACCTGCAGGACGCCGAGAGCCTGAAGGCCACCAAGGACCTGTTCACCGCCCTGGGCGTCAAGAACCTCGACGCCCGTCAGGACGGCACGGCGCTGGGCCATGGCCCGCGTGAGAGCTGGCTGTTCAACTCGACGATCGCCGGCATCGAGAACGCCGACGTCGTGCTGCTGGTCGGGACCAATCCGCGCCTCGAGGCGCCGGTGCTCAACACCCGCCTGCGCAAGCAGTGGCTGGCCGGCAAGGTCCGCGTCGGGGTGATCGGCGAGCAGGGCGACCTGACCTACGACTACGACTACCTCGGCGCTGGCGGGAAGACCCTGTCGGGCCTGGCCAAGAGCAAGTCCGACTTCGTCGCCGCCCTGAAGAACGCGCAGCGTCCGGCGATCATCGTCGGCCAGGGCGCCCTGACCCGCGCCGACGGCGCGGCCGTGCTGAAGGCCGCCGCCGCCGTGGCCAAGAGCTTCAACGTGGTCCGCGAAGGCTGGAACGGCTGGAACGTGCTGCACACCGCCGCCGCCCGCGTGGCCGGTCTCGACCTCGGCTTCACGCCCGGCGAGGGCGGTCTGACCGCCGGCCAGATGGTCCAGAAGGGCGCGCTGGACGTGCTGTTCCTGCTGGGGGCCGACGAGATCGACGCCTCGGCCTCGGACGCCTTCAAGGTCTATCTGGGCACCCACGGCGACGCCGGCGCCCACAAGGCCGACGTCATCCTGCCGGGCGCGGCCTATACCGAGAAGAACGGCCTCTATGTGAACACCGAAGGCCGCGTCCAGATGGGCGAGCGGGCGGTGTTCCCGAAGGGCGAGGCCAAGGAAGACTGGTCGATCCTGCGGGCCCTGTCCGAGATTCTCGGCCACAAGCTGCCCTATGACAGCCTGGACCAGCTGCGGGCCAGGCTGTTCGCCGAGCACCCGACCTTCGGCCAGATCGACTTCGCGCCGGGCTCGGTCCCGACCGTGTTCGACCTGTCGGGCCTGGGCGCCGCTGGCGAGCTGGCCGACACGCCGTTCGAAGGCACGGTGAAGGCCTTCCACCTGACCAATCCCATCGCGCGCGCCAGCGTGACCATGGCCGAATGCGCGGCCGTGGTTTCCGGCGCCGCCAAGATCGCGGCGGAGTAGACCGTGGCCAACATGTCTCCGCTTCTCTGGTTCGGCATCACCCTCGGGCAGATCGCCCTGGTGATGATCTGGATCCTGCTCAGCCTGGCCTTCCTGCTGCTGGCCGACCGCAAGATCTGGGCCGGCGTCCAGATGCGCAAGGGCCCCAACGTGGTGGGTCCGTTCGGCCTGCTGCAGTCCTTCGCCGACTTCCTGAAGTTCGTGCTGAAGGAAATCGTCATCCCGTCGGGCGCCGACAAGGTGGTGTTCATCCTGGCCCCGCTGTTGAGCTTCGTCCTGGCCTTCGTCGGCTGGGCCGTGGTGCCGCTGGCTCCGGGCTGGGTGGTGGCCAACCTCAATGTCGGCATCCTCTACCTGCTGGCGATGAGCTCGCTGGGCGTCTACGGCATCATCATGGGCGGCTGGGCTTCGAACTCGAAGTACCCGTTCCTGGGCGCGCTGCGCTCGGCGGCGCAGATGGTGTCGTACGAGGTCTCGATCGGCCTGATCATCATCACGGTGATCCTGCTGGCCGGCACCATGAACCTGACCTCGATCGTCGAGCAGCAGTCCGGCTGGATCTGGAACTGGAACGTGTTCGGCGGCGGGTTGAGGAACCTGATCCTGGCCCCGGTGATGATCATCGCCATGGGCATGTTCTACATCTCGGCCCTGGCCGAGACCAACCGCCCGCCCTTCGACCTTCCCGAAGCCGAATCCGAACTCGTGGCCGGCTACCAGGTCGAGTACAGCTCGACCCCGTACCTGCTGTTCATGATCGGCGAATATTCGAACATCGTGCTGATGTGCGCGATGATCAGCGTGCTGTTCTTCGGCGGCTGGAATCCCGGTTTCCCGACGCCGTTCCTGAACGGCCTGCCGCCGACGGCGGTCAGCATCTTCGGGTTCCTGGTGTTCTTCGCCAAGATCATCTTCTGGTTCTTCATGTTCGCCATGGCCAAGGCCATCGTGCCTCGCTACCGCTACGACCAGCTGATGCGGCTGGGCTGGAAGGTCTTCCTGCCGATGTCGCTGGTGCTGGTGGCGCTGGTGGCCGGCTGGCGCGTGTTCGGAATCCAGGCGTGATCGGCAAGACCACCATCCTGGCCTCCATGGCCCTGCTCGCCGGCCTCGGCCTGGCCCTGGCGGGCTGCGCGACCGACGACGTGGCCTCGGGCAAGACGTCCTATTCGCTGGGGCGTGGGGTGGCCAGCTATGACCAATTGCGTCGCGACAGCGAGAAATGCGCCGCAGACGGCGGCAAGATTGAATCCAAGCAGGACGGGGGCGACCCCGCTCAGCTTTCGAACTACACCTGCGTGATCTCGAAGGGTAAGCAGCGTCCATGATGCAACGCATTTCCCAAGCCATCAAAGGCGTGGCGCTGCTCGACTTCGCGGGCGCCTTCGGCCTGGCCATGAAGTACATGATCGCCCCGAAGAAGACGGTGATCTATCCGAACGAGCGCGGCCCGCAGTCGCCCCGTTTCCGCGGCGAGCACGCCCTGCGTCGCTATCCGTCGGGCGAGGAGCGCTGCATCGCCTGCAAGCTGTGCGAGGCCATCTGCCCGGCCCAGGCCATCACCATCGAGGCCGAACCGCGCGAGGACGGCAGCCGCCGCACGACCCGCTACGACATCGACATGGTCAAGTGCATCTATTGCGGCCTGTGCCAGGAGGCCTGCCCGGTGGACGCCATCGTCGAGGGGCCGAACATCGAGTACGCCGTCGAGACGCGCGAAGAGCTCTACTACGACAAGGAAAAGCTGCTCGACAACGGCGACCGTTGGGAGCGGCTGATCGCGAAGAATCTGGAGTTGGACGCGCCCTACCGCTAAAGGACGGGGCGCGATTCCGAGGGTAGACGGCGAGCCATCCGGCTCGTCTGTGTTTTACGGTTTTCAAGGGAGCACCTGGGCCGATGGCCTTGCAGGCGATAGCTTTCTATTTGCTGGCGGTAGCGACTGTGGTGGCGGGTCTTCTCGTCGTCTCGGCGCGCAACCCCGTGCACTCGGTGCTCTTCCTGATCACCGCCTTCTTCTCGGCCGCCGGCCTCTTCGTCCTGCTGGGCGCGGAGTTCCTGGCGATGCTGCTGATCGTCGTCTATGTGGGCGCGGTCGCGGTGCTGTTCCTGTTCGTCGTGATGATGCTCGACGTGGACTTCGCCGAGCTGCGACAGGGCTTCGCCCAGTACCTGCCGATCGGCGGGCTGGTGGCGGGCTTCCTGACGCTGGAGATGATCTTCGTCGCCGCGACGGTGGCCACCAACGGCGCGGCGGGCAAGAGCGCCGTCCCGATGGCCTCGGCGCCGGGCGTGCCCAATACCGAGATGATCGGCCGGGTTCTCTACACCGACTACATCTTCTTCTTCCAACTGGCGGGCCTGGTGCTGCTGGTGGCCATGATCGGCGCCATCGTCCTGACCCTGCGCCACAAGCCGGGCGTCAAGCGCCAGGACATCGGCAAGCAGATCGCCCGTACGCCAAAGACCGGGATGGAACTCGTGCAGATCAAGCCGGGCGAGGGGATCAGCGAATGATCGGCCTGTCTCACTATCTCGTCGTCGCCGCCATCCTGTTCACGATCGGCGTCTTCGGCATCTTCGTGAACCGCAAGAACATCATCGTCATCCTGATGTCGATCGAGCTGATCCTGCTGGCGGTGAACATCAACCTGGTGGCCTTCTCGGTCTATCTGCATGACGTGGTGGGGCAGATCTTCGCCATGTTCGTGCTGACCGTCGCCGCGGCCGAAGCGGCCGTCGGCCTGGCTATCCTGGTGACGTTCTTCCGTAACCGCGGAGACATCGCCGTCGACGACGCCAGCGTGATGAAGGGCTGATCGCAGTGCAGACTCTCGTCACCATCATCGTCTTCGCGCCGCTGCTCGCCGCGATCGTGGCCGGCCTGTTCGGCCGCCGCATCGGCGACGTCGCCTCGCAGGCCATCACCACGGGCGGCCTGATCCTGGCCTGCGCCCTGTCTTGGTACGTCTTCGGCCAATGGACCTGGGGCCACCTGGAGGCCTTCACGGTCGACCTGCTGCCCTTCATCCACGTCGGAAACTTCGTCTCCAACTGGTCGATCCGCATCGACGCCCTGTCGGCGGTGATGCTGATCGTGGTCACGACGGTCTCGGCCCTCGTCCACGTCTACAGCTGGGGCTACATGGCGCACGACCCGGACAAGCCGCGGTTCTTCGCCTATCTGTCGCTGTTCACCTTCGCCATGCTGGCGCTGGTCACCGCCGCCGACTTCATGCAGCTGTTCTTCGGCTGGGAAGGGGTGGGCCTGGCCTCGTACCTGCTGATCGGCTTCTGGTTCAAGAAGCCGACCGCCAGCGCCGCCGCCATCAAGGCCTTCGTCGTCAACCGGGTGGGGGACTTCGGTTTCGCCCTGGGCATCATGACCACCTTCTGGGCGTTCGGTTCGATCCAGTTCGCCGAGATCTTCCCGCAGATCGCCTCGGGCGCGGCGCGCACCTGGGAGTTCGCCGGCCACACCTTCCCGCTGGTCGACATCGCCTGCTTCCTGCTGTTCATCGGCGCGATGGGCAAGTCGGCGCAGTTCTTCCTGCACACCTGGCTGCCGGACGCCATGGAAGGCCCGACCCCGGTCTCGGCCCTGATCCACGCGGCGACCATGGTCACCGCCGGCGTCTACATGCTGTGCCTGCTGTCGCCGATGTTCGAATACGCGCCCGTCGCCAAGAACATCGTCACGGTGATCGGCGCGGTCACCGCCCTGTTCGCCGCCACGGTCGGCCTGACCCAGAACGACATCAAGCGGGTCATCGCCTATTCGACCTGTTCGCAGCTGGGCTACATGTTCTTCGCGGCCGGGGTCGGCGCCTACCAGGCGGCGATGTTCCACCTGTTCACCCACGCCTTCTTCAAGGCGCTGCTGTTCCTGGGGGCCGGCTCGGTGATCAACGGCATGCACCACGAGCAGGACATGCGGAAGTACGGGGCCCTGGCCAAGCTGCTGCCGGTGACCTTCATCGCCATGACCGTCGGCACCATCGCCATCACCGGTCTGGGCTTCCCGCCGCTGCACCTGGGCTTCGCCGGCTTCTACTCGAAGGACACCATCATCGAGGCGGCCTTCGCCGCCGGCGGCCACAACGGCATCGCGATGTTCGCCTGGGCGATCGGCGTGCTGGTGGCGGGCCTGACCTCGTTCTACTCCTGGCGCGTGGCCTTCTTCACCTTCAACGGCCACGCCCGCTGGGGCCATGACGATCACCACGCCCATGACGCGCACGGGCACGACGACCACGCGTCCGACGCCCAGATCGAGACCCATGACGAACCGCTCCCGAACGGGGACGACCATGGCCATGACCACACACCGCACGAGAGCCCCTGGGTGATGCTGGTGCCGCTGATCGTGCTGTCGATCGGCGCGATCTTCGCCGGCTTCCTGTTCACCGACTATTTCGTCGGCCATCATCAGGTCGAGTTCTGGCGCGGCGCGATCTTCAACGCCCCAACCAACCACGTGCTGCACGAAGCCCACGAAGTGGCCGAGTGGGTGAAGTGGAGCCCGCTGGTCGCCTCGATCCTCGGCCTCGCCATCGCCTTCTACGTCTACATCTGGAAGGAAGGCCTGGGCGCCAAGCTCGCGGCCCGCAACGGCCCGCTGTACGTGTTCTTCTACAACAAGTGGTTCTTCGACGAGCTGTACCAAGCCACCTTCGTGCGCCTGGCCAAGTTCCTCGGCGACCTGTTCTGGAAGGGCGGCGACCAGAAGCTGATCGATGGCCTCGGACCGGACGGCGTCAGCGCCGTCAGCTACGCGGTCGGTCGGCGGACCGGCAAGCTGCAGAGCGGCTACGTCTATCACTACGCCTTCGTCATGCTGCTCGGCGTCGCCGGCCTGCTGACGTTCGCCCTCTATGCATTCCGTTGAGGACGGATCGATGACCGGCCTGCTTAGCCTCACTACCTTCGCCCCGCTCGTCGGCGTGGCCGTCCTCCTGGCGGTTCGCGCCGCCTCGGGCGACAACGCCAAGACCGACAACCTGGCCAAGTGGATCGCCCTGGCGACCACCCTGGTCACCTTCGCCCTGTCGATCCTGCTGGTCGCCCAGTTCGACGCCAAGAACCCCGGCTTCCAGTTCGTGGAAGACGTGGCCTGGTTCGCCGGCCTGCACTACCGCATGGGCGTCGACGGCATCTCGATCCTGTTCGTGCTGCTGACGGCGTTCCTGCTGCCGCTCTGCATCATCGCCGGCTGGAAATCGATCGATAAGCGGATCGTCGAATACCTGATCTGCTTCCTGGTTCTCGAGACCCTGGTGATCGGCGTGTTCTGCGCCCTGGACCTGATCCTGTTCTACCTCTTCTTCGAGGGTGGCCTGGTTCCGATGTTCCTGATCATCGGCATCTGGGGCGGCAAGCGCCGGATCTACGCGGCCTACAAGTTCTTCCTCTACACCCTGCTCGGCTCGGTGCTGATGCTGGCGGCCATCCTGTCGATGATCGCCATCGCCCACACCTCGTCGATCCCGGTGCTGATGACCTACAAGTTCGCCCCGTGGCTGCAGACCTGGCTGTGGCTGGCCTTCTTCGCCAGCTTCGCGGTCAAGATGCCGATGTGGCCGGTCCACACCTGGCTGCCCGACGCCCACGTCGAGGCCCCGACGGCCGGTTCGGTGATCCTGGCGGGCATCCTGCTGAAGCTGGGGGGCTACGGCTTCATGCGCTTCAGCCTGCCGATGTTCCCCAACGCCTCGGAGATGTTCCAGCCGCTGGTGTTCGCGATGTCGGCGATCGCCATCGTCTACACCTCGCTGGTCGCCTTCCGTCAGACCGACATCAAGAAGCTGATCGCCTATTCGTCGGTGGCCCACATGGGCTTCGTGACCATGGGCATCTTCTCGGGCAACGCCCAGGGCGAGCAGGGCGCGCTGTTCCAGATGCTGAGCCACGGGGTGATCTCCGGCGCGCTCTTCCTCTGCGTCGGGGTGGTCTATGACCGCATGCACACCCGCGAGATCGCCTTCTACGGCGGCCTGACCAACCGCATGCCCTGGTACGCGGCGACGTTCATGCTGTTCACCATGGGCAATGTCGGCCTGCCGGGCACCTCGGGCTTCGTCGGCGAGATCCTGACCATGGTCGGCACGTACAAGGCCTCGACCTGGACGGCGATCGTGGCCACCACCGGCGTCATCCTGTCGGCGGTCTACGCCCTGAACCTCTATCGTCGCGTGATGTTCGGCGAGATCGTCAATCCGGACCTCAAGACGATCACCGACCTCGACAAGCGCGAGATCCTGATCTTCGCCCCGCTGATCATCGCCACCCTGGTGCTCGGCGTTTATCCCAATCTCGTATTGAACCTGACCGCGTCGTCCGTCGACGGGCTCGTCGGCGCCTGGCGCGCCGCCGTGGGCGGGTGAGGGACACCATGACGTTCGCCGCCAACTTCTCCCTCGTTCTTCCCGAAGCGATCCTCGGGGCCTCGGCCCTGGTGCTCCTGGTCTGGGGCGCGTTCCACGGCAAGGTCTCCCCGCTGTTCACCGGCGCGGCCGTCCTGGCCCTGCTGGGCGCGGCCGTGGCCGCCATGGCCGGGCCGCACGGCCACGCGTTCAACGGCGTCTATGCCGCCGACGCCGCCGCCACCTACGCCAAGGTCGCCATCTACCTGTTCAGCGCCATCGCCGTCGTGCTGGGCGACCGCTGGCTGGCCGTCCGCGGCGACCAGAAGTTCGAATTCGCCGTGCTGATCGTGCTGGCCGCCCTGGGCATGGGCGTCACCGCCTCGGCCGGCGACCTGATCAGCCTCTATATCGGCGTCGAGCTGCAGTCGCTGGCGCTCTATGTCCTGGCCGCCTTCCGCCGTGACGACGCCAAGTCGTCCGAAGCCGGCCTGAAGTACTTCGTGCTCGGGGCCCTGTCGTCGGGCCTGCTGCTGTACGGCGCCTCGCTGATCTACGGCTTCGCCGGCTCGACCCGTTTCGCCGACATCGCCGCCGTCGCCCACGGGGCGCACGGCATGGGCCTGCTGTTTGGCCTAGTGTTCCTGATCTGCGGCCTGGCGTTCAAGGTCTCGGCCGCGCCGTTCCACATGTGGACCCCGGACGTCTATGAAGGCGCCCCGACCCCGGTCGTCGGCTTCTTCGCCGCCGCGCCGAAGCTGGCCGCCATGATGATGCTGGCCCGCGTGCTGGGCGACGCCTTCCCGGACGCGGCGGGCCAATGGCGCCAGATCCTGATCATCACGTCCCTGGCCTCGGTGTTCGTCGGGGCCTTCGCCGGCCTGGCCCAGAGCAACCTCAAGCGCCTGTGGGCCTACAGCTCGATCGCCAATGTCGGCTACGCCCTGCTGGGCGTGGCGACCGGCGGCGAGACCGGCCTGGGCTCGATGCTGCTGTTCATGACCCTCTACATGGTCGACGTCACCGGCTTCTTCGCCTGCCTCCAGGCCCTGTCGCGCGACGGCAAGCCCATGGAGACCATCGAGGACATGGCCGGCCTGGTGAAGGAACGTCCGGGCGTCGCCCTGGCCATGACCGCGTTCTCGCTGTCGGCCCTGGGCCTGCCGCCGTTCTCGGGCTTCTGGGCCAAGTTCTACGTGTTCGGGGCCGCCATGGGCTCGGGCGACGTGCTGCTGCAATGGGCGGCGGTGCTGGGCCTGGTCGGCAGCGTGGTCGCGGCGTTCTACTATCTGCGCCTGATCAAGACGATGTGGTTCGACGCTCCGGCCAGCGCGGTGGACAAGCCGCAACCGACCGCCCGGGCGATCGGCTTCGCCGCGGCGCTGTTCTCGTTCCCGGTCGTGCTGGTCGCGCTGATCTGGCTCGACCCCGCAGCCAGGGCCGCCGCGGCGGCTTTTGGCCACGCGTGACGTGACGGGCGCTGTTTCGCCCGCGCCCGTCGTCGTCCTGGACGAGATCGACTCGACCAACGCCGAGGCCCGTCGCCGCGCGGAAGCGGGGGAGGCGGGCCCGGTCTGGATCGTGGGCCTGCGCCAGACGGCCGGTCGCGGCCGACGGGGCCGGGCCTGGGAAACCGGCGAGGGCAACCTGGCCGCCACCCTGCTGTTCTCGACCGACAAGCCGCCCGCGCAAGCCGCCCAGGTGTCGTTCGTCGCCGCCCTGGCGGTGGCCGACCTGCTGGCCGCCTACGTGCCCGCCAGCCTGGTCAGCCTCAAATGGCCCAACGACCCGCTGCTGGGCGGGCTGAAGGTCAGCGGCATCCTGGTGGAGTCCGGGGCGCGGCCGAACGGCGGGCTGTGGATCGCGGTCGGGATCGGGGTCAACCTGGCCCGCAAGCCGATCGACAGCGAACGCCCCGCCACCGCCATCCCGACCTACAGGGCCGCCCCGCCGCCGTCGCCCATCGAGGCGATCGAGGTCCTGGCCGCCGCCTTCGCGCGCTGGAACGACGTCTGGCTGCGGCTGGGCTTCCCGGCCATCGCCGACGCCTGGACCGCGCGGGCCCATGGCCTGGGCGAGCCCTGCGTCGCCCGCCTGGGGACCGAGACCCTGGAGGGGATCGCGGAAGGACTGGACGGCGACGGCGCGCTGCGTCTTCGTCTGGCCGACGGTCAATTGCGCCGGATCACCGCCGGCGACGTCTTTTTCGGAGGGGCCTCCTGATGTTGCTGGCCATCGAACAGGGCAACACCAACACCATGTTCGCCATCCATGATGGCAACGAGTGGATCGCCCAGTGGCGCGCCGCCACCGAGAGCACGCGCACGGCCGACGAGTACGTGGTCTGGCTGTCGCAGTTGCTGTCGATGCAGGGCCTGGGCTTCCGGGCCATCGACGCCTGCATCATCTCCAGCGTCGTGCCGCAGTCGATCTTCAACCTGCGCAACCTGTCGCGCCGCTATTTCAACGTCGAGCCGCTGGTGATCGGCGAGAACGCCGAGCTGGGCGTCGACGTGCGGATCGACAAGCCGTCCGAGGCCGGGGCCGACCGCCTGGTCAACGCCGTGGGCGCGCACATGGTCTATCCGGGCCCGCTGATCGTCATCGACAGCGGCACGGCCACCACCTTCGACATCGTCGGCGCCGACGGCGCCTTCGAGGGCGGGATCATCGCCCCCGGCATCAACCTGTCCATGCAGGCCCTGCACGAGGCGGCGGCCAAGCTGCCGCGCATCGCCATCCAGCGCCCGGCCAAGAACCGCATCGTCGGCACCGACACTGTCAGCGCCATGCAGTCGGGTGTATTCTGGGGCTATATTTCATTGATCGAGGGCCTGGTGGCCCGGATCAAGGCCGAGCGGGCGCAGCCCATGACCGTGGTCGCCACCGGCGGCGTCGCCTCGCTGTTCGAGGGCGCCACCGACAGCATCGACCACTTCGATTCAGATCTGACCATCCGTGGTCTCCTCGAAATTCATCGCCGTAACACCCATTTAGAGACCTAATGACCAAATATACCGACAAGCCTTCTCCCAAGGACGAACTCGTTTTCCTGCCGCTGGGCGGCTCGAACGAGATCGGCATGAACTTCAACCTGTACGGCTACGGCCCGGCGCATGATCGCAAGTGGATCGTCGTCGACCTGGGCGTGACCTTCGGCGACCAGACCACGCCGGGCGTCGAGATCATCCTGCCCGACCCCGAGTTCATCGAGGCCTATGCCAAGGACATCATCGGCATCGTCCTGACCCACGCCCACGAAGACCACCTGGGCGCCGTGCACTGGCTGTGGCCGCGCCTTAAGGCCCCGGTCTACGCCACGCCGTTCACCGCCTTCCTGCTGCGCGAGAAACTGCGCGACGCCGGCCTGCTGGGCGAGGTGCCGATCACCGAGATCCCGCTGGGCGGCAGTTTCGACCTGGGTCCGTTCCACCTGGAAATGATCACCCTGACGCACTCGATCCCCGAGCCGAACGGCGTGGCGATCAAGACGCCGCTGGGCACGATCCTGCACACCGGCGACTGGAAGATCGACCCTGATCCCCAACTGGGCGGCCCCACCGACATCGAGGCCATCCAGCGCCTCGGCGACGAGGGCGTCCTGGCCATGGTCTGCGACAGCACCAACGTCTTCGTCGACGGCGTGGCCGGCTCCGAAGCCGACGTCCGCGTGGCGATGAACCGGCTGATCAAGAGCCTGACCGGCAAGATCGCCGTGGCCTGCTTCGCCTCGAACGTGGCCCGCATGGACACCGTGATCCGCGCCGCCCAGGCCGCCGGCCGCAAGGTCTGCCTGGCCGGCCGCTCGATGCACCGCATGGCCGCCGCCGCCCGCCATGTCGGCCTGCTGGAGGGCCTGGAGCCCTTCATCACCGACGACCAGGCCAAGTACCTACCCGAGAACGAAGTGCTGTTCCTCTGCACCGGCAGCCAGGGCGAGGCGCGCGCCGCCCTGGCCCGCATCGCCGAGGGCACCCACCCGCACGTCAAGCTCTCGCAGGGCGACCACGTGATCTTCAGCTCGCGGGTCATCCCCGGCAACGAGATCCCGATCCGCAACCTGCAGAACAAGCTGGCCGACCGCGGCGTGCGCCTGCACACCGAACGCGACACCCCCGGCATCCACGTCAGCGGCCACCCGTGCCGCGACGAACTCAAGCAGATGTACCAGTGGGCCCGGCCAACCATCGCCGTGCCGACCCATGGCGAGCGCCGCCACCTGATCGAGCACGCCGCCTTCGCCAAGGACCTGCAGGTCCCGCACGCCGTCAGCCCGCGCAACGGCGACATGGTGCGCCTGGCCCCCGGCCATCCGGCGATCATCGATGAGGTGCCCTCGGGCCGCCTCTATGTCGACGGCGGCGTGGTGACGCCCGAGAACGGCGAGGCCCTGCGCGAGCGGCGTCACGCGGCGTTCAACGGCATGCTGGCCGTGTCGGTTGTGCTGGACGGCAGGAGCCGCATCGTCTCGGGCCCGCAGGTCCGCGGCCTGGGCCTGGCCGGCGACGCCGAATATCCGCTGGACGACGCGCTGGACGATCTGGCGGAAGAGGCCGAGACCGCCTTCAAGCGCATGAAGGACGACCAGCGCGAGATCGACGAGGCCATCGAAAGCGCCATCTCGCGGGCCGTCAAGAAGGCCGCCTTCCGCATCTGGGAACGCAAGCCCGTGGTCGAGACCACGGTGCTGCGGATCTAGCCGCGCGATGAGCGAGCAGCCGCCGCGCGTCTCCGAGGCCCCACGGCGCGAGGCGCTGTGGGGCAGGGGGCCCGCGATGCTGTGGTTCGAGGCCTGGCCGGTCCTGGTGATGACCGCCGTGATCTGGCTGGTCTTCGCCGGCCAACTGATCGGCGACGCGCGAGGTTACGGCGACGCGATCTTCGTCTATGGCGCGCTGTCGGCGCCCGGCTTCGCGCACGGTCTGTGGTGGACGATCCTGACCCACATGTTCCTGCATGCGGGCTGGCTGCACATCGCCATGAACAGCGCGGCGCTCGTCGCCCTGGGGCCGGCGATCGCGCAGCGCCTGGGCCGAGACGCCTTGGGCGGCTTGCTTTTCCTGGCGTTCTATCTCGTTTGCGGCCTGGCCGGCGGCGCGGTGTTCCTGCTGCTGTCGCCGGGGCAGGGCGCGGTCGTCGGTGCCTCGGGCGCGATCTTCGGGCTCTGGGGCGCCGTGGCCCGCCTGAGCGGACCCGGCGAGATCAAGCTGGCGCCGATCTTCTCCGGCACGGTGATGCGGCAGGTCGTCTCCGCGGTGATCTCGAACCTCCTGGTGGTCGGTCTTGGCGCGGCCTACGGCCTGGCCTCGGGCGTCGGGATCATCGGCATCGCCTGGCAGGCCCACCTCGGCGGCTTCGTCGCCGGCCTGTTGCTGGTCCAGGTGACGCCGGTGCGCTTCCACTGGCTGAAGGCCATGCCTGGGCGGGCCTAGCCCGTTCGCCGGGCGGCCGGCGCCTCGGAAACGCCTCGCCGGGGGTCCATGAAGTCGTCTATACCCTCGGAAAACAAGACAGGGTCGCGCGGTCCTCATCAACCGCGCGTCCCAGCGCGCAGGACCCGGAACGCATGATCGGCAAGCTCAACCACGTCGGCGTCGCCACGCCCTCCATCGACGACTCGCTGAAGATGTACCGCGACCTGCTGGGCGCGACGTCGCACACCGAGAAGTGGGCCATGCCCGAGCAGGGCGTCTGGGTGTGCTTCGTCAACCTGCCCAACAGCCAGATCGAACTGATCGAGCCCTACGGCGAAAAATCGCCGATCCACGGCTTCCTGGCCAAGAACCCCAAGGGCGGCCAGCACCACGTCTGCTTCGAGGTGGAAAACATCTACGAGGCCCGCGACAGCCTGGTCGCCAAGGGCGCCACCGTCCTGGGCGAGCCGCGGATCGGCGCCCATGGTACGCTGATCATCTTCGTTCACCCCAAGGACATGGGCGGCATGCTGGTCGAGCTCATGGAAACCCCTGCCAAAAACGAAAATGGGGAGGCTCACTGATGGGTCCGGTCACCTGCATCGCCGTCTATCTGACCATCTGGTGGACCACGCTGTTCGCCGTGCTACCGCTGGGCAACCGCACCTTCCACGAGATGGGCATCACGCCGCCGCCCGGCGCGGATCCCGGCGCGCCGGTCAATCCGAACCTGAAGCGCAAATTCTTCACCACCACCTGGGTTTCGGCCCTGGTGATGGCGGGTCTGCTGCTGGTCATCCATTTCAAGCTGATCACCCTGCCGAGCCTGCCGGCTACCTATTGATCATATGAATGGCGCCCAAGCCTTGGGCGGCGCGCGTCGAATTTACCGTCATTCGCCCAATCCCTGGGCGAACTTCGCCAAGTGGTCAGGCCAGACGCAATCTGGCGCCCCGAACAGTCGTTCGCGGCCTAGGCTCAGACTCACGAGGTCGGCTTTTCGACCTTGCTCTGTGGCGTCTTCCCCGACGATGACTTGAAAGGCCGCGCGTGAACCGCGCGGCCTTCTTTTCGTTCCTGACGGCGCTCCCTTGTTGGCGCGTTTTCTTCACGCGAACCGGCCGCCGCCTCGCCCGAAAGCGCTTGGCGGCCATCTTTTCGCCGCGCGCGTTGCCAAGCTGACGCCCAAGCGGCTATCTCAACGCCTCGAATTCCCCGGAGACGTCCGTTCCATGCGCCTGTCGCGCTATTTCCTGCCCGTTCTCAAAGAAGCCCCTTCCGACGCCCAGATCGTCTCGCACCAGCTGATGCTGCGGGCCGGCATGATCCGCCAGGAGGCGGCGGGCATCTATGCCTGGCTGCCGCTGGGCCTGCGGGTGCTCAACAAGGTCGAGCAGATCGTCCGCGAGGAGATGGACCGGGCCGGGGCGATCGAGCTCCTGATGCCGACCCTGCAACTGGCCGACCTGTGGCGCGAGTCGGGCCGCTACGACGCCTACGGCCCCGAGATGCTGCGCATCGTCGACCGCCACGAGCGCGAGCTGCTGTACGGCCCCACCAACGAGGAAATGATCACCGAGATCTTCCGCGGCTCGGTCAAGAGCTACAAGGACCTGCCCAAGAACCTCTATCACGTGCAGTGGAAGTTCCGCGACGAGCGCCGCCCGCGCTTCGGCGTGATGCGCGGCCGCGAGTTCCTGATGAAGGACGCCTACAGCTTCGACCTCGACGCCGAGGGCGCGCGCAAGTCGTACAACCGCATGTTCGTGGCCTACCTGAACCTGTTCGCCCGCATGGGTCTGAAGGCGGTGCCGATGCGCGCCGACACCGGCCCGATCGGCGGCGACCTGAGCCACGAGTTCATCGTCCTGGCCGACACCGGCGAGAGCGAGGTGTTCTGCCACAAGGATCTGGTCGAGATGGGCGCCCCCGGCCCCGACGTCGACTGGTACGGCGACCTGCAGCCGCTGGTCGACCAGCGCACGGCGCTCTACGCGGCCACCGAGGAAATGCACGACGCCGAGGCCTTCGCCAAGCTGCCCGAGGGCGACCGCCTGTCGGCGCGCGGCATCGAGGTCGGTCACATCTTCTCGTTCGGGACCAAGTATTCCGAGCCGATGAAGGCCCTGGTGGCTGGTCCGGACGGCAAGGACACCCCGGTGCAGATGGGCAGCTACGGCGTCGGCGTCTCGCGCCTGCTGGGCGCGATCATCGAGGCCAGCCACGACGAGGCCGGGATCATCTGGCCGGAGTCGGTGGCGCCGTTCGACGTCGGGATCATCTCCTTGCGGGTCGGCGACGCCGCCTGCGACGAAGCCTGCGAGGGCGCCTACAAGGCCCTGACGGCGGCCGGCAAGGCGGTGCTCTATGACGACACCGACGCCCGCGGCGGCGGCAAGTTCGCCTCGATGGACCTGATCGGGGTGCCCTGGCAGATGATCGTCGGGCCCAAGGGGATCGCCGAGGGCGTGGTCGAGATCAAGAACCGCAAGACCGGTGAGCGTCACACCGCGCCGCTGGCCGAGGTGATCGCCCAGCTTTCGGGCAAGGCCGCCTGATGGCCCTCGGCGCGGCCGGTCCGTTCGGAACCTGGGAGCGCACCGTCGCCTGGCGGTACTTGCGCAACAAGCGCAAGAACGGCGGCGTGGCGCTGATCGCCATCATCTCGTTCGCGGCGGTGATGCTGGCGGTCTTCGCCCTGATCACCGTGATGAGCGTGATGAACGGCTTCCGGGCCGAGTTGCTCGGCCGGCTGCTGGGTTTCAACGGCCACGTCTACGCCCAGGGGCCGTTGCTCAACGGTCCCGACCGCGCCGGCGTCATCACCCGCATCAAGGCCGTGCCCGGGGTGACCCAGGCCGCGCCGATGGTCGAGGCCCAGGCCATGGTCATCGGCCCCAGCCAGGTGTCGGGCGCGATCGTGCGCGGCGTCACCCCGGCCGACCTGCGCGGCATGAAGATGATCGCCAGCAACATCAAGCGCGGCTCGCTGGCCGGGTTCGGCGAGGGCGAATACGGCGGCGACATCGTGCTGATCGGCGACCGCATGGCCCGCAACCTGGGCCTGTCGGTCGGCGACGCCATCACCCTGATCTCGCCCTCGGGCCCGGCCACCGCCTTCGGGACCTCGACGCGCGAGAAGGACTACACGGTCGGCGGGATCTTCAGCGTCGGCATGAGCCAGTTCGACGAGAGCTTCGTCTACATGGCGCTGCCCCAGGCCCAGCTGTTCTTCGGCCGCGACACCTCGATCGACTATGTGGAGATCAAGGTCGCCGACCCGGACAAGGCCCGGGACATCAAGGCCTCGATCGAGCAGGCCAGCGGCCCGGGCGCCTTCGTCCAGGACTGGATGGACAAGAACTCCAGCTACTTCAACGCCCTGCAGGTGGAACGCAAGGTGATGCGGCTGATCCTGTTCTTCATCGTCGCCATCGCCACCCTTAACATCATCTCGGCCCTGGTCATGCTGGTGAAGAACAAGGGCCGCGACATCGCCATCCTGCGGACCATGGGGGCGGGGCAGGCCTCGATCCTGCGGATCTTCATCATGGCCGGCGCCTCGATCGGCCTGGCCGGCACCCTGGCCGGCCTGCTGCTGGGGGTGCTGTTCTGCGCCAACATCACCGCCATCCAGGCCTTCGTGGAATGGGTGACGGGCACGGCGGTGTTCAGCGCCGACATCTATTTCCTGGCCCACATCCCGGCCAAGATCGACTGGGCGGAGGTCGCCAGCATCGTCGGCATCTCCACCGCGATGAGCATCCTGGCCACCCTGCCGCCCGCCATCCGGGCCTCGCATCTCGATCCGGTTGAGGCCCTTCGCTATGAGTAGCCCCGCCGGCCATCCGGTCCCCAGCCCCGTCCTGGCCCTGCGCGGGGTCGAGCGCACCTATGTCACCGAGGCCGGGGCGCTCAACGTGCTGCGCGGCGTCGACCTGGACGTCTATCCGGGCGAGGTGGTCGGGCTGATCGGCCCGTCCGGTTCGGGCAAGTCGTCGCTGCTGCACGCGGCCGGCCTGCTGGAAAAGCCCAACGCCGGGCTGATCGCCCTGGACGGCCGCGACTGCTCCAAGCTGTCGGAGCGCCAGCGCACCAAGGTGCGGCTGTCGACCGTGGGCTTCATCTATCAGTTCCACCACCTGCTGCCCGAGTTCAGCGCGGTCGAGAACGTCGCCATGCCGGCGATGATCGCCGGCAAGAGCAAGGCCGAGGCGCGCGCCGCCGCGACCGAAATGCTGAACCAGCTGGGCCTGGCCGAGCGGCTCAACCACCAGCCGGGCCAGATGTCGGGCGGCGAGCAGCAGCGGGTGGCCATCGCCCGCGCCCTGGCCAACAAGCCCAAGCTGCTGCTGGCCGACGAGCCGACCGGCAACCTCGACCCGGCCAATTCGGCGGGGGTGTTCCAGGCGCTCTACGAGCAGGCCCGCCAGCGCGGCGTGGCAGCCCTGATCGCCACCCACAACATGGACCTAGCCCGCTACATGGACCGGGTCTTCGCCCTGAAGGACGGTCACCTGGTGGCGCAGACGTTCTAGCGCCTAGAGCAGGGCTTCACGCAGCGCGTCGTAGAAGCCCTGCTGGTCGATCCGCTTGATGACCCGGGCGTTGGGCGGACGGCGGCGCAGGGCCGGGTCGGCGACCTCGATGTCGGGCAGGATGTGATTGGAGACGCTGAGGTAGCCCCGCGTCAGCTCGCCCATCGTCTCGACGTCGACCACGGCCATTTCCGACTCCAGGATCAGGCGCTCGTCCAGGGCGACGGCGCAGGTCAGGGCGTCGGGATGCAGGCTGCCGTCCAGATGCTCGGTCTCCTGGGCGAAGGCCAGGGACGCGCGGTTGACCTGGGTGAAGAACGCCGCGCGTGGCGTGCCCAGGGCGTCCAGCGCCGCCAGCTGGTCCAGGGTCAACAGGCCGTCGCGCAGCGTTTGCGTCCAGGTGACGATGCTCATCGCGAAACCGGCGTTGACGACGATCTTGGCCGCTTCGGGATCGACATAGAGGTTGTACTCGGCCGCCGGCGTGACATTGCCCACGCCGTTGTCCGTGCCGCCCATGATCCACAGGTGCTTGACCGCCTGGGCGATGCGCGGCTCGCGCAGATAGGCGAGGGCGATGTTGGTCAGCGGGGCCTGGGCGATCAGGGTGATCTCGCCCGGCGCCGCCATCACCCGCCGCACGATCTCGTCGGCGGCGTGGCCGGGGGAGGGGCGCTGGACGGCGCGCGGAATGTCGCTGTCGCTCATGCCGTCGGCCCCGAACACATAGGCCGCGTCGAGGGGCGCGCGGGTGAACGGCCGCTGGGCGCCCAGATAGACCGGGACGCCGGACCGTTCGCACATCTCCAGCGTGACCAGCGCGTTCTCGGCGTGCTGCTCGAACCCGACATTGCCGTGGGCGATGGTGATGGCGTCCACGGTGACGCCCGGACGGCGCAGGGCGAGCATCAGGGAGAACACGTCGTCCCCGGCGGTGTCGGTGTCGATGATCAGGCGCATGGGGCGATCTGAGCCGATCCGCGTCTCAAATCC
Organism: Caulobacter sp. AP07; assembly: GCF_000281955.1. GTDB lineage: Bacteria > Pseudomonadota > Alphaproteobacteria > Caulobacterales > Caulobacteraceae > Caulobacter. The sequence goes on along the minus strand of NZ_AKKF01000298.1, from coordinate 24,229 downwards.
ACCGGAAATGCGGGCCGCGAGCGATCATCGCCGAGGCCGCGACAAAAAAGCTCGCAATCGAACAAGGGTCTCTTGCGGAAGAGAACAAAAGTGGAATATAGAACAAACAAGCAACGACCGCAGGAGGGTTCCCATGGTCCGTATCGCGCGTGAGTCTTTGGCGCTTGTATCTGTCGCCAGCTTCGTCTGGATGATGTGCCAGGTCGCCCAGATGGTGGCCTGAGTCGTAGAACGAGGTGCGGTGATGTCGGGCAACGAAGGTCAGGGATTTGTCCACCTTCGCGTGCGCTCGGCCTATTCGCTGCTGGAAGGCGCGATCAAGGCCGACAAGATCCCGGGCCTGGCCGCGGCGGCCGGCATGCCGGCGGCAGGACTGGTCGACCGCAACAACCTGTTCGGCGCGCTGGAATATTCCGTCTACTCGAAGGACTACGGGGTCCAGCCGATCATCGGCTGCGCCCTGGCGGTCTCGGGCATCGGCGCCGGTCCGACCGAGCGCTGGGCGCGGACGCCGACCATCACCCTGCTGGTCCAGAACGAGCGGGGCTATCTCAACCTCTCCGAACTGTCGTCGATCGCCTATCTGGAAAGCGGCGAGATGTCCGAGCCCGTGGTCCCGTGGGCCAAGGTGGTCGAGCACGCCGAGGGGCTGATCCTGCTGTCGGGCGGAACCGACGGTCCGGTCGACGCCCTGTTCGCCTCCGGCAAGACCGGCGAGGGCGAGGCCGCCCTGGCCGAGATGCAGCGGGTGTTCGGCGACCGGTTCTATGTCGAGTTGCAGCGCCACGGCCTGCCGCGCCAGGCCGCCGCCGAGCCGGGGCTGGTGCACTGGGCCTACGAGCACGACGCGCCGCTGGTCGCCACAAACGACGTCTATTACGCCAAGCCCGCGCTGTACGACGCGCACGACGCGCTGCTCTGCATCTCCGACGGCGCCTTCGTCGGCCAGGACGAGCGCCGGCGGGTGACGCCCGAGCACTGGTTCAAGTCGGCCGACGACATGCGCAAGCTGTTCGCCGACCTGCCGGAAGCCTGCGACAACACCCTGGATATCGCCCGCCGCTGCGCCTTCATGGTCCAGAAGCGCGACCCGATCCTGCCCAGCTTCCCCACCGGCGACGGCCGCAGCGAGCCCGAGGAACTGAGCCACCAGGCCCGCGAAGGCCTGAAGAAGCGCCTCGAGGGCCTGACCTTGGCCGTCGAGGAACAGGTCTATTGGGACCGGCTCGAGTTCGAGCTCAACGTCATCATCAAGATGGGCTTCCCCGGCTACTTCCTGATCGTGTCGGACTTCATCAAGTGGGCCAAGGAGCACGGCATTCCCGTGGGCCCGGGCCGGGGCTCGGGCGCCGGGTCGCTGGTCGCCTGGGTGCTGACCATCACCGACCTCGACCCGCTGCGCTTTGGCCTGCTGTTCGAGCGCTTCCTCAATCCCGAGCGGGTCTCCATGCCCGACTTCGACATCGACTTCTGCCAGGAGCGGCGGGAAGAGGTGATCGTCTACGTGCAGGAAAAATACGGCCGCGACCGCGTGGCCCAGATCATCACCTTCGGCAGCTTGCAGGCTCGCGCCGTGCTGCGCGACGTCGGGCGGGTGATGCAGCTGCCGCTGGGCCTGGTCGACCGGCTCTGCAAGATGGTGCCCAACAACCCGGCCGCGCCGGTGACCCTGGCCCAGGCCATCGAGATCGAGCCGCGCCTCAAGCAGGCGCGCGACGAGGACGGCAACGTCAAGGCCTGCCTGGACGTCGCCCTGCAGCTGGAAGGCCTGTTCCGCAACGCCTCGACCCACGCCGCCGGCGTGGTGATCGGCGACCGGCCCCTGACCCAGCTGACCCCGCTCTACAAGGATCCGCGCTCGGACCTACCGGCCACCCAGTTCAATATGAAGTGGGTCGAGAGCGCCGGCCTGGTGAAGTTCGACTTCCTGGGCCTCAAGACCCTGACGGTCCTGGACCGGGCTGTGAAGCACCTGCGCAAGCGCGGCGAGGAGGTGGACCTTTCGCGGCTGCCGTTCGACGACGCCAAGACCTACGAACTGCTGGCCTCGGGCCAGACGGTGGGCGTGTTCCAGCTGGAAAGCCAGGGCATGCGCGACACCCTGCGCAAGATGCGCTGCGGCTCGATCGAGGAGATCACCGCGCTGATCTCGCTGTATCGACCGGGCCCGATGGACAACATCGACACCTTCGTCGACTGCAAGTTCGGCCGCAAACCCGTCGACAACCTGCACCCGTCGCTGGAGCCGGTGCTCAAGGAGACCTACGGCGTCATCGTCTACCAGGAACAGGTGATGCAGATCGCCCAGATCCTGGCGGGCTACAGCCTGGGCGAAGCCGACCTTCTACGCCGGGCCATGGGCAAGAAGAAGAAGGAGGAAATGGATCTCCAGAAGATCCGTTTCGTCGCCGGGGCCAAGGACAAGAGCGTCCCGGAAGAGCAGTCGGGTTCGATCTTCGAACTGGTGGCCAAGTTCGCCGGCTACGGCTTCAACAAGTCGCACGCCGCCGCCTACGCCCTGATCGCCTACCAGACCGCCTGGCTGAAGGCCAATACGCCGGTCGAGTTCCTGGCCGCCTCGATGAGCCTGGACCTGTCGAACACCGACAAGCTGGCGGTCTTCCACCAGGACGCCCGGCGGTTCTCGATCACTGTGCGCGCGCCCGACGTCAACCGCTCGGGCGCCGACTTCGAGGTCGAGAACGGCGAGGTGCTCTATGCGCTGGGCGCGGTGCGCAACGTCGGCCTGCAAGCCATGGAGCACCTAGTCGCCATCCGCGAGGAGGGCGGGCCGTTCCGCGACATCTTCGACTTCGTCGAACGGGTCGATCCCAAGCTGGTCAACAAGCGGGCGATCGAGAACCTGGCCCGGGCCGGGGCCTTCGACTCCTTCCACAAGAACCGCGCCCAGATCTTCGCCTCGGCAGACGTGCTGATCGCCCATGGCCAGAGCATCGCCGCCGACCGCCAGGGCGGGCAGCACGCCCTGTTCGGCGGCGACCCGGCCGCCGGCCGGCCGCGCCTGAAGAAGACCGAGCCGTGGAGCCAGGTCGACCTGCTCGACGAGGAACTGGCCGCGGTCGGCTTCTACCTGACCGGCCACCCGCTGGACGACCTGGTCGGAGTGCTGCGCCGCCGGCGCACCGCCATGCTGACCGAGGTCATCCCGCGCGCCGAGGCCGGCATGGAGGCCTTCCGGATGTGCGGCGTGGTGCGTCGCCGCCAGGAACGGGCCTCGCAGAGCGGCGAGCGCTTCGCCTTCGTGTCGCTGTCCGATCCCAGCGGCGAGTACGAGGTGCTGTTCCCGCCGGAGGCGCTGCGCAAGTGCCGCGAGGTGCTGGAGCCGGGCAAGGCGGTGTCGATCAAGGTCCGGGCCAAGGCCCGCGACGGCGAGGTGCGGTTCTTCGGCGACGACGCCGAGCCGATCGAGAAGGCCATCGAGAACATGGTGGCCGGCCTGCGCATGCACCTGTCGCCCTCGGCCACCGAGATCGACGCCCTGCGCAAGCGCCTGGAGCCCGCCGCCTCGCCGCGCGGCGGCGAGATTAGCCTGATCGCCGCCCTGGGCGGCGGCCGCGAGATCGAGATGAAGCTGCCCGGCCGCTACACCCTCGACGCCGCCCTGCGCGGCGCCCTGAAGACCGCGCCGGGGGTGGCGTTGCTGGAGGACGTGTGATGCGACCGGGCGCGGCGACTGGATTGCCGATCTTGGGCCGTTCCAGGATCGGGATGCCGTCGGCGTCGATCGCTTGCGCCCGTCCTGGTCTCAACCTTTTGGATTGGGGGGCATGATGGACGCGCTTGGAATTCCGCCGGCGGCGCTCCGCGATACCGACGCGCTGGAGCTTGCCCGCGTCTGGATCGCCGAGCGGGGGCTGCACTGCTCCTTGAGGGTGGGGCTCTATGCGGGCGACGGCGTGTCCAGGGAGACTGCGGCCTGGGGCGTCATTCTGGCGGACCTCGCGGGGCACGTCGCGGACGCGCTGAGCGCCGAGGGCATGGGATCCCGGGCGGACCTGCTGGACGCGCTGGTCGAGAGTTTCAATGACGAGGTGGCCGCGCCGTCATCCGAACGGACAGGCGGACTGGGCGCCGGGGCGGGCTGACGCCCCACGCAAGTGGACGGCGTCAGGTGTTCGCTGGAGTCCGCCGGACTTGCCGGCGCTTCGATCGCGTCGGGCGACAGGTTGGCGTGCGAGACTGTGTTGGTGGTCGGGCGTAGAGGCGCGCCGGCCCTGGTGGATACTGGGAAAGGAAGCAACGTCATGGCCACGCATCAGGGCGGCTGCCAGTGCGGACAGGTGCGCTACACGGTCGAGGTCGAGCTCGACAACCTGATCACCTGCAACTGTTCGCGCTGCGGCAAGCTGGGCTCGATCCTGGCCTTCGCCCCGGCCAGCGCCTTCACGCTGCAACAGGGTGGCGAGGCCCTGACCGAATATCGCTTCAACACCCACAAGATCTCGCACCTGTTCTGCCAGACCTGCGGCATCGAGTCGTTCGGCCGGGGCGTCGGGCCGGGCGGCGCCGAGATGGCGGCGATCAACGTCCGCTGCCTGGACGACGTGGATGTGTTTGCTCTCAAGCCTCACCAATTCGACGGCAAGTCGCGCTAGGAACTGCGGACAGTTATCTGCCCCAAGCCTACGAGCGCTGCTTCAACTCAAAAATTCCGTCATCATCCGCTTTATGCGGGGGACCCAAGCGGCGCTGGACATGGCGTCAGATTCCGCCTGGGTCCCCCGAACAAGTCGGGGGATGACGAATAAGGGGGGGCGCGGGCGCCAGAACGCATCCGCAGACGTGAAATCGCTCTACCGGACCAACTGTCCACAGCCTCTCTAGGGCCTTACCAGGCCGAGGCCCGGCTGTGCGGAAGCCCGGCGCGGCTGAGGCGCTGCTGGGCGGCCTGGCCGCCCTTGACGATCACCGGATGGTCGGCGCCCTGCAGCAGGGGCAGGTCGTCGAGGCTGTCGGTATAGGCGTAGGCCCAGCGCGTGCCGTGGCCGGCCTCGGCCAGGGCCTGGCACTTTCGCCGGTTGCGGCAGTGGATGTCGGCGACCCAGCCCCCGGCCCTGGGCTTCAGGGAGGTGCCCAGCACGACGATGGGGCGGCCGAGCGGCGTGACCAGGGCCTGGGCGAGCAGGGCGGGGGCCGCCGTGACGATCACGACGCGCGCGCCGCCGTCGAGATGCGCGTCGAGCGCCGCCAGGCCTTGCGCCCGCCAGCCGAGGGCCAGGGTCCCCGCGTGAAACCGGGCGGCGAAATCGGCGAAGGACCGGTGGAGCGCGGGCTCGTCCAGGCCAAACGTGGCGATCCACAGCAGGGCCGAGGCGCCGGCCCGCCGGGAGCAGGGGATCAGCACCATCGGCACGGCGACGGGGGCGGCCAGCAGGGCGACGGCCAGGCGCGGAACCGAGCGCCGGAACCGGTCCCATAGCCAAAGCGCGGTGGAATCGCCGTCCAGCAGCGTTCCGTCGAGATCGAAGACCGCGAGCATGGTCTGGCCCGTCAACCGCGACCCGCGAGAGGCCGGGCCGTCGCCATCAAGCCGTCGTTTGATGTCAGAATGACGTGCGGATTGCGGCGAGCTGTGGATGGAATCCAGCCCGAACCGCTTTTGTTGTTCAAGCTTCGACGAAGGCCTGGCGGTGGCGCGCGACATAGGTCGGATGCGGTCGCAGGCGTGGATCCACCGGCAGGTGGATGCGATCCATCTGGTTGGCGAACAGGCCCCGCAGCTCACTCGGAACCTTGTTGTGCGACACCAGCAGCCGGTAGTCGTCGGTCAGCGAGATCAGGTGGCGATCGAACAGCCAGTGGATCGTGCCCGACAAGGCGATCCCGTTCTGCACGACGTCGGGACCACCGCCGGCCACTGGCCAGATGTGCGCGGCCTGGACCTCGGAGCGGCCGCCGCCATTGATAATCCGCAGGCCCGTGATCGCGCAGCGATCGTCGTAGGCCTCGCAGACCTGTCGCCGGAAGTTCGCGTCGCGAATTTTGCGGTTGATCAGCATCGCCTCGACGCGTCGCGCCTGCTCAACGGGCGGGGCGTCGAACACGAAAGGTTCGCCGGTATCGTGGAAACCTTCGAGCGGACCCAGCCGCCGAGCGTTGGCGGGCTCCAGGGTCTGGCTCAGGCCCGCTAGGACGATGGCGGCGAAGTCTGCATCGTCCAGCGGACGCATCGCCCGACCTTGCACGCCCGCGCCAACCCGGCTGGCGTCCTCGATGGCGCGGAGCGGTGTCTCCCAATAGCCGTCGGGTCCGAGGAAGGGCACGGGCGCATCGAAGGGAAGGTAGTCACCGAGCTTGGCGTAAGCATGATCCGGCCGCAGCGGATCGGGCCTGACGTCGAGAACCTTCGCCACGGCGACATAAGCCCGTCGGCCTCCGTTGCGCTGGGGTTCGCGCAGGACGACCCAATCGCCTTGCGCCGCGAGCGCGGCCGTCATGTAGTTGCTGCGCGTGGGAAAGTGGTACTTGTCGAAGGCGTCGTCGTAGCCTGAGTTGGGCTTGGTATCGAAGACAGCCTTCACAGATCACCCCGGATGCGTCGCCCGCGAACATAGCCGTCGAAGCAATGGAGCTTCGCTCGTCGGGCGGGTCAAGGGCGCGAACGTGCGCCTAAGGGCTTGCTTTTTGGTCCGTTCGCGCCTATCTGCGCGGCCATTCCACACGTGGACGTGCGGCGACGCCGGGGAGACATCCCGACGTTACCGTTCCGGTCCCGGTCCGAATCGTCGGAGCGGGGGTGTCCACGGAGGTTCAACCGGAAGAAGGAGACCTATCATGGCGCTTCCCGAATTCTCCATGCGTCAGCTCTTGGAAGCTGGCGCCCACTTCGGCCACCAGACGCACCGCTGGAACCCGAAGATGGACCGCTACATCTTTGGTTCGCGTTCGAACATCCACATCATCGACCTGTCGCAGTCGATCCCGCTCCTGCACCAGGCCCTGGTGAAGGTGCGTGAAGTGGCCGCCGCCGGTGGCCGCGTGCTGTTCGTCGGCACCAAGCGTCAGGCCAGCGACCCGGTCGCCACGGCCGCCAAGCGCTGCGCCCAGTATTATGTCAACCACCGCTGGCTCGGCGGCACCCTGACCAACTGGCGCACCGTTTCGGGCTCGATCGCGCGTCTGCGCGAACTCGAAGGCGTCCTGGGCGGCGAAGGCGCCGGCCGTTCCAAGAAGGAACTGCTGCAGCTGACCCGCGAACGCGACAAGCTGGAACTGTCGCTGGGCGGCATCAAGGACATGGGCGGCATCCCCGACATCATGTTCGTGATCGACACCAACAAGGAAGCGATCGCGATCCTCGAGGCCCGCAAGCTGAACATCCCGGTCGTCGCCATCCTCGACACCAACTGCGATCCGGACGGCATCACCTATCCGATCCCGGGTAACGACGACGCCGCCCGCGCCCTGCAGCTGTACTGCGACCTGATCGCCGACGCCGTGCTCGACGGCCTGGCCGCCGGCCAAGCCTCGTCGGGCGTCGACCTGGGCGCTTCGGTCGCTCCGATCGAACCGACCCTGGCTCGCGAACTGACCCCGGAGCCGGTGGCTGAAGCCGCCGCCCCGGTCGCCGCCGCCGAAGTCGCCGCGCAGGAAGCGGCGTTCGAAGCCGCCGCAGCTCCTGAAGCGGCCCCGGCCGTCGAAGCTGCTCCGGAAGCGACTGCCGAAGCCGTCGCCGACGAGCCGGCCGCGAGCTGATATTCCAGCCGCCGCTTTCCGGCTCAGGTCGGGAAGCGGCTGTTGTGACCCTGACATGCGACCGGGCTATCAAGCCCGGTCGTAGTTTTGTTTCACGCGTTTCCCCAGGCGAGCCGGTTTCGGTCGCGGTTGGAAACGCTCCGAATATTCAATGGAGGAACTCATGGCTGAAGTGACTGCTGCGCTGGTGAAAGAACTGCGCGAAAAGTCCGGCGTCGGCATGATGGACTGCAAGAAGGCCCTCGTCGAAAACAACGGCGACATCGAAGCGTCCATCGACTGGCTGCGCTCGAAGGGTCTGTCCAAGGCCGCCAAGAAGGCCGACCGCGTCGCGGCCGAAGGCCTGGTGGGCATCGCCGTGCGCAACGACGGCGCCGGCATGACCGCCGCCGCCGTTGAAGTGAACGCCGAGACCGACTTCCTGTCGCGCAACGAGCTGTTCCAGAACGCCGTCCGCAAGATCGCGGCCGTCGGCCTGGACAACGAAGGCGTCGACGCCATCGCCGCGGCCAAGACCGCCGACGGCGACGTCGTGTCGGACGTGCTGACCAACCTGATCGCCACCATCGGCGAGAACATGGTCGCCCGTCGCTCGGCCCGCTTCAGCGTGGCCAAGGGCGCGGTGTCGTCCTACATCCACAACGCCACCGCTCCGGACCTGGGCCGCATCGGCGTGCTCGTGGCCATCGAAGGCGAAGGCGACCAGGCCAAGATCCTGGAGCTGGGCCGCAAGATCGCCATGCACGTGGCCGCGACCGCGCCGCTGTCGCTGTCGCCGGACGACCTGGACCAGGCCGCGATCGAGAAGGAACGCCAGATCTTCACCGAGCAGGCCCTGGAGTCGGGCAAGCCCGCCGCCGTGGTCGAGAAGATGGTCGAAGGCCGGATCCGCAAGTTCCTGGAAGAAGTCGTGCTGCTGAAGCAGGCCTTCGTCATGAACCCGGACCAGACCGTCGAGCAGCTGGTCGCCGAGACCGGCAAGGAACTGGGCTCGCCGCTCACCGTGAAGGGCTTCGTTCGCCTGGCCCTGGGTGAAGGCGTCGAGAAGGCTCCGGCCGGCGATTTCGCCGCCGAAGTCGCCGCCATGACCGGCGGTCAAGCCTAAGCCCTGTTCGCCGCCCTGGCCTAGAACCGGGCGGCGAAGCAGATCGCCTATGAGGGCGCGGCGCGTTTCGACGCGCGCCGCGCCCTTTTTGCGCGCGGGTCGCGTCGCTGCACGCGATCTCACCGGTTTCCGACCGGAAAACCGATCCCACTTTTCCGGAACGCGCACTATGTTGCGTCCCGACGACTCAAGAAGAGCCTGCCGCATGTCCGAACCCACGCACAAACCGTACCGCCGCGTGCTCCTGAAGGTGTCGGGCGAAGTGCTGATGGGCGACACGCCTTACGGCATAGACACCAAGACCGTGGAGTCGGTGGCCGAGGACATCCGCGAAATCGTCCAGTCCGGCGTCGAGCTGTGCCTGGTGATCGGCGGCGGCAACATCTTCCGCGGCATGGCCGGCGCCGCCAAGGGCATGGAACGCTCCAGCGCCGACTACATGGGCATGCTGGCCACGGTGATGAACGCCTTGGCCATGCAGGACGCCCTGGAGCGCATCGGCGTCTCCACCCGCGTGCAGTCGGCCATCCCGATGGCCACGGTCTGCGAGCCCTACATCCGCCGTCGCGCCCAGCGGCACCTGGAGAAGGGCAGGGTGGTGATCTTCGCCGCCGGCACCGGCAACCCGTTCTTCACCACCGACACCGCCGCGGCCCTGCGCGCCGCCGAGATGCAGTGCGACGCGCTGTTCAAGGGCACCAGCGTCGATGGCGTCTACACCGCCGATCCCAAGAAGGATCCGGCCGCCAAGCGCTACGACAAGCTCAGCTACATGGACGTGCTGGCCCAGGACCTGCGGGTCATGGACGCCTCGGCCGTGGCCCTGATGCGCGACAACAACATTCCGATCGTGGTCTTCTCGATCAAGGGACGTGGCAACCTGCTCAACGTCCTGCGAGGCGGCGGTGTCCACACCGTCGTGTCCACCGACCGCGCCGCTTAAATTCCCAGCGAAGAGAGCCCAAGCCATGGCCACCGCCGAAAAGCCCGTTCTGCCCCGCTACAAGGACCGCATGGACAAGGCCGTCCTGTCCCTGAAGGAAGACTTCGCCGGCCTGCGCACCGGCCGCGCCTCGTCGGGCCTGCTCGACCAGATCGTGGTCAACGCCTACGGCTCGATGGTGCAGCTCAACACCGTGGCTTCGATCAGCGTGCCCGAGCCGCGCCAGATCAACGTCAACATCTGGGACAAGGGCGTCGTCTCGGCCGTCGAGAAGGCGATCCGCAACTCGGACCTTGGCCTGAACCCGGTCGTGGAAGGCAACAACCTGCGCATCCCGATCCCGCCGCTGACCGAAGAGCGCCGCAAGGATCTGGTGAAGATCGCCGGCAAGTACGCCGAGGCCCAGAAGGTCGCCGTGCGCAACATCCGCCGCGACGCCAACGACGACCTGAAGAAGGCGGAGAAGGCCAGCGTCATCAGCGAGGACGAGCTGAAGAAGATGGAAACCGAGGTCCAGAAGATGACCGACGCGGCCATCAAGCAGGTCGACGAGGCCTTGAAAACCAAAGAACAAGAGATCATGCAGGTTTAAGCATCGACCCGTTTTAGGGGGCGATGAGGGAAGGCTGAAGCGCATGGCGCCGACGACCGGCCTGCAGAACGTGTCGACGCGCGCCGGGGGCGCCAAGTCGGCCCGGCCTCTGCATGTGGCCATTATCATGGACGGCAACGGCCGTTGGGCGAAGCGGCGCAACCTGCCGCGCGTCCTGGGCCATCGCGCCGGCGTCAACGCGCTGAAGCGCACCGTCGAGGGCGCCGCCGCCCTGGGCGTGGGCGTGCTGACGGTGTTCGGCTTCTCGACCGAGAACTGGAGCCGTCCGCCGCAGGAAGTCTCCGAACTGATGGGCCTGCTGAAGGCCTATCTGGAATCCGATCTCGACCGCCTGGCCCGAGAGGGCGTGCGGGTGCGGATCATCGGCCGTCGCACGGGCCTGGCGCCCGACGTGCTGGACGTGATCGATCGCGCCGAGCGCCGCACCGCCCAGAACGACGCCTTCCTGCTGCAGGTGGCCTTCAACTATGGCGGCCGGGCCGACATCGTCGACGCCGCCCGCGCCTTCGCCGAAGCGGTCGAGCGGGGCGAGGCCCGGGCCGCCGATCTGGACGAGGCGGTGTTCGAGCAGCGGCTGTCGACCGCCGACGCTCCGGCCCCGGACCTGATCGTCCGCACCAGCGGCGAACAGCGAATCTCGAATTTCCTGCTTTGGGAATGCGCCTACGCCGAACTCGTGTATCAGGACGTTCTGTGGCCGGACTATGGGCCCGAACACCTGGCCGCCGCGCTGACGGAATATCGAAGCCGCGACCGTCGCTATGGAGGCATTGCCGTCGATGACGTCGCCGTCGCCGGCTAAGCGTTTCAACTGGGGGAACCTGCGGATCCGTGTCGCCTCGGCCACGGTGCTGGTGCCGACCGTCGTGGCCGCCGTCTGGTTCGGGGACGTCTGGTTCCTGGCCCTGATCCTGGTGGGCGTGGCCCTGCTGGCCCGCGAATGGGCCGAGATGAGCGCCAAGCGTTCGGCGCTGGGCGTGGCCCTGGCCATCGGCGCCGCCGTGGCGATCTCGGTGATCGTCGCCTTCCGCGGCCACTACTACATCACCTGGCCGGTCGTGGTCGTCGGCGCCGTGGCCGCCGCCCTGATGGCGCGGGGCGCGCTCGAGCGCCGGGCCGACGCGGCCTATGGCGTGATCTACATCGCCCCGGCGGTGATCGCGATGATCTGGCTGCGCCGGATGGACGCCGGCCTGAGCTGGACCCTGCTGCTGTTCACGGTCACCTGGTTCGCCGACATCTTCGCCTTCGTGGTCGGCAGCATCCTGAAGGGCCCCAAGCTGTGGCCGCTCTATTCGCCCAACAAGACCTGGTCGGGCTTCTTCGGCGGACTGGTCGCCGCGTCGCTGGGCGCGATCGGCATCGTGGCCCTGTCCTTCGCCCTGCCGGCCCTGCCGGACCTGCATCTGGCCTGGCCCGTCGCCGCCGCCGTCGGCCTGCTGGGCGGTTTGGCCACCATGATGGGCGACCTGTGGGAATCGATGCTCAAGCGCCGGTTCGGCGTGAAGGATTCCGGTGACCTGATTCCCGGCCACGGCGGTATGCTGGACCGGGTCGACGGCCTGATGTTCGCGGCGATCGTCGTGGCCGGGGCGCGGCTGCTCGACCAGTGGGGATGGTTGCCTTGACCCAGAACCGCAAGGTCGTGGTGCTGGGCTCGACAGGCTCGATCGGCGTGTCGACCCTGGACCTCTTCGAGCAGGCCGGCGTGGCCGTCGAGATCCTGGCCCTGACGGCTGGGCGCAACGTCGCCAAGCTGGCCGAACAGGCCCTGCGCTGGCGGCCCCGGGTGGCGGTCATCGACGACGAGACCGGCCTGCCGGAGCTGCGCGAGCGCCTGGCGGGCTCGGGAATCGAGGCCCGGGCCGGCGCGGCGGCGGTGACCGAGGCCGCGGCCATGGGCGCCGACTGGGTGATGTCGGCCATCGTCGGCGCGGCGGGCCTGGCGCCCACCCTGGCGGCCGCCCGCACCGGCGCGGTCATCGCCCTGGCCAACAAGGAAAGCCTGGTCTGCGCCGGGCCGGCCCTGCTGCGCATCGCACGCGAGGCCGGCGGCTCGGTGATTCCCGTCGATTCCGAGCATTCGGCGATCTTCCAGGTCTTGCAGCGCGATTGTATCGACCGGGTATCGCGCCTGATCCTGACGGCCTCCGGCGGCCCGTTCCGCACCTGGGACAAGGCCGCCATGGCCCTGGCCACGCCGGAGCAGGCGGTCGCCCACCCCAACTGGTCGATGGGCGCCAAGATTTCGGTCGATTCCGCGACGATGATGAACAAGGGCCTCGAGATGATCGAGGCCTCCTACCTGTTCGACACCCCGCAAGAGCGCATCGACGTCGTGATCCACCCGCAGTCCGTGATCCACAGCCTGGTCGAATATACCGACGGCTCGACCCTGGCCCAGATGGGCCCGCCGGACATGCGCAGCCCGATCTCCTGCGCCTTCTCCTGGCCCCAGCGCCTGTCGTGGCCCGCCCAGCGCCTGGACCTGGCCGCCTATGGCCAGCTGACCTTCGAGGAACCGGACCTGGACCGCTTCCCGTCCATCGCCATCGCCCGCGAGGCCCTGCGCCTGGGCGGCGGCGCGCCGGCGGCGATGAACGCCGCCAACGAGGTGGCCGTCGCGGCCTTCCTTGACCGCCAGATCGGCTTTCTGGATATTGCCGGCGCGGTGGCGGGGACACTTGAACGCATGAACGGGCTGGGAAACCTCGCCGACAACGACGCCGACGCGCTCGACAGCGCGATGATGACCGACGCCAGCGCTCGCCGCATTGCGGCCGAGGTTGTCGGTCAAGTTCGCCGCTCAAACTGAAGACGAGAAGAAATCCGACATGCTCGGCTTCATCCAGTCCGCCGCGACCTACCTGATCGCCTTTCCGCTGGTGATCCTGCTGGTCGTGACCGTGCACGAGCTCGGCCACTTCTGGGCGGCCAAGGCCTGCGGCGTGGCGATCGACCGATTCTCCATCGGCTTCGGCAAGCCGATCGCCAAGTGGCGCGACAAGGCCGGCGTCCAGTGGCAACTGGGCTGGCTGCCCCTGGGCGGCTATGTGCGCTTCTCGGGCGACGAGAACGTGGCCAGCGTGCCCGACCAGGACGACCTGAAGGCCCTGCGCGCCGAGATCGAGCGCATCGAGGGCAAGGACGCCGTCGCCCGCTACTTCCATTTCAAGCCGCTGTGGCAGCGCGCCTTCGTGGTGGTCGCCGGGCCGGCGGCCAATTTCATCCTGGCGATCGCGCTGTTCGCCGTGTTGGCCGGGGTGTTTGGCGAGGTGGTTCGACGGCCGATCGTCAGCGGCCTGGACGCCGCCGGCCCGGCCGCGGCGGCCGGCTTCCGCCAGGGCGACATCATCCTGTCGACCGACGGCCGCAAGCTGAAGAGCTTCGACGACCTGGACCGCTACGTGATGCTGCGCAGCGACGTGCCGATCCGGTTCGAGGTGCGTCGGGGAACCGAAGAGCTCAACCTGACGGCTACGCCCGTGCTGGCCGACATCTCCGACGGCCTGGGTGGAACTCAGAAGGGCGGGGTCCTGGGCTTTGGCCTTCCGGCCGTGGTCGGCGAGGTGTCGCCGGGCAGCGCGGCCGCCGCCGCCGGCTTCCAGCGCGGCGACGTGATCCAGCGCGCCGACGAGACCCAGATCGCCAGCTTCGAGGACCTGATCGCCTATGTGAAGAAGCGCGGCGCCCAGTCCATCCGCTTCGATGTCTATCGTGGCGGAGAGACGATCCAACTCGTGGCCACCCCGACCCTCGGCGAGGTTCCGGTCGCCAACGGCAAGACGGAGCGGCGGCCGATTCTGGGCCTGAGTCGGACCCTGCCGCGCCAGTATATCGAGCGTATCCGCTACAACCCGATCCAGGCGCTCGGCGTCGGCGTGACCCGCACCTGGGACGTCCTGGACACCACCGTCTATTATCTGGGCCGCATGATCCGCGGCCAGGTCTCGGCCGACCAGATCGGCGGGCCGCTGGGCATCGCCAAGACCTCGGGTCAGGTCGCCCAGGCCGGCGCCGCCAATGGCGGTACGAGCCTGCCCATGATGTTGCTGGGCGCGGGCGTCGCCCTGCTCAGCCTGGCGGCGTTCCTCTCCGTCAGCGTCGGCTTCATGAATCTTCTCCCCATCCCGGTTCTGGACGGCGGGCACCTGCTGTTCTACGCCTACGAGGCGGTCGCCCAGCGGCCGTTGGGGGCGCGGTTGCAAGCCGCCGGTTACAGGGTTGGTCTTGCGCTGCTGCTGGGTTTCATGTTGTTCGCGACCTGGAATGATCTGCAGCGCTTGAGCGTGTTTAAATTCTTCGGCGGTCTGTTCTCTTGAGCGGTCGCCTTCCGTCCATGATTGGTCCCATGAACAAAATTCGCGCCCATAGCGCCGCGTTCGCCACCGGCGTTGCGCTTCTTCTCGGTTCCACGGCGCTGACCGCGCCGCAGGCCGCCTTCGCCCAGGCCCAGACGGGCGTGGTCCAGCGCATCGTGGTGCAGGGCAACGAACGGATCGAGCAAGGGACCGTGCTGTCCTACCTGCCGATCCAGCCCGGCGAGACGGTCGATCCGGCCCGCCTCGACCTGGCGCTGAAGACCCTGGCCCGCACCGACCTGTTCGCCGACGTCAAGATTGAATTGGTGGGCGGCGACCTGGTCGTCAAGGTCGTCGAGAACCCGATCATCAACCAGGTGGTCTTCGAGGGGAACTCGGCGCTCAAGGAAGACAAGCTGAAGGACGAGGTCCAGATCCGTCCGCGCGGCATCTTCACGCGCTCGAAGGTGCAGGCCGACGTCCAGCGGATCATCGAACTCTACCGCCGCTCGGGCCGCATCTCGGCGACCGTGACCCCCAAGGTGGTCGAACTGCCGCAGAAGCGCGTCGACCTGGTGTTCGAGATCAACGAGGGCCCCAAGAGCGGCGTGCTCGGCGTCAACTTCCTGGGCAACAGCGAGTTCTCGGACAACGACCTGCGCGACGTGATCGTGACCAAGGAGTCGCACTGGTACAAGTTCCTGACCAGCAACGACAACTACGACCCCGACCGGATCGAGTACGACCGCGAGCAGCTGCGCAAGCACTACCGCAACCGCGGCTTCTTCGACTTCCGCGTCGTGGCCTCGGTCGCCGAACTGGCCACCGACAAGAACGGCTTCGCGGTCACCTATACGATCGACGAGGGTCCCAAGTACAAGTTCGGCAAGGTCACCGTCGAAACCGAGCTGAAGAAGCTGGACGGCAACCTGCTGGCCCAGATCCTGCCGATCCGCACCGGCCAGCTCTATGAAGACGAACGCATCGAGCAGGCCACTGACGCCCTGACCTTCGCGGCGGGCGCGGCGGGCTTCGCCTTCGTGGACGTTCGCCCGCGCTATGTGCCCAACCGCGAGACCAACACCGTCGACGTGGTGTTCTCGGTCCGTGAAGGCCCGCGCGTCTATGTCGATCGCATCGATATTGTCGGCAACACCCGCACGCTCGACTATGTGCTGCGGCGTGAACTGGAAGTCGCCGAGGGCGACGCCTACAACCGCGTGCTGGTCGATCGCTCGAAGAACCGGATCCGCAGCCTTGGGTTCTTCAAGGACGTCAACATCGAGGAAATCCCCGGCGCCCAGCCCGACCGCACCGCCCTGCGGGTCAAGGTCGAGGAGCAGCCGACGGGCGAACTGTCGTTCAGCGCCGGCTACAGCTCGGTGGACAAGCTGGTGCTCGACGTCGGCATCACCGAGCGCAACTTCCGCGGCCGGGGCCAGAACCTGCGGGCCCGGGTCTCGGTCGGCTCGCTGCGCCAGCAGATCGACTTCGGCTTCACCGAGCCGCGCTTCCTGGGCCGCGACCTGCGCGCCGGTCTGGACCTCTATTCGTACCGCTACGACCTGAGCGACTACGCGTCCTACGACACCAAATCGACCGGCGGCACGCTGCGGCTCGGCTTCCCTCTGACCCAGAACGCCTCGATGAGCCTGCGCTATCAGCTTCGCCAGGACGAAGTCACCGTCGCCGACAGCCTGTGCTCGGGCACGACCCAGACGGTCTCCAGCATCCTCTGCCTGCAGCGCGGCGCCTACATGACCTCGCTGATCGGCTACGGCCTGCGTCTCGACAAGCGCAACGACCCGATCCAGCCGACGCGCGGCTGGTTCGCCGACCTGAACCAGGACCTGGCCGGGCTCGGCGGCGACGTGAAGTACCTGAAGACCGAGGCCGACGCGGGTTGGTACTGGGGCTTCAACAAGGACTTCATCTTCAGCGCCACCGGTTCGGCGGGCTATATCGAAGGTTGGGGCGGCGACGACATCCGCATCAACGACCGCTTCTACAAGGGCGGCACCTCGTTCCGGGGCTTCGAGATCGCCGGTATCGGCCCGCGCGACACCACCACCCAGAGCAACTCGCTGGGCGCCAAGCTCTACGCCATCGGTACGGTGGAGCTGACCGTTCCGACCTTCCTGCCCGACCAATACGGCATCAAGGCCGCGGTGTTCAGCGACTTCGGCACCGCCGGCCAGCTGGACGATGTCGATCGTCTGGGCGCCGACGGCCAACCCAACCTCGCCATCAAGGATGGCCTCGGCCTCCGGGCCTCGGCGGGGTTGAGTATCGACTGGAAATCGCCCATGGGTCCGATCCGGTTCGATTTCAGCCGCATTCTCGCTAAAGAAAACTACGACAGAACCGAAACCTTCCGGTTCTCCACCTCCACAAGGTTTTAATGAGCATGACCTCCAAGTTCTTCGCCGCGACCGCTTCGGGTCTGACGGCGCTTGCCATGGCGTCGAGCGCCTTCGCTCAGGCCGCCGCTCCCGCCGCGCCCGCGGCTCCCGCCGTCACGCACGGCGCGCCGATCGCCGGCGTCTGCATCTTCTCGAGCCAGCGCGCCGTCGCGACCTCGCAGGTCGGCAAGGCGGTCGATGCGCGCCTGAAGACCATCATCTCGCAGGTCAACGCCGAGCTGACGACCGAGCGCACCGCCCTGGACAACGAGGCCAAGGCCCTGGACGCCAAGAAGGCCACCCTGGACCAGAGCACCCTGGAACAGCAGGCTTCGGCTCTGCAGGTGCGCGCCAACGCCTGGCAGCGTAAGGGCCAGCTGCGCCAGCGCGAAGTCGAGGCCACCGAGCAGAAGCAACTGGCTCGCGTCTATCAGGAACTCGACCCGGCCATCCGCCAAGCTTATCAGGCCAAGACCTGCTCGGTCCTGATCGAGCGTGAATCGGTTCTGCTGGGCAACCCGGCCATGGACATCACCGACAGCGTGGTGGCCGCGGTCGACGCCCGCATCAAGACCCTGACCTTCGATCGCGAACGTCTGGACCAAGCGGCTCCGGCGGCCCAAGCTCTCCAGCCCAAGAAGCCGTAAGCGAGTCGGCCCGGACCTGACGTCCGGGCCGCTCCCGAGAGGACCCATGCCGGACCCACGCTTTTTCGAAGACCTGGGTCCGGCGAGCCTCGCGGAACTGGCCAGCCTGAGCGGCGCTCGGCTGGCCGACCCCGCCGTCGGCGACCATCATGCCTCGCATGTCGCGCCGCTCGAAAGCGCCGGCGCCGGCGCCGTGACCTTCCTGTCCGACCCCAAGCGCCTGCCTGACCTGGCGGGGCTGCGGGGCGGCGCCTGCTTTCTCAAGCCCGAACACGCGGCGGACGCGCCCGCCGGCTGCGCCTTGCTGCTGACCAGCCACCCGCAAGCCGCCTGGGCGGCCGCCGCCCAGCGCCTGCATGCGCCCCGGCGACATGAGGGCGTGCAGCACGTCCATCCCGACGCCGAGCTGGAAGAGGGCGTCATCCTGTCTCCCGGCGTCGTGGTCGGGCAGAGGGCCAGGATCGGTCGCGGGACCTATCTGGCCCCGGGCGTGGTCATCGGGCCGGGCGTCGCCATCGGTCGCGATTGCCGGATCGGGGCCAATGCGGTGATCGGGTTCGCCCTGATCGGCGATCGGGTGGCGATCCATGCCGGCGCGGTGATCGGCGAGGCGGGCTTCGGCGCGGCCGGCGGGCCGACCGGCGTCGTGGACCTGCCGCAGCTGGGGCGCGTCATCCTGCAGGACGGCGTGACGATCGGGGCCAACAGCTGCGTCGATCGCGGCGCCTTCGGGGATACGACGATCGGCGAGAACAGCAAGATCGACAATCTTGTCCATGTCGCTCACAACGTCCGGCTCGGTCGCAACTGCGTCGCCGCCGCCCATACGGGCATATCCGGCAGCACGGTGGTGGGCGATGGCGTCGCGTTCGGCGGCAAGGCCGGCGTGGCGGACCATCTGACGATCGGAGCGGGCGCCAGCATCGGCGCCGCCGCCTCGGTCTTCAAGGACGTTCCGGCCGGCGAAACATGGACTGGGTTTCCGGCGCGACCGCTCAAGCGGTGGCTCCGAGAGACCGCGTGGCTGTCGCGCAAGGCGGGCAGCCGGGAACCAAGGGGCTAGAATGAGCCAATCCAAAGTCGAAGAGCCCCACGCTAATGAGGCTCTGACGAACATCGACATCGCCGAGATCCTGAACAGGATCCCGCATCGCTATCCGTTCCTGCTGGTCGACCGGGCCGAGGCCTATCGGGCGCATCAGTCGATCGTCGGCATCAAGTGCGTGACGATCAATGAGCCGTTCTTCCAGGGCCATTTCCCGGGCAATCCGGTGATGCCCGGCGTGCTGATCATCGAGGCCCTGGCCCAGACCGGCGCGGTGCTGATGAGCAAGTCGCTCGAGGTCGCCACCGAGGGCAAGACCATCTTCTTCATGTCGGTCGACAACGCCCGCTTCCGCACGCCCGTGCGGCCCGGCGACGTGATCCGCATGGAGGTCGAGGTGACGCGCGCCCGCTCGAGCATCTTCAAGTTCAAGGGCGTGGCCAAGGTCGGCGACAAGGTGGCCGCCGAGGCCGAGTTCGCGGCCATGGTGGTGGAGACGCCGACCAAATGACCCAGATTCACCCGAGCGCCATCGTCTCCCCCGGCGCGCAGCTGGGCCAGGACGTCGAGATCGGCCCCTTCTGCACCGTGGGTCCCAAGGTCCGGCTGGGCGACGGCGTCCGTCTGGTCTCGCACGTGGTGGTCGACGGCGCGACGACGATCGGGGCCGGCACCCAGGTCTATCCGTTCGCCTTCCTCGGCGGCGCGCCCCAGCACCTGGCCCACAAGGGCGAGGACACCCGTCTGGTGATCGGCGAGCGCAACACCATCCGCGAGCACGTCACCATGCACACCGGCACGGTGGGCGGCGGCGGGGTGACGACGGTGGGGTCGGACAGCCTCTACATGGTCGGCGCCCACGTGGCCCACGACTGCGTGATCGGCGACCGGGTGACCTTCGCCAACAACGCCACCCTGGGCGGTCACGTGGTGATCGGCGACTTCGTGTTCATGGGCGGGCTTTCGGCCGTCCACCAGTTCACCCGCATCGGCCGCTATTCGTTCGTCGGCGGCGGTGGCGTGGTGACCAAGGACATCATCCCCTACGGCTCGGTCTGGGGCAACCACGCCCACCTCGAGGGTCTGAACCTAGTGGGCCTCAAGCGTCGGGGCTTCACGCGCGAGGCGATCAACGCCCTGCGCGCCGCCTATCGGCTGCTGTTCGCCGACGAAGGCACCTTCCAGGAGCGCCTGGACGACGTGGTCGAGGCCCATGCCGGCACGCCGGAGGTGATGGAGATCGTCGACTTCATCCGCGCCGAGGCCAACCGACCCCTGTGCCTTCCCGAGCGCGAGGTCTAGAGAGGGCCATGCGCAAGCTTGGTCTGATCGCCGGCGGGGGCTCCCTGCCGCTGGAACTGGCGGCCCATTGCGAGGCGGCCAACCGTCCGTTCGCGGTGATGCGCCTGCGCGCCTTCGCCGACCCGGCCCTGGCCCGCTATCCGGGCGTCGAGGTCGGGCTGGGGGAATTCGGCAAGGTGTTCAAGGCGCTGCGGGCCGAGGGCTGCGAAGCCGTGTGCTTCGCCGGCGTCGTCGATCGTCCCGACTTCGCGGCGATCAAGCCCGACCTGCGCGGCCTGACCGTGATCCCCGGCCTGATCAGCGCCGCGCGCAAGGGCGACGACGCCCTGTTGCGCCGGCTGCTGGCCGAGTTCGAGAAGGAAGGTTTCGCCGTCGAGGGCGCCCATGAGGTGCGCGGCGAGATGACCCTGCCGCGTGGCCCGCTGGGCCGTCATGCGCCCACGGACGATCACCGCGCCGACATGGACCGGGCCCTGACGGTGGCCCGGGCGATCGGCGCGCTGGACGTCGGCCAGGGGGCCGTGGTCTGCGACGGCCTGGTCCTGGCCGTCGAGGCCCAGGAGGGCACCGACGGCATGCTGCGCCGGGTGGCCGAGCTGCCCCAGGCGATCCGCGGCAACGCCGAGCGTCCGCGCGGCGTGCTGGCCAAGGCGCCCAAGCCGATCCAGCACACCAAGGTCGACCTGCCGACCATCGGCGTGGCCACCCTGCAGCGCGCGGCCCGGGCCGGCCTGGCCGGCGTGGTCGGCGAGGCGGGGCGGCTGCTGATCGTCGACCGCGAGCAGGTCATCGCCTGCGCCGACGACCTGGGCCTGTTCGTGTACGGGGTCGAACCGCGGGTCGAGGCGTGACCTCCGGGCCCCTGACGGTGATGCTGGTGGCCGCCGAGGCTTCCGGCGACGCCCTCGGGGCCGGTCTGGCCCGAGCCCTGCGCGCCCGGCTGGGGGCCGACAAGGTCCGCTTCGTCGGGGTCGGCGGCGCCAAGATGGCGCTGGAGGGCGTCCAGAGCCCCTTCGACATCGCCCAGCTGTCGATCCTGGGCATCGTGGAGAGCCTGAAGGCCTATCCCCGGGCCATGGCCCGCCTGAAGGACACCCTGGCCCTGGCGGCTCGGGAAAAGCCCGACGTGGCCGTGCTGATCGACTCCTGGGGCTTCAACATCCGCCTGGCCAAGGCGCTGCGGAAGCAGGATCCCGGCCTGCCGCTGGTCAAGTATGTCGCGCCCCAGGTCTGGGCCTATCGGGCCGGCCGCGCCAAGGACCTGGCCGGAGCCGTGGACCTGCTGCTGTCGATCCAGCCGATGGACCGGCCATTCTTCGACGCCGTGAACCTTCCCAGCGTGTTCGTCGGCAACTCGGCCCTGGCCCATGACTTCAGCCAGGCCGACCCCGCGCGTTTGCGCGCCGCGATCGGCGCCGGCCCCGGCGAGCCGATCCTGCTGGTCCTGCCCGGCAGCCGCCCCTCGGAGATCGAGCGGGTCATGCCGCCGTTCGAGGACGCCGTGCGCCGCCTGAAGGCCGAACGCCCGGATCTGCATGTCGTGGTGCCCGTCGCCTCGACCGTGGCCGACGCGGTCAAGGCCCGGGTCGCCGCCTGGCCGTTCCGCGCCCACCTCATCGAAGACGACGCCGCGAAGGACGACGCCATGACCGCCGGCACGGTCGCCCTGGCCTGCAGCGGTACGGTGACCACCGAACTGGCCCTGGCCGGCTGTCCCATGGTCGTCGGCTATCGCACCGGCGCGGTGACCTACTGGCTGCTGAAGCGGCTGTTCAAGCCGCGCTGGGTGACACTGTTCAACCTCGCCGCCGACGACACCGTCGCGCCGGAGCTGCTGCAGGACGCCTGCACGGGGGAGGCGCTGGCCGTCGAGGTCGCGCGGCGTCTGGACGACCCGGAGCTTCGCGTTCGGCAGACCGCCGCCCAGAACGCCGCCCTGATCCGCATGGGCCGGGGCATGCCCGACCCGTCCGAGGCCGCCGCGTCGGCCTTGCTGGACTTCCTCAAGGGGCGTGGACGCGCGGTCTAGACCGCCGGCATCCGCTGGTCGGCGACGCGCGTCAGGGCTCGGTCCAGGGCCAGGAACAGCGTCGCCACGTCGATCGGCTTGGCGACATGGTCGTCGAAGCCCTCGGCGAGCAGGTTCTGCACCTGATGGCTCATGGCGTTGGCCGTCAGGGCGATGATCGGCGTCCGGGCCCGACCCTCGGCGGCCTCGCGGCGGCGGATCTCCTGGGTGGCGGCGATGCCGTCCATCAGCGGCATGTGGACGTCCATCAGCACCAGGTCCCAGTCGCCGTCTCGCCAGGCCCCCACCGCCTGGGCGCCGTTGGCGACCACCACCGGCTCGATCCCGGCCTGGCCGAGAATGGCCCACAGCACCAGCTGGTTGACGTGGTTGTCCTCGGCGGCCAGCACCCGCAGCGGCGAGGACCGGGCCGCGGCGGGGTCGTCGAGCGGGGTCCTGGCCGGGGCGACGGGGGCGGCGCTCAGCCGGTCGGCGGGCAGGAAGACGGTGAAGGTCGAGCCGTGGTCGACCGCGCTGGCGACATCGATCGCGCCGCCCATCAGGCCGCACAGCTCGCGGCAGATCGCCAGGCCCAGACCGGTGCCGCCATGCCGCCGGGTGCTGGAGGCGTCCAACTGGCTGAACTTGCCGAACAGCCGGTCCAGATTGTCCGGCGCGACGCCGACCCCGGTGTCCGACACCGCGATCTCCAGCACGCCGTCGTTCAGCCGGGCCGAGAGGTCGACGCCGCCCTGCGGCGTGAACTTCACCGCGTTGGACAGCAGGTTGCCGATCACCTGCCGCAACCGCAGCGGATCGCCGTGATAGAGGCCGCGCGCCTCGGGGGCGATGGTCAGGGTGTAGCGAAGACCCTTCTCGACCGCGAGCACCGAGAAGGCGTGGTGGCAGCCGACCAGCAGTTCGGGCAGGTCGAAGGCGACGGTCTCGATCTCCAGCCGGCCGGCCTCGATCTTCGACAGGTCGAGCACGTCGTTGAGCACCGCGGTCAGGCCTTCGCCGGACTTGCGGACGATCTTCAGGCGCTCGCGCTGGATCTCGCTGAGCGGGTCGGCCTCCATCACCTGCAGCATGCCCAGAACGCCGTTCAGGGGCGTGCGGATCTCGTGGCTCATGGTGGCCAGGAAGGTGGTCTTGGCGGTGTTGGCGGCGGCGGCCTCGGCCTCCTTGTCGCGGGCGACGGCCAGGGCCGTCATCAGTCGCTGCTGCGCGGCGGCGCGGTGCAGGGCGGCGACCAGCACATAGGCCAGGAAGGCGGCGGCGGCGATGAAGGCCACCAGGGATTGGCCCAGCGTCTCCTCGGCCTGCGGGCGCAACAGGGCGGCGGCCGCCGCCAGCAGCACGGCGAGCAGGGAGGCGGAGCCGATCGGCCGTGAGATCGGGAATTCGGCGGTGCTGCTCAAGGCCACGGCCCCGAGCATGGCCGCGCCGGCCACGGCGGCGGCCCGGGCGCCGTCGACGGCCATGGCGAACGGCAGCAGGCAATAGACGCCGGTATAGACGAAGGTCACGCCGGCGATCAGCCACTCCTGCCGCCGGCTGGGCGCGGGCGTGCGATCGACCCAGCGGCCGAGCGTCAGGTTGAGGCCGATGAACGCGCAGATCGCCACCAGCCAGCCGATGATCAGGCGGGTGTCCAGCCACACCGCCGAGCCGGCCGCGGCCACCAGCGACATCGGCAGGATCGTCAGGACATCGCGGCGCCGATGGGCCGTGATGCCGGTCCAGGCCTGGGAGGGGTCGCGGATCGTCAAGCTGAACTCCGGAAGACCCCGGCAATGTCGGCCTCGGGCGTTAAGCAAGCCTTTAAGATACGCTTCATGGCTCTCCATTAGGTTGGAATCACTGGTGAAGTTCTCGTCGCCAGGTCTGGAGCCCTTGCGTGCCGATCTTTTCGATCGCCCCTCTGACGCCCCTGACGCCGAACACTCCGGTGAACCGGGGCGAGTCGAGCGCCGACGCGCTCGCGCGGGCCGCGATCGTCCAGACCGTCGAGACCCTGGGCGCGATGATCGGCCAGTCCCATTCCGAGGTCGCCAATCCCGCCGTCAAGGACGGGGTGGGGGAGGGCGAGCTGGACCGCGCCAATGTGGCCGAGGCCGCCCGCGCCGCCGCCAAGACCCTGATCG
>NZ_AKKF01000297.1 GCF_000281955.1 Caulobacter sp. AP07 | reverse complement strand
GGGGAGTGATACGACCTCGGCCGCGGGCAGGATCAACGATCCCAACACTCCCCCCACCGGCCTTCGGCCACCTCCCCCACAGGGGGAGGACCTGATCTGTCAGCCCTCGGCCGCCGGCTTGGCCAGCAGGTCGCGGATTTCGGTCAGCAGCGTCTCTTCGGCCGTCGGCCCGGCCGGCGCGGGTTCGTCGGCGCGGCGGATCTTGTTGACCACCTTGACCAGCAGGAACACCACCACGGCCACGATCAGGAACTGGATCAGGGTGTTGATGAAGGCGCCGTACTGGACGGCCACCTTCTCGACCGCGGCCGTCGCCGGGTCTTCGGGCTTGAGCACCCATTCCAGCTTGGAGAAGTCGAGCCCGCCCATCAGCAGGCCGATCGGCGGCATGATCACCTGGTCGACCAGGCTCTTGACGATGCCGTTGAACGCCGCGCCGATGATGACGCCGACCGCCAGGTCGATGACGTTGCCGCGGGCGATGAACTCGCGGAATTCCTTGACGATGCTCATCCCGGCCTCCTGACGTTGAGATCGGGTAGCTGAGGGCGTTCGCCCACAACCGTCAAGGGTGGGCGGTCAGGCGCGGCGCTACTCGTCGGCGTTCAGGCGGCCGCGCAATTCCTTGCCGCTCTTGAAGAACGGCACATGCTTGGCGCGCACGTCGACGGTCTCGCCGGTGCGCGGATTGCGGCCCGCGCGGGCCGGACGCGAACGCACGGACAGGGCGCCGAAACCGCGGAGTTCCACGCGACCACCTTCCTCGAGCGCACCGATCATGCGTTCGAGAATGACGCCGACCACGCGCTCGACGTCTTTCTGGGTCAGGTGCGGATTCTCGTTCGCGAGCCTGGCGATGAGTTCGGACTTGATCATCGATATCCCCGGCGCCCCAAAGCAGCCCTTGGGAGGGAGGGCCTGGCGCGGGTGCGACCTTTGCCCAAGCAAGCCTGAGTCTTCAAGGGAAAGCTTGCGTTAACGGCGCGCTTAAGTTGGGGCCGCGACCGATGGCGACCCGCGTTCGGCAAAAGAAAACGGCGGCCGGATCGCTCCGGCCGCCGCTGACTTGGTTTTGGTCCGTCTCCCGGAGGAGCGGAAGCCTATTCCTTCGGGGTGGCCCGCTCGCGCAGGGCCGCGCCGAGGATGTCGCCCAGCGAAGCGCCGGAGTCCGACGAGCCGAACTGCTCGATGGCTTCCTTCTCTTCGGCCATTTCCAGCGACTTGATCGACATCGAGACGCGGCGAGCCGCCTTGTCGATGTTGGTGATCTGAGCGTCGACGCGGTCACCCACGGCGAAGCGCTCGGGGCGCTGTTCCTGACGGTCGCGCGACAGGTCCGACTTGCGGATGAACGCGGTCATCAGGGCGTCGTCTTCACCGAAGCGCACTTCGATGCCGCCGGTGGTGACTTCCGTCACCGTGACGGTCACGGTCTGGTTCTTGCGGTAGGTGTCGCCCGACATCGGATCGCCGCCCAGCTGCTTGATGCCCAGCGAGATGCGTTCCTTCTCGACGTCGACGTCCAGGACCTTGGCCTTGACGATGTCGCCCTTCTTGTAGCGCGACATGGCTTCTTCGCCCGAAGCGCTCCAGTCGATGTCCGACAGGTGCACCATGCCGTCGATGTCGTTGTCGAGGCCGATGAACAGACCGAATTCGGTCGCGTTCTTGACTTCGCCTTCGACGGTCGAGCCGACCGGGTGGGTTTCGAGGAACGAATCCCACGGGTTGGCCAGGGCCTGCTTCAGGCCCAGCGACACGCGGCGCTTGGACGGATCGACGTCCAGCACGACCACGTCGACTTCCTGCGAGGTCGAGACGATCTTGCCGGGGTGGACGTTCTTCTTGGTCCAGGACATTTCCGAGACGTGCACCAGACCCTCGACGCCGGCTTCCAGTTCAACGAACGCGCCGTAGTCGGTGATGTTGGTGATGCGGCCCGTGAACTTGGCGCCGACCGGGTACTTCGCTTCCACGCCGTCCCACGGATCGGACTGCAGCTGCTTCATGCCGAGGCTGATGCGCTGGGTGTCCGGGTTGATCTTGACGATCTGGACCTTCACGGTGTCGCCCACGGCGAGCACTTGGCTCGGGTGGTTGACGCGCTTCCAGCTCATGTCGGTCACGTGCAGCAGGCCGTCGATGCCGCCCAGGTCCACGAACGCACCGTAGTCGGTGATGTTCTTGACCACGCCTTCGCGGATTTCACCCTCTTGCAGCTGCGACACCAGTTCGGTGCGCTGCTCGGCGCGGGCTTCTTCCAGGATGGCGCGACGCGAGACGACGATGTTGCCGCGCGGACGGTCCATCTTGAGGATGGCGAAGGGCTGTTCCTTGCCCATCAGCGGGCCGACGTCGCGCACCGGGCGGATGTCGACCTGCGAGCCGGGCAGGAACGCCGAGGCGCCGCCCAGGTCGACGGTGAAGCCACCCTTCACGCGGCCGACGATGGCGCCCATGACGGGTTCGTTCTTGGCGTAGACGCCTTCCAGACGGGTCCAGGCTTCTTCGCGCTTGGCCTTTTCGCGGCTGATGACCGCTTCGCCGAGGGCGTTTTCCAGACGTTCCAGGAAGACTTCGACCGAGTCGCCGACCTTGATGGTGGCCTTGCCGGTTTCGTCGACGCCGAATTCCTTTTGCAGGACGCGGCCTTCGGTCTTCAGACCGACGTCGATGATCGCGAAGTCCTTCTCGAGCCCGACAACGATGCCCTTGACGACGGTGCCTTCCGCGAAGTCGCGGCCGCCCATGGAATCGTTCAGCAGCGCTTCGAAATCGTCGCGCGTCGGGTTGAAGCTCATATCGTCAGCCATGCTGATGTTTAGTCTCGTGTTGAGGGAAGCCCTGCGATGAGCGCCGCCGGATGACGGTCCTCGGGATTCCGGGTGATGTGGGTTTTTCTGCGGTCCGCGGCTTCCTAAGCGGCGGCGAGGCGGGCGGTGGATTAGCCCGGGAGGTTTCCCGACCGGGCGCGCGCCGTCTCGACAATGCGGCGGGCCGCATCGAAGGCCTGCTCTATAGTCATTTCCGACGTATCAAGCAAGACGGCGTCGGGGGCCTGGGTCATCGGCGAATCCGCGCGGCCGCCGTCGCGCTCGTCGCGACGCAGGATGTCGGCCAGGATTTCTTCGTAGGTCACCGCCTCGCCCTGGCCGGTCAGCTGTTTCCAGCGGCGGTCGGCGCGCACTTGCGCGGAGGCGGCGATGTAGAGCTTGGCCGGGGCGTCGGGGGCGATGACCGTGCCGATGTCGCGGCCGTCGATCACCGCGCCGGGCTCCTGGGCGGCGAACCGCTGCTGGAATTCCCGCAGCGCCAGGCGGACCGGCGTGTGCACGGCGACCCGGCTGGCCAGCTCGCCGGCCGCGCGGGTGCGCAGGCTGGGACGTTCCAGCTCGGCGGGCTCCAGGGCCTGGGCGGCCGCCGTGGCCGCGACCACGTCGTCCAGGTCGCCGCCGCTCTCGGACAGCCGGACGCCGACCCCGCGATAGAGCAGGCCCGAATCCAGCACCGGATAGCCGTAGAACGCGCCCAGACGGTGAGCGATCGTGCCCTTGCCCGAGGCGGCGGGCCCGTCGACGGCGATCATGAAACCCATGGCTAAGCCTCGACCAGGTCGCCGCCCAGGCCGCGCATCATGTCGGCGAAGCCGGGGAAGCTGGTGGCGATCATGCCCGGCTCGTCGATCTCGACCGGCTGCTGGGCGGCCATGCCGAGGATCAGGTGGCTCATGGCGATGCGGTGGTCGCCGTGGGTGTGGACCAGGCCGCCGCCGCGCACCGGATGATTACCACGCGCCGTGCCGATCACCGTCATGCCCTCGGGTTCTTCCTCGACGGTGACGCCGCAGGCCTTGAGGCCGGCCGCGGTCAGGGCGATGCGGTCGCTTTCCTTGACCCGCATCTCGCCGATGCCGCGCATCACGGTCGAGCCCTCGGCGAAGGCCGCGGCCACCGCCAGGATCGGATATTCGTCGATCATCGCCGGAGCCCGCTCGGGCGGCACCACCACGCCCTTCATCCCGGGGGAATGGCGGGCGGTGATGTCGCCGACCTGTTCGCCGCTGCTCTCGCGGACGTTCGAGATCGTCAGGTCGGCGCCCATCTCCTGCAGCGTCGTGAACAGGCCGGTGCGCAGGACGTTGAGCATCACGCCCTCGACCGTCACTTCCGACCCCGGGACGATCAGCCCGGCCACCAGAGGGAAGGCCGCCGACGACGGGTCGCCCGGCACCGCCACGTGGGTCCCGGCCAGCTTCTGGCCGGCCGGCAGGCGGATATGCCGCACCACCTTCCCCCCATGGGTCTTGTCCTCGACGATCACCTCGGCCCCGAAGGCCCGCAGCATGCGTTCGGTGTGGTCGCGGGTGGCCTCGGGCTCGATCACCTCGACCCCGCCCTCGGCGTGCAGGCCGGCCAGCAGCACGGCCGACTTCACCTGGGCCGAGGCCATCGGCAGCTTGTACGAAAGGCCCCGCAGGTTGCCGCCCTTCAGGGTCAGCGGCAGCCGGCCCTTGTCGCGGCCCAGCCAGGTGGCGCCCATCCGGGCCAGCGGGTCCAGCACCCGGCCCATCGGGCGGCCGCGCAAGCTGCCGTCGCCGGTGAAGGTGACGCAGAGCGGAAAGCCCGCCGCCGCGCCCATGATCAGCCGCACGCCGGTGCCGGCATTGCCGCAATCGACCACGTCGGAAGGCTCGACGAAGCCGCCCTGGCCCTCGATCCGCCAGCGGCCGGGGCCCTCCTGTTCGACGCGCGCGCCGAACGACCGCATGGCCTGGGCGGTCGCCAGGACGTCGGCGCCCTCCAGCAAACCCTCGACCGTGGTGGTCCCCGAAGCCAGGGCGCCGAGGATCATCGACCGGTGCGAAATCGACTTGTCGCCGGGGGCGCGGACGGTTCCGCGGAGGGGCCCACCGGGCGTGCTCTTCAGTCCAGCCGCCGTCATGCCGTCACCGGCCTCCGTGTCATGTGCTTTTCGCGAGGGGTTTGCTTTTGACAGCGGCCCCTCATCATGGCAAGTGACCGGCCGCTTTTCCCATCTGGATCAAAGGGTCGCCAACTTGGCCAATCCCGAATTGGGCGCAAAACAAATTTGCCCCAACTGCCAATCGAAATTCTACGACCTGGGCCGCCGCCCGGCCCTGTGCCCGAAGTGCGGCGAGTCGTTCGATCCTGAAGAGGCGCTGAAGTCGCGCCGCGTTCGCGCTCGGGCCGTCACGCCGGACTACGACGCCGAGGACGAAAAACCCGCCGCCGCGCCGAAGGAGCCGGACGGCTACGAGGACGAGGTCGATGAGACCCCGGAAATCGACCAGGCGGTGGAAGCCGACGTGGTCGACGCCGAGGACGACACCGATCCGGCCACCGCGCCGGCGCCGGGCGGCGACGACCTGGGCGTTGATTTCGCCGAGGACGAGGACCTGGCCGAGGACGAAGCCGACGACGTTCCGTTCCTCGAGGACGAAGACGAGGAAGACGTCCTCGACGACGAAATCGAAGGCCTGCCGGGCGCCGACGACGACGATCGCTAGGCTGTTGGCCTGGGGATAATTTTCGAGAACAACGATCTCGAAAAATATCCAAAAAAAGTTCGCCGGGAGGGTTGATCCAAAAATCCTCCCGGCATAGGTTCCGCGCCTCTTCGGGGGCCACCCACTCGGAACCGCCGGAGACACTCAGGAATTCTTGGGAAACCCTAGCGGGAAACCTTTGAACCTTGGGGCTATAGCTCAGCTGGTAGAGCGCTTGAATGGCATTCAAGAGGTCAGCGGTTCGACTCCGCTTAGCTCCACCAAAACGGCCGCTTCCCTAAAGGGAGCGGCCGTTTCCATTTTATCCTCCCCTCCCGGGGGAGGTGGCGCGCGGCGCCGAAGGGGCTTCCCCCGCCAACAACCTTTCCGATAAATTTCTGCTCGCGGTTGAGCGGTTTGCTCCCCAAGGTGCGTTGCACGTTTGGAGGCTGTTCATGCGACCCAAGACCTTTTCCGCGGCGACCCTTTCGGCGATCGCCCTCCTGGGCCTGGCGGCCGGCGCCGCCCAAGCCCAGACTCAGGCCCAGACCGAGCCCACGACCACCGAGAAGGTCGAGGAGGCGGCCGGCAAGATGGCCACGTCGCCGCTCAAGGACGTCGGCGTGGTCAAGGACAAGATTCCCCAGGTCCTGCTCGACGCCCGGGCCGCGACCTACGCCCTGCCCGCGCCCCTGACCTGCAAGACCCTGTTCGACGCCGTCGATGCGCTGAACGCCGAGCTTGCCCCCGACCTCGACAGCGCCGAGACCCAGGTGAAGTCGGGCATGTCGGCCAGCGAGATCGGCGAGACCGTGATCCACGGCCTGATGCCGATGCGCTCGTGGGTGCGCAAGCTGAGCGGGGCCGAGAAGAACGACAACGAAGTGCGTCACGCGCTCCTGGCCGGCTCGGTGCGGCGCGGCTACCTCAAGGGCGTGGGCCTGCAGCTGGGCTGCAAGCCCCCGACCGCCCCGCTGGGCGTGTCCCTGCCGGCGGCGGCCAAGGCCAAGCCGAAGAAGCGGTAGGGCGGGGGAACCGTCGGGGACACACACTCACACCCACGCGCTCGACCAGTTCGCTCGACGTTTGGGAGTGAGTGTGTGTCCCCAGCCCAGCCCTCTCACACGCCCCACAGTTTCCGCGCCTCCTCCGCCACCACCTCCGGATATTCCTCCGGCCAGAACAGCTTGGCCTTGGGCAGCCGCCGCACGCCGCGCGAATTGGGCAGGATGGCGTCCAGATAGTCCGGGCTGTCCTTGGAGAAGATGTCGTCGGCCATGCCCCAGACGATGCGGGTCGGGACCTGGCACTGGCGCAGGGCCGACTCGATCCCGGCCAGGGGGTTGGGGTCCAGGCCCAGGGTGTAGGCGTTGACCAGCGCCTTGCGGGCCGGGGTGGCGATCAGCGGGCCGAAATACATCTCGATCGCCGCGTCGGTCGGCTGGGTCGGGTCGGAAAAGCACATGCCGCCGAAGCCCTGGGGCGAACGGGCCAGCGTGTGGTCGTTGAACCACGGGACCAGCCACTGGTCGGGATAGGTCCCCTCGCGGGCCATGGCCACCACCGGGGCCAGGGCGGGCGGCGGGCTGTCGGGCTCGACGTCGCAATTGGTCAGCAGCAGGGTGCGAACCCGCTGCGGGTAGCGCAGGACGAACAGCTGGGCCACCGCCCCGCCGCTGTCGTTGGCCACCAGGTCGACCGTGGCGATCCCCAGCTTGTCGAGGAAGGCGGCCAGCATCTCCACCTGGTCGGCCGGCGTCACGCCCTGGCCCGGCGCGACCCGCGTGAAGCCCAGGCCCATGGAGTCCGGCGCGATGCAGCGGCGATAGGGCGACAGCCACTCCAGGGCCCCGCGCCACTGGAAGCTGTTGAGCGGGAAGCCGTGCAGGAACAGCGCCACCGGGCCCGCCCCGCGCTCGACATAGGCGATGTCGCCGAACGGCGTCGCCACATAGCGCCGGTTGGAGTGATAGGCGCGCGCCGCGGCGGCGTCCTGGCCGGCCTGGGGCATGGCGCCGCGCGCCGCCGCCTGGCCGCCCGCCGCCAGGGTCAGGAAACCGGCGGCGGCCGTGATGAACTGTCGTCTTTGCATGGTCCGATCCTCAGGGGATGGGGCGGAGGGCCCCGATGGACGGCATGGCTAAGGGGTCGCGATCACGGCGGCCATGACCTGACAGGTCATGGCGATCATGCGCGACGCGGCTAAGATCGACGCATGAACCAGATGACCTCCCCGCCGCCGCGCGCGGCTCCAGCGCACCCCTTGGGCGACCTGCTGCGCGAGTGGCGCGGCGCGCGACGGATGAGCCAGATGGACCTGGCGCTGGAGGCCGGCGTCTCGACCCGCCACCTCAGCTGCGTGGAGACCGGCAAGGCCCGGCCCAGCCGCGAGCTGATCGCTCTGCTGGCCGGGGCGCTGGACATGCCGATGCGCGACCGCAACGCCCTGCTGGTGGCGGCCGGCTTCGCCCCCGGCTACCGCGAGACCGCCCTGTCGGCCCCGGAGATGTCGCTGGTGCGGCGGGCGATCGAGTTCATCCTCGCCCAGCAGGCGCCGTATCCGGCCTTCGTCGTCAACCGGCACTGGGACGTGCTGATGGCCAATGACGGCCTGGCCCGGGTGTTCGACTGGCTGCGCGACGGCCAGGCGGTCAATCCCAACATCATGCGCCAGGTGTTCGACCCGGCCGACATGCGGCCGTTCATCGACAACTGGGAGGAGGTGGCCGGCGACCTGATCCGCCACCTGCACCACGAGGTCGCCACCCACCCCTCCGACAAGGTCTCCCGCGCCCTGCTGGACGAGGTTCTGGCCTATCCGGACGTGCCGGCGCGCTGGGAGCACCGCGAACTGGGCGCCGCGCCCATGCCGCTGATGACCGTGGTGTTCCGCAAGGGCGACCAGCGCCTGAGCTTCTTCTCGACCCTGACCACCTTCGGGACCTCGCGCGACATCACCCTGGAGGAAATCCGCGTCGAGTGCATGTTCCCGGCCGACGAGGAGACGGCGGCGTTCTGCCGGGAGCTGGCGGCGGGTTAGCGACCCCGGATGGGAGAGGCCGGCAACGCCGCTGTCAGCCGTCCCTCAGCACCTCGTCCACCCACGCCGGCACGACCTCGGTCGCCGGTCCGTACCGCCGCTCGTCGAAAGCCCGGGCGTTGTCCGACGGCTCCAGATTGATCTCGCACGTCCTGATCCCCAACCGCCGGGCCTGGGACACGAAGCCCGCGGCCGGATAGACCGAACCCGAGGTGCCGATGGCCACGAACAGGTCGGCCTCTTCCAGCGCCTCCTCGATCTCGTCCATCCGCAGGGGCGTCTCGCCGAACCACACCACGTGCGGCCGGGCGGTTCCGACGGCTCCGCAGGCCGCGCACATGGTCTCCGCGCTCAACGCCTCGCGGTCGGGCCAAGTCGCCCCGCAGCCGTGGCAGCGGGTCACCGCCAGCTCGCCGTGCATGTGGACGACATCCGCGCCGCCGCCCTGCTCGTGCAGGTCGTCGACGTTCTGGGTGCAGAGGAACAGCCGCCCGCCCCGCGCCGCCAGGTCCCATCGCAGCCGCGCCAAGGCTTGGTGGGCGGCGTTGGGTCCGGCCTTGGCCAGGTTGGCGCGGCGGGCGTTGTAGAAGGCCCGCACCTTGGCCGGGTCGCGGGCGAAACCCTCGGGCGTCGCCACCTCCGACAGGTCGTACCGGGTCCAGATCCCGCTGGCGTCGCGGAACGTGCCCAGGCCGCTCTCGCTGGAGATTCCCGCCCCGGTCAGCACGAAGATGTTCAGACCCATCGAGACCTCTTCCGACGCGGGGCGGCTTCACGAACTTGACGCACCCGTCATTTTTAATTTGACCGCCCGCGAAATTTGAGTGGACAGTGTTCACCTGAGCCCCAGGCCGCGCAGACGGCCAGGCTCGTCCCCATTAGGCAGGAGCCCATCGTGACGGACAAGAACATCACCAAGGACGCCATGTACGACGCGGTGGCGCCCGACGACTTCGAGGCGATGCTCGAGCTCGACCGCTACAACAACCGCTCGACCGCCTTCGACAAGATCATCTCGGCGACCCACGACCACTTCTGGGACCCGCTGGACAAGGCCTATATCGACTATGACGAGCCGTTCGACATGGAGAATCAGGCGCTGGTTCCCGAGGAACTGGTGATCGCCCTGTCGACCGACTACGTGTCGAACCACCTCAGCGATCCCAAGCAGCGCATCCGCTTCATCAACCAGTCGGTGCTGCGCAGCTTCTCGTCGATCCTGCACGGCGAGCAGGGCGCGCTGAACCTGTCGGCCAGCCTGTGCCACGTGCTCAAGGACCAGGGCGCCCAGGAATACGCCGCCAACCAGACCCGCGAAGAGGCCCGCCACGTCACGGCCTTCGCCAAGTACATCAAGGCCCGCTGGGGCAAGCCCGTCGAGTGCGGCCCGGCCCTGAAGACCCTGCTGGTCGAGATCATCGGCGCGCCCGAGGTCTACAAGAAGATCATCGGCATGCAGATGCTGGTCGAGGGCCTGGCCATGGGCGCCTTCGCCACCTTCTACACCCAGATCAACGACCCGCTGGGCAAGAAGATGCTGCAGCTGGTGATGACCGACGAGGCCTTCCACCACAAGTTCGGGAAGATCTGGGCCGACCGCACGGTGCCCAAGCTGACCCCCGAGGAGCACGCGATCATCGAGGACTGGGCGGCGCACTGCTTCCAGACCCTGCTGTTCAACCTGGTCTCCCCGCACCAGCAGCTCGACCTCTACGCCGAGTTCGGCCTGGATCCCGACAAGGTGGTCGAGGAGTACGGGAAGATCATGACCGACGACCTGCGTCGGGAGAACATGAAGGAGCAGACCAACATCTTCCGGGTGCTGGTCAAGACTCTGCTCAACGCCGGCATCATCACCGAGCGCACCAAGGCCTTCTACGCGATGTACGTCGACATCGAGGAGCTGCGCGGCGAGGGCGACCGCATGGTCGGCGACGACATCGCCGAGGAGGGCATCCGCCACCTGCAGGCCATCAACTTCAAGGACCGTGTCGCCCCGGTGACCATCGCCGCCGAATAGGACGGTCGTCCAAGGCTTCGAGCGCCCCGCCGGGAACTTCGGCGGGGCGCTTTGCGTTTGTGGCGGCTTGTGAGGCAAGGTGGTCGTATGCGCATTTTCTCTTCCATCATCGTCGCCCCCATTCTTCTCGCGGGGACCCTGGTCGCCACCCAGGCCCTGGCGGCCGCCCAGCCGCCGTCCAAGCCCGTCGCCGCCACCTTCTACAGCGGCAAGTGGTACGAGATCGCCCGCACGCCCAATTCCGGCCAGCGCGACTGCGAGGCCGCGACCACCCAGTTCACTGACAAGGGAGCCAGCGGCTTCTCCGTCGTGCAGATCTGCCGCAAGGGTTCGGCCAGCGGCGCGGCGAAGACCTTCAACACCACCGGTCAGATCGTCGCCGGGACCCAGAACGCCAAGTTCAGGATGAGCTTCCTGGGCGGGCTGAAAAAGCAGGAATACTGGGTGCTCGACCGGGCCGACGACCAGTCCTGGGCGATCATGGCCACGCCCGGCGGCAACTTCGTCTGGCTGCTGTCGCGCCAGGCGGTGATGAGCCCGGCCGCCAAGGCCGCGGCCCTGGCCCGGGTCAAGGCGCTGGGCTACGCCAAGCTCGAGTTCCCGCAAC
Source organism: Caulobacter sp. AP07 (assembly GCF_000281955.1). GTDB lineage: Bacteria > Pseudomonadota > Alphaproteobacteria > Caulobacterales > Caulobacteraceae > Caulobacter. Next base: position 7,089 of record NZ_AKKF01000297.1, on the reverse strand, counting down.
AGCCGCCGGCCTGAGGCGGCCGGGGCCGGCGCGACGCGGCGACTGCCCCCTTGATCCCCGAACAAAGCTGGAACAAGGTTCCGGCATGGACGTCGTCATCGACCTTCGGCCCTCGCGGCCCGAGACCACCGATCTGGTGACGCGCGGCGCCGCGCGGTTCTTGGTGTCGCTGGGCTACGCGCCCCTGGCCGAGGTGACCCTGCCCAACGGCCGGCGCGCCGACCTGATGGCGCTGGGGCCGAAGGGCGACGTGCTGATCGTGGAGGTCAAGTCGGGGCTGGAGGATTTCCGCATCGACCGCAAGTGGCCGGAATACGCGCCGTACTGCGACGCCTTCTATTTCGCGGTCGCGCCGCAGTTTCCCGAAGGCGTCCTGCCCGACGAGCCCGGCCTGATCGTCGCCGACGGCTTCGGCGGGGCGGTGGTGCGCGAGGCGCCGGTCGCGCCGCTGGCCCCGGCCCGTCGCAAGGCGCTCACCCTGGCCTTCGCCCGGATGGGAGCCTTGCGGGCCGCCGGCGTCATCGCCGAGCGGCTGTCGCTTTAACGGTCGAAGTTGCGGGCCAGCAGGAAGCCGAACACCAGGCCGGCGACGAAGGTCCCGACCGCCAGGGCGACGGGGTGCTCCTCGGCCTGCTGATGGGCGACCTGGGCTTTCTCGGCCGTCCAGGCCTTGCCGACCTCGGCCTTCTCGCCGACGAACTCGGCGGCGACATGGGCCTTCTCGGTGACGGTCTCCACGGCCTTCTCCACGGCGGCCTTGGCGCGCTTGGCGCCGGCCTTGGCGGTCGACTTGGGGGCTGGGCTCTTGATCGTGAAGTCGGTCATGCGAAATCCGTGGGGATAATTGGGCCAGTGAACGTAACACGCCGCGCGCCAAAACGTTTCGGGCCGCGCGCAACAGCCTAGTTGTCGCGCACCACCTTGAGCACCGCCTCGCCGTAGCGGTCGAGCTTGCCCTGGCCCACGCCGCCGGCCTTGGCCAGGGCGGCCAGGGCGGCCGGACGGGCGGCGGCGATCTCGGCCAGGGTGGCGTCGTGGAAGATCACATAGGGCGGCACATGCTGGCTGGCGGCTTCCTCGCGTCGCCAGGCGCGCAAGGCCTCGAACAGCGCCTGGTCCTCGAGCGGCACGGTCAGGGCCTGGCGCTTGCGAGCCGTCTTGCCGGCCCCGGAGCGGCCGGGGCCGTCGCTGGTCTCGGGCTGCTGGCGCAGGGACACCAGCCGCTCGCCGCGATAGACCTGACGCACGCCCTCGCCGTCGCCCAGGCCGATCAGCGGCCGGCCGTCGTTGGGGTCTTCCCGCAGCAGGCCTTCGAACACCAGGGTGTCGAGCAGGTCGCGCCAGCCCTGCGGACCGAACTCCTTGCCGATGCCGAAGGTCGACATCTGGGCCTCGGCCTGGGTGACGTCCTTGGTCTTGCCCAGCAGGTGGTCGATCAGCCGGCCGCGCCCGAACCGCCCGCCCATGCGGTGGGCGGCCGACAACGCCTTCTGGGCGGCCTGGGTGGCGTCGACGCCGGTCGGCGGCGAGACGCAGATGTCGCAGACCCCGCAGCGCTCGACCCCCTCCTCGCCGAAATAGCGGCGGACGGCGGCGGCGCGGCAGGTGACGCCCTCCAGCATGGCGTAGAACTGCCGCAGCTTACGCAGCTGCACGGCCTTGACCTCGTCGGGCGCGTTCTGCCCGTCGATCCGCCGCACCGCCCAGGCCAGGTCGGCCGAGCTGTAGAGGGTGATGCCCTCGGCCGGCTGGCGGTCGCGACCGGCCCGGCCGATCTCCTGCCAATAGGCCTCGATGGCGGCCGGCGGGTCGGCGTGGATCACGAAGCGGACGTCGGGCTTGTCGACGCCCATGCCGAAGGCGATGGTCGCCACCATCACCGCCTCCTCGGCCTCGAGGAACTCCTCCAGCCGCCGGGCCCGCAAATTCTTGTCGAGGCCGGCGTGGTAGGCGAGCGCGGGAATGCCCTGGGCGATCAGCTTTTCGGCCAGCTTCTCGGTGGAGTCGCGGCTACCGGCATAGACCACCCCGGCCCGGTTCGGACGCTCGGTGACCAGTTCGATGACCCGGTCGTGGCCCTTGCCCTTCTTGCGCTCGGCGTTCAGGGCCAGCTCGTGGCGGGCGAAGCTGTCGACGAACTCGGCCGCGCCCTGCAGGCGCAACTCGGCGCGGATGTCGTCGCGGGTGCGGGCGTCGGCGGTGGCGGTGACGGCCAGGCGCGGGGCGTGGGGGAACACCTCGGCCAGGCGGCCCAGCATCCGGTATTCGGGGCGGAAGTCGTGGCCCCACTGGCTGACGCAGTGGGCCTCGTCGACGGCGACCAGCGACAGGGGCAGGCGCGACAGCCGCTCCAGCATCGACGGCTGCATCAGGCCTTCGGGCGACAGGTACAGCAGGTCCAGCTTGCCGGCGTCGATCCGCCGCCAGATCTCGGCCCGCTCGTCGGGCAGGGTGTTTGAGTCCAGCCGCTCGGCGGCGACGCCGGCCTGCTGCAGCCCGGCCACCTGGTCGGCCATCAGGGCGATCAGCGGCGAGACCACCAGCCCCAGGCCCGGCCGGACCAGGGCGGGAATCTGGTAGCACAGGCTCTTGCCACCGCCGGTCGGCAGCACGGCCAGGGCGCTGCGTCCCTCCAGCAGTTCGGTGATCACCCCGGCCTGCAGGCCACGGAAGTCCGAATGGCCGAAGGTGCGGCGCAGCACCTCGCGCGCCGCCTCGATCGAGGGCGGCGGCCGGGTGAGGGTTGAATCAGGCTGAGCGTACACGGGCGTGTTTTGACAGCGCGCGGGCCCCAGGCCAAGCGCGGCGCCACGTAATGGCCTCGGAATTCCGCTCAAAGGCGCACATCGGCTTCAACGGCTCTGCAACGGTGGGTTCGACCCTGGGTCGGTCGACGATCCAGGATTGAAACGAACCATGAACATCTCTAGGGCGCAAGGCAAGCGGGCGGGCGTTCATACCTCGTCAATCTTGTCGCGCGTTTTGTGAGCTTCGGTTAAACGGATTCTGGCGCGACCCCGGACACCCGCGCCCTTCGGGAACAGGACGACATGGCGAACGGAACCTTCGGCGGGAACAGGCCGGCGAAGCCGCAACGCACGCCTCTGCAGGCGCTGCTCTACTGGGCGATCGTGCTCGGCGTCTGGGGCCTGATCTTCATCGTCGCCTTCTTCGCGGTGTTCGCCAGCGACCTGCCCGACACCTCCAAGCTGTACGACGTCAAGCGCCAGCCCTCGATCAACTATCTGGACCGCTCGGGCGCCCTGCTGGCCGTGCGCGGCAGCCAGTACGCGCCGCCCGTCGATCTGGACGCCCTGCCAGAATATGTGCCGGCCGCCTTCGTGGCCATCGAGGACCGGCAGTTCTACCACCACATCGGCTTCAACCCGTGGGGCATCGCCCGCTCGCTGATCTGGAACGTCAGCCACAGCGGCGGGCCCCAGCGCGGGGGCTCGACCATCACCCAGCAGCTGGCCAAGAACCTGTTCCTCAGCCCGGCCCAGAACTACCGCCGCAAGGCCCAGGAGCTGATCCTGGCCGTCTGGCTGGAGTTGAAGTTCAGCAAGAAGCAGATCCTGGCCCTCTACATGAACCGGGTCTATTTCGGGGCGGGAGCCTACGGCATCGAGGCCGCCTCGCAGCGCTATTTCAACAAGCCCGCCTCGCAGCTGACGGTCGGCGAAGCGGCCCTGCTGGCCGGCCTGATGAAGGCCCCGTCCCGCTATTCGCCGGTCTCGGCCAGCGACCGCGCCGCCCGCCGCGCCACCATCGTGCTCGACGAGATGGTGCGGATGAAGGCCATCACCGCCGAGCAGCGCGACGAGGCCTTCAAGGAGCCCGTGCGGGTCTCGGCCACCCTGGCCAACCAGCGGGCCCAGTATTTCACCGACTATGTCGACGCCCAGGTGCGCTCGCTGGTCGGCGAGCCGACCGAGGACCTGGTGGTCGAGACGACGCTCGACCTGCCGATCCAGGTCGCGGCCGAGCGTTCGGTGCAGGTCGGCGTCGAGGGCCACAAGGGCCAGGGCGTGCAGCAGGCGGCCCTGGTGGCCATCGACGGCGAAGGCCGCATCCGGGCCTATGTCGGCGGCGCCGACTATGGCGAGAGCCAGTTCGACCGCGCCACCAGCGCCCGCCGCCAGGCCGGCTCGGCCTTCAAGCCGTTCGTCTACCTGACCGCCATGGACCAGGGCCGCAATCCCAGCGTCGTCGTCAATGACGAGCCGGTGAAGATCGGCACGTGGGAGCCCAAGAACTACACCAACAAGTATCTGGGTCAGATGACCCTGCAGACCGCCCTGGCCCAGTCGATCAACACGGTCGCCGCCCGCCTGGCCAACGAGGTCGGCACCAGCAACGTCGCCGCCACCGCCCGCCGCCTGGGCATCACCAGCAAGATCCAGCTGGACCCGTCCATGGCCCTGGGCGCCGTCGAGGTCTCGCCCATGGAGATGGCCCAGGCCTACGCCCCGTTCGCCAACGGCGGCTTCCTGGCCAAGGGCTACGGCATCGAGCGCATCCGCACCACCAGCGGCAAGGTCCTCTACGACCACAGCGTCGACAACGCCCCGCGGCCGGCGGTGATCGGTACGCCCTCGCTGCAGTACATGAACCAGATGATGCGCCAGGTCGTGGCGGCCGGCACCGGGGCCCGCGCCAAGGTCGCCGGCTATGACATCGCCGGCAAGACCGGCACCACCAGCGATTACCGCGACGCCTGGTTCGTCGGCTACACCGGCGGCTTCGTCGCCGCGGTGTGGACCGGCAAGGACGACAACACCTCGATGAGGAAGGTCACCGGCGGCGGCGCCCCGGCCGAGATCTGGAAGACCTTCATGGCCGCGGCCCTGCCGCGCCTGAAGGCCACCCCGATCCCCGGCGGCGTGATCGAGCCCCCGGCCCCGGTGACCGACGATCCGATCGGCGACCTGCTGAACCCGCCGGCGACGCCGGAAGGCCCGGCGGCCGAAACGCCGGCTCCCGGGACGCCGGCGCCGGAGCAGTTGCCTTACTGAGGCCAGGCCCTCCCTCCCCCTTTGGGAGAGGGGTCAGGACCGCGCCGGCAGTCCCTCGCTAGGCATCGATTTCACGTCCCCTTTTAGGAGGCATGGCGCGGCGGTGGGCGTTCACGGCCACCGACCTGGAGACCAGCATGAATGATCACCCCGCGTCCGACGCCCTGATCGACCTCACCGGGTCAGTCCCCCTGAGCGACGCCCTGCTGGCGCTGAACAACGCCCACGCGATGGAATTGTCCTGGCTGGAGCCGGATCGGCTGGCGCATCTGGTGGCCGAAGCCTTCCTGGCCAAGCGGATCGGCGAGGCCGACGCCCTGCTCCTGGCGTTCGACCAGGACGCCGACTACGACAGCCCGAACTTCCTGTGGTTCCGCGCCCGCTACCCGCGCTTCGTCTATGTCGACCGCATCGTCGTCGCCGCCCACGCCCGCGGGCGCGGCCACGCGCGGCGGCTGTATCTCGACCTGTTCGAGCAGGCCCTGCGCGCCGGGCACGCGCGGGTGGTCTGCGAGGTCAACGCCATCCCGCCCAACCCCGCATCGGACGCCTTCCACGCCGAGCTCGGCTTCGTGGAAGTCGGCACGGGCGAGATTCACGGCGGCAGCAAGACGGTGACCTACCTGGCGCGGCCGCTCACCGCCTAGGACCGTTGGAAGCGCTCAGCTCTCCAGACCCGCCAGCACCTTCGGATCGCGCTTGGCCAGGTCGACCAGCCGCTCGATCAGCGCTTCGCGGCTTTCCAGCGCCAGGCCGTCGCGCAGCCTGGCCAGCCGCCCCTGGACGTACTGGCGGCCCGTGGCGTCCAGCAGGTTGGCCGCCACGACGACCGCCGCCTGATGCTTGCAGGCCCCGAACTTCTCGAAACCGGGGCAGGTGCAGGCCCCCTCGCCGTCCGGGGCGCGCAGGGTGACCACATAGAGCTCCCCGCCCTTCACCTGGGCGGTGACGCTGTCGTCCTCGATCGCCACCAGGTCGACCGCGCCGGCCTCGGCCAGCTGGACGCCGCTGTCGAACCAGCGGCCGTCCATGCGTTCGCGCCAGGAGTCGGTGTCAAACAGGCTCATGCCTCGTCCTCGATGCGGTGGATGTCGTCGTCCGACAGTCCGAAATGGTGGCCGATCTCGTGGACCAGCACGTGGGCGATCAGTTCGCCCAGCGAAACGTCGCCGCGTTCGCACCATTCGTCGAGGATCGGCCGGCGATAGAGGAACACCATCGAGGGCTGCGGCGAGGGGTCGAGGACCGAACGCCGGCCCAGGTCGACGCCCTGGTAGAGGCCCGTCAGCTCGAACGGGTCCTCGATGCCCAGGTCGTCCAGCACCTCCTCCGACGCGAAGTCGTCGACGCGGAACACCACGTCGCCGGCCTGGCGGCGGAAATCCCCGGGCAGGGCGTCGAAGGCCTGCCGCGCCAGGGCGGCGAAATCATCCAGGGACGGGGCGAGCGAAGGGGCGTTTTTGTCGGTCCAGGTCATGGCCCGTACATAGGCCGATTGCCGCCGGACGCCAGCCCACGCAGGCCCGCGACAGCACAGCTCATCGCGCTCTGGTCACGCGGGCCCTAATCTGGGACTCTGATTCGAAATTCCCCCTAGAGGCGAACGACAAGCCTGATGACCTCGCCCGATCTGATCCTGGCCGCCACGGCCGGCGCGGTCTGCCTGGCCCTGTGCGCCACCCTTTGGGCCATGGCCCAGCGGCGACGGTTCGAGAGCCAGCTTTCCCACCTGCGCGCCCGCCTGGAAGGGCTGGAGCACGGCGCCCTGACCGCCCAGGCTTCGGCCGAGGCCTTCGACATCGTGGTCGTCGCCGTCGAACACGGCGCGGCGCGGCTGGTGTCCGGCGAGGAGGCCCTGACCGCCTGCGCCGGCATCCTCGGCGCGCCGGCCGACGCCCAGAGCGTGGTCGACGCCCTGGGCGCGGCCGACCCCGACCACGCCCACAAGCTGACCGCCCTGTTCGAGCGCGGCGAGGCCTGCGCCTTCGAGGCGTGGGGACCCAAGGGCGGCGTCGTGGTCGAAGGCCGCGCGGGCGGGGCCCTGGCCTGGCTGCGGCTGGCCGCGGCGGCCGCC
>NZ_AKKF01000296.1 GCF_000281955.1 Caulobacter sp. AP07 | reverse complement strand
TACGGCTCGGGCGCGGACCGGATCACCGATTTCGACGCCCATGGCGAGGGCGACGTGCTCGACTTCAGCGGCTATGCCGGAACCGGGGTGACCTGGACGGTGGCCCAGGTCGGAGCCGACACGGTGTTCACCTTCTCGATGGGCGACACCCTCACCCTGGCCAATGTCAATTCCGCCGGCCACGCGATGATCGACGCCTGGCACTGGGCCTAGGCAACGAGCGGGGCGGCCGGTCTCGACGCAAGGAACGCGCCGGTTCCCGTAGGGGGATTAAGCGTTTCAAGCGATCCCTCTCCGCCCCCCTCGCCCGACCAGAACGCCCTACGTTGACGCACCCTGAGTTGCCGCAAGATTTCGACAAAAATTGCGGTTGCAACTTTATGGTCTAGCTGCAACGACTACTCGTAGTTGTGCGGAGTAGGTCCATGCCGGGGGACGCGGGCTTTTTGGGTATCGCCGTGGCGTATGTCTCGCGTATCGCGTGCGGCGGTCGTCGCTGAGCATGGATTTCACCGAGACGCCATTCGACACCGGCCTGGCGAGCTTCGTGCTGCTTGCGAGGTTCCTGCAGGCGCCGATCGATCCCGATCAGGTCCGCCACGAGCGGGGCCAGGCGGGCGCGCTGTTCTCCTTCGAGGACCTGGTCAGGACCGCCCTGCGCCTGGGCCTCGTCGCGCGGACGAGACGGGCTCGCGGCGACGAGCTCTCCAAACTGCCCCTGCCGGCCCTGATCGGCCTGGGCGACGAGACCGCCATCCTGCTGCGGGTCGAGGACGCCGGCGCCGGCGGCCGGGCGCTGATCCAGCGGCCCGCGTCGTCGTCCCCCGAAGTGCTGGAACCCGACGCCTTCGAAGCGGCCTTCGACGGCCGCGTTCTGCTGATGACCACCCGCGAGCGCATCGCGGGGCCCAGCCGGCGCTTCGACATAAGCTGGTTCATCCCCGCGCTGGTCAAGTATCGCAAGCCGCTGCGCGACGTCCTGATCGGCTCGTTCTTCCTGCAGCTGATGGGCCTGGCCTCGCCGATCTTCTTCCAGCTGGTGATCGACAAGGTGCTGGTGCACCACACCATGTCGACGCTGGACGTCCTGATGATCGGCCTCTCGGTCGTGCTGATCTGGGAGACGCTCCTTTCGGCGCTGCGCAACTGGCTGTTCGCCCACAGCACCAACCGGGTGGACGCCGAGCTGTCGGCGCGGATGTTCCGCCACCTGCTGCAGTTGCCGCTATCCTATTTCGAGGCTCGTCGCGTCGGCGACAGCGTGGCGCGGGTGCGGGAGCTGGAGCGCATCCGCGAATTCCTGACCTCGAACGCGGTCACGGTGGTGATCGACCTGTTCTTCACGGTCGTGTTCTTCGCGGTGATGTACGTCTACAGCCCGCGGCTGACGCTGGTCGTGCTGCTGTCGATCCCGATCTACATCCTGATCTCCGTCGTTATCACCCCGCCGATCCGCGCGCTGCTCGACGAGAAGTTCGCGCGCGGCGCCGAGAACCAGGCCTTCCTGGTCGAGGCCGTGACCGGCATCGGGACGCTCAAGGCCATGGCGGTCGAGCCCCGCATGCGCGACCAGTGGGAGCGGCAGTTCGCCGGCTACACCCAGGTCGGCTTCTCGGTGGCCAAGCTCGCCAACTGGGGCAACCACCTGATCCAGATCGTCTCCAAGCTGACGACGGTCGCGATCCTCTATTTCGGCGCCAAGGCGGTGATCGCCGGCGACCTCACCGTGGGTGCGCTGGTCGCCTTCAACATGCTGTCGGGCCGGGTGGCCGCGCCGATCCTGCGCCTGTCGCAGCTGTGGCAGGACTTCCAGCAGGTGCAGATCTCGGTCGACCGGCTCGGCGACGTGCTGAACGCCGAGGCCGAGCCGGAGCACAATCCGACCCGCGCCAGCCTGCCGCCGATCAGCGGCGCGATCACCTTCGACAAGGTCCGCTTCCGCTACCGTCCCGACGCGGCCGAGGCCTTGCGCGGCGTCACCTTGCACATCCCGCCCGGCGAAGTGCTGGGCATCGTCGGGCCCTCGGGGTCCGGAAAATCGACCCTGACCAAGCTGGTGCAGCGCCTCTACGTGCCCGAGCAGGGCCGGGTTCTGGTCGATGGCGTCGACCTGTCGCTGGTCGATCCGGCCTGGCTGCGCCGCCAGATCGGCGTGGTCCTGCAGGAAAACATCCTGTTCAACCGCTCGGTGCGCGAGAACATCGCCCTGTCCGACCCGACCCTGCCGATGGAGCAGGTGATCGCGGCGGCCGAGCTGGCCGGAGCCCATGAATTCATCCTGGCCCTGTCGCGCGGCTACGACACCATCATCGACGAGCGCGGGGCGAACCTGTCGGGCGGCCAGCGCCAGCGGATCGCGATCGCCCGGGCCCTGGTCGGCGACCCGCGCATCCTGATCCTCGACGAGGCGACCTCGGCGCTCGACGCCGAAAGCGAGGAGATCATCCAGGCCAACCTCCGCCGCATCGCCGCCGGCCGGACCGTGCTGATCATCGCCCACAGGCTGTCGGCGGTGCGGCAGTGCCATCGGATCATCACGGTCGAGGCCGGCGAGATCACCGAGGAAGGCGATCATGGCGCGCTGCTTCGGCGGAACGGCCGCTACGCCGACCTGCACCGCCGCCAGATGGGCGTGCCGGCATGACCCTGGCCGAGCGCTTCCCCGGCCTGACCCGGCACTGGACGGTGCTCAAGGCGGCCTGGCGCGATCAGGATCAGGCGGCGCGAAACCGTAGATCGCGTTCGGACACCGAATTCCTGCCGGCCGCGCTGGAGATCATCGAGACCCCGCCCAGCCCGGGCCTGCGCTACCTGATGCTGGCCTTGTGCGGCCTGTTCGCGATCGCCCTGGCCTGGTCGACGTTCGGGCGACTCGACGTCGTCGCGGTGGCCGCGGGCAAGGTGATCCCGATCGCCAACGTCAAGCTGATCCAGCCGCTGGAGATCGGCGTCGTGCGGGCGATCCACGTCCATGACGGCCAGCACGTGAGCGCCGGGCAGTTGCTCGTCGAACTCGACCCGACCATGACCGGCGCCGACGAGGCGCAGGCCAGCCGCGGCCTGCAGGCGGCGACGATCGCCCAGGCGCGCAGCCAGGCGATCATCGCCTATCTGGGCGGCCGCCCCGGCCGCTTCGTGGCGCCGCCCGGGATCTCCGCCGACGTCGCGGCGGTCCAGGTCCAGTTCGTCGACAGCCAGCTCGCCGAATACGCGGCCAAGCGCGGCGCACTGGTCGAGGCCCGCGCCCAGCACGGCGAGGAGCTGACCACCGCCCTCACCGAGACCGCCAAGCTGCGCGAGACCCTGCCGCTGGTCGACCAGCAGCTGGAGGCGCGCCGCCAGCTGTCGGAAAAGGGCTATTTCTCGCGGCTCAAGATGCTCGAGTACGAGCAGCTGCGCATCGAGCACGTCAAGAACATCGACATCCAGATGTCGAGCGCGGCCAAGGCGCGGGCGGCGATCGCGGCGATCGACAGCCAGATGATGGAGCTGCGCCAGGCGTTGCTCAAGAGCGCCGCCTCCGACCTGGCCGAGGCCGGCGACAACGCGTCGCTGCGGACCGAGGAGCTTCGCAAGTCGACCCAGCGCAAGACCTTCCAGGCCTTGCGCGCGCCGGTGTCCGGCACGGTCCAGCAACTGGCGGTCCACACGATCGGCGGCGTCGTCCAGCCGGCCCAGGCGCTGATCGTCATCGTCCCCGACGGCAGCGACTACGAGGTCGAGGCGCGCATCCTCAACAAGGACATCGGCTTCATTCGCGAAGGACAATCTGTGCGCGTGAAGCTTGAAGCTTTCCCGTTTACCGATTACGGCTTGATCGAGGGGGAAGTGCGATCCGTGACGCGTGACGCCATACAGGACGAGAAGCTTGGCCTTGTCTACGCCACCCGCATAAGATTGGCCTGCGCGTCCGGTCGCGCGGAGGTCGCGCCGCTCTGCGCCCGCGTCGGGGCCGGCATGGCGGTGCAGGCCGAGATCCGCACCGGGTCGCGGCGGATCCTGCAATACCTGCTGAGCCCGATCTCCAAATCGCTCGACGAAGCGGGGCGCGAACGGTGAGGGCCCAGCTTATCCCACTGATCCTGTGCTTGACCGCCTGCGCCAGCCCGATGACGTCCTTCGGGATCGATCTGCGCCCGGGCGCCGCGACGTCCGAGCTGCAAAGCCTGGCGGAGCGGTCTCGGGCCGGCGACAAGCAGGCGCAGCTCGCGCTGGGCATCCGGCTTGAACACGGCGACGGCGTCGCGCGAGACGTCCCGCAGGCCATCAAGCTCTATCGGCGCGCCGCGACGAAGACGGGCGGCAAGTCCATCATCTATGCGCCGGCCAGCCGGACCGGCGGACGGGGCGCGAGCGTGCTCCTCGATCAGGGCCCTGAGAGCCCTGGTCTTCCGGAAGCCGCGCGCCGGTTGGAACAACTCAAGGCATCGGGCGCCGCGGGGCGCGGCAACGGCGGATAGTTCGCCGCCGAGTTTGAGGCGGCGGCGATTTCGAAAGGGCGGAAATGTTGATCGGGAATGTCGGTGGTCTGAGCGTTTCACGGAGATCGCCGTCGTTCCCGGCCGGCGTCCTGGGCAAGGCGGCGTCCTTGGCCTTGATCTTCACCTTGGCGGCTTCTCCGTCACCGGTGGGCGCTTCGTCGGTCCTGAGCACCAACGGGCTGAAATTCTACAGCGACGTCATCGTCGTCGGCAAAGGCGACTTCAGCGATCCGAACTCGCCGATGACCGGCGTCATCCGGGCCCGTCGCGTGCTGAAGGGGGTCCGGCAGCCTGAATATAGAATCGTTGTCAGGAACGATTATCGCTCCGATACGGACCCTCCTCAGTGGTTTCCGGACAAAGATTACATAAAGGCGAAATTCTACTTAGTAAAACAAAGTGATGAGCGTTATTTCGTTCTAGGCACAGAAGACGAATGACAACATGGCCGATCCCGTAGTTCCTTCGTCGTCACCTAGACCCAAGACCCATGCCGGCGGCGCCGCTTCGGCGGGCCTTCTACTTTGCGCTCTGCTCTGGTCCTGCGCGACGAACCAAGCTTTCGGGATCGACCTGGCGGCCCCGTCCACGCCCGAAGAGGTCAGGGCCCTGGCGCGCGGCGCCCAGGGCGGCGACAAACTGGCCCAGCTCGAACTGGGCAAGCGGTTCGAGGCCGGGCGTGGGGTCCCCAAGAATCCTGGCCGCGCCGGCAAACTGTATGCGGCCGCTGCCTCGCCCAACGACGGCGCTTCGATCCGGACCTTGTATTCGCCCAACGGCGGCGTCTCGACCACGGTGCTCAACGGCGGCGGCGCGGGCGGCGGCCTGCCCTATGCGGCGGTGCGCGGCTGCGTTCTGGCGGGCAAGGCAGGGAAGCGATGCGCCGATCTGGCTGGCGTGGACGAGCTCCTCCTCTTCGTCAGCTACGAGGTGAATTTCTGGCCGTGCGCGGAGCAGGTCGGGTTCTCGGTGAGCGAACCCAATCCTCACCGCGAACTCCAGATGTGTCTCGTCGCCAAGGCCGAGGCGATCCCCTGCGACGCCGCACTGGAGCGGCCACTACTCAGGGCCGAAGGCGTGGCGGCCATGGATCGGCGCTTCGCGAAACTGGAAGCCGCCACCTCGAATCTGCGTCGCTTCTGCGCGCTCCAGCCTCCCAAGTCAGCCGTGGAGAGAGAGCAAGCTCTGGTCCAGGGCGAGCGCCTGACACCGATCGATGCGCTGGTCGAAGCCGAGCACGAGCGCTGGCGCATGCACTACGAACACTACGCCGCCGAGCGGTTCATGGTCATCGTCTGTAGCCAGACGCCCAAGGGGCTGCGCCTGAACCTGTCGGATCTCGAAAAATCCATGTGCGCCGTTGAAATACCACGAGGGGGCAAGTCATGAGCAGCCGCGAAGCAGAACGAGCGTCGAGCGCTCCGATTTACAACGCTCCAGGAGTGGTCGAAGCTAGCGTTCAGAACGGCGCGGTGAGCGCTGGCGGATACTTCGTCTATAGCAACGTCGGCAAGGGGTGGACCATTGATCCCACCAAGCGCGACACGCTGGGACTTCCCAATTTCATTCTCGCCAATGCGCCTGTAGCTTTGGTAACCGCCCTGGAGCATCTCTTGACGAGTGGACCTACAGGTCCAGGCACATTTCGTGCATACATTTCGGCGATTGGTATAAAGCAAAACAAAATATACCTACACGAGCCAACGCCTGAGAATCCAAATAATCTCACACTTATAGATAATCCAATGTATCCGAAAACTGTTGAAACCGGAAATGTTGGAACCACTGTTGTTCTTGATTTTAGGGAATATGCCGAAACAAAGGGCGGATCTCTTCACCCAAACGGCACCGACAAAGCTGAGATAATTCCCGGAGCGGCTGCTTCAGGATTTGAAGAGATATTCAGAGATCTCGACAAGAAGCTTCCAGAAGGCAGGTTTGACAACAGACCGGATACGTATGCCGACGGATACGCGACAATCAACCTTCTAGAGCCGACTAAAATAGAGGGCAGAGAAAATAGAGCTAAATACGTCATAGGAAATGCACGCGCGGCGACTACGGATGGTAGTGGCCAGCAATATTATCGAATGTCCGACCTTACCGACCAATTTTTTATTGATAAATATGGCGTTGTCAGTAGAGAAGCAAATATACAGCTTGTCCTGATACACGAAATAGCGATGCATGGCGGCCTGAAAGAAGGGGTAAGTCCCTCTGGAAAGGATCTCACTGGGCATTCTGGTGTATTTCAGAGGTTGCTTACGTCGGACCCAAACTCGACAGACCTGAAATTAAAAACGTCCGACATCCTCGGGGATAGAGTTGAAGGCGCCACTTTCATCGAAGGTAAAAATAGAGGTTTAATTGTTGCAACAGATGACACCAAAACGACCGATGCAGAAATATACACCACATACCTTGAAGGTCGCCGCGACGCCTTTCAAGGTATAATTGATGATTATGTCAGGGCTCACAATGTTCGCACTGTAGGAGAGCTTATCGAGGCGGAGAAAAATGGCCTCTTGGTGCCGGAAGGCACTCGCATGGTCATTTACAAAGCTACGGTCGGCAATGGCTTCCAGGTCGCGCTGGAACATTTCAAGGATGGCGTCAGCGCGGGGTTGACGGTTGTCGACGGCGCCCAGATCGGGATGGCGCTGGGGTCCGTCCTCGGCAAACGGCTGAGCGACGATCCGTTCGAGCAGGTGATCGCCTCGGGCACGCTGAGCACGGTGCTCGGCGCCGTCGGCGAATACATCGACGTCAACCTGCTGCACGGAATCCCCTCGACCGAGATCCTGGCGCATGGGTTCGACGGGTTCAGCACCACCCTGCTGCAGAACATCAAGGGCGCGGGCCTCGGCGCGCTGTCCTCCTACCTGACGGCCGAGCTGATCAAGGCCAGCGGCCTGGAAGGCCTGCCCGGCGAGATCGCCAATTCGCTCGGCGGCGCCGTGGTCAGCAGGATCCTGACCAATCTCTCGTCGGCTTCGACGGCGGGCACGCCGCTGCAGGGTGTGAACACGTCCCTGTTCGTCAATGCGATCGGCTCCTATATCGGCTCCAAGCTGGCTTCGGAGATCAAGACCTTCGACTCGGTCGGCGGCCAGATCGGCTCGGCCGTCGGCGGCATCTATGGCGGCTTCGCGTCGACCGTGGCCCTGGCGGCCGCCAACGGCCTGGCGGTTGGCGGCGCCTCGATCACGGCGATCCTGTCCAACGCCGCCGCCTTCGCGGCCGCGAACCCTGTGCTGGCGGTCGCCATCGTCGCCGTCATCGTGCTGGTCGACACCCTGCTGGGCGGCCTGATCGGCTCGATCTTCGGCGGCACGCCCAGGTCCGGGGCCGACACGACCTGGGACGAGGCCAAGGGCGAGTTCGTCGTGGCCAACGTCTATTCCAAGAAGGGCGGCTCCAAGGACGCGGCGCAGCAACTGGCCACCGCGGTCTCGAGCAATCTCAACGCGGTGCTGGACGTGGTCGACGGCACGCTGCTCGACCCCACGCGGGTGCAGGCCGGCAACTACGGCATGCGCAAGACGGACTACGTCTATCGCCCGACCTCGACGACCGACAAGGACGCCATCACCGCCCGCTTCTCGGGCCCCGGCGGCGCCGAGCAACTGGTGGCCCACGGCACCTATCTGGCGCTGGCCAGCATGGTCGGCCAACTGGCGGGCGGCGACGCCTATGTGAAACGCGCCGCGCTGAGTTCGCTGGTCAACGCCGGAGGCAACGCCAGCAGCAACGCGGCAGGCGCGGCGGGTCAGTTCGACATGACCACCCTGCTGGGCGACATCAGCGTGGCGCGCGAGTACGAAAAATATCTGCAGAACGCGATGTCGATCAACGCCTTGATCGACGCGGCGCCGCAGAGCACCTTCGCCGCGGGCTGGTTCGTGACCCTGCAGCGGGCGCACGAACTGGGCGTCGATCGCCGGGCGGCGACCGATTGGACGGGGGGCTATACGAGCTTCCTGGACGAGATCATCGACGGCAAGCTCAACAAGGCCTCGCTCGCCGCGGGCCGGCTCGCCATGGCGATCGACGACGGCACGGGGCTGCGTGTCTGGAACGTTCTGGACGACGACGGCAAGGCCGGCGTCACCTCGCGCGACCTGATTGAAGCCAACGCCCAGACCGTGATCCGGGGCGCGGCCGGCAACGATGGAATCCGCCTGGCCGGAGACCAGTTGCTCCAGACCAACGCCGGCATCAACACCAACCTGACCGTGAACGGCGTGGCGTTCAACGGCGCGGCGCGCCTCATCGAGGTGGCCGCCACCGTCTATGCCGGCGCGGGCGACGACCAGGTCCGGGCGTCCGATCGCGGCGACAACCTGTTCGGCGAGGACGGCGGCGACACCCTGTACGGCGGGCGTCTGGACGACTGGCTGCTGGGCGGGGCCGGAGACGACGTGCTCGACGCGGGCGGCGTCGACCCGGCGGCCCTGGGCGGCGACGGGAACTATCTCGACGGCGGCGCCGGCAACGACATCCTGCGGGGCCGCGAGGGCTCCGACTGGCTGGAGGGCGGCGACGGGGTCGACCAGCTGTCCGGCGGGGCCGGGGACGACGTGCTGGCCGGTGGAGCCGGGGCGGGCGACAGCCTGATGGGCGGCGGCGGCGCGGACCAGTACCTGGTCCGTCTCGGCGACGGGGCGGACATCGCCGAGGAGCAGGTGTCGGACGGCTTCGGCGCGGTCGGCGACGCCGTCGCCGCGCGGATGGCCG
This sequence comes from Caulobacter sp. AP07, assembly GCF_000281955.1. GTDB lineage: Bacteria > Pseudomonadota > Alphaproteobacteria > Caulobacterales > Caulobacteraceae > Caulobacter. The sequence goes on along the minus strand of NZ_AKKF01000296.1, from coordinate 20,141 downwards.
GCATCGACGCCTGGAAGCTCAACCCGTTGCAGGCCGGCGCCATCCGTCCCGACTGGTTGGGGACCTCGGCGGGCGTCACCCAGGGCCAGGTCAATGGCGGCGAGGACGCCCTGGTGTTCGGCCTGGGCATCCAGATCGGCGACATCCGGCTGCAGCGCTCGGGAACCTCGGGGGCGCCGGGTAACGACTTGATCGTGGTCGTCACCCAGATCGTCAACGGCGTGGAGGTCGATTCCGGCGCCCAGATGACGGTCAAGGACTGGTTCTCCAACCCGTTCAAGCGAGTGGAATGGCTGAAGTTCGTCGACGGCACCGAGGTGCGCATCGGCGACATCACCAGCTTCGTGCTCGGCGGCGCGGGCGCCGACGTGCTGGTCGGCACGGCGGGCGCCGATTTCGTCTACGGCGGCGCGGGCAACGACCGCCTGTTCCTGCTGGCCGGCGACGACATCGGCAACGGCGGGACCGGCGACGACTTCGTGGCCGGCGACGCCGGGCGCGACCTGATGGTCGGCGGCCTCGGCGCCGACAAGCTGTACGGCGGCAAGGGCGCCGACGCGATCACCGGCGACGCGGGGGCCGACGACCTCTATGGCGGCGATGACAACGACATCCTGTCGGGCGGTCGCGGCGACGACGACCTGGTGGTCGGCGGGGCGGGCGACGACCGCTTCAAGTTCGCGCGCGGCGACGGCCGCGACACCATCTTCGACGACTTCGCGACCAGCGGCTGGTCGACCGTCTGGGCGAACGGCGTCTGGGGCGAGGACTACGCCTACGATTCCGTCAGCGGCCAGGTGACCGGCCTGGGCGGCGCGATCATCCGCCAGAACATGGGCACGCAGACCGCGCCCGACCTGCAGTGGCTCGGCCGCTTCGACTATGACGCCGCGACCAGCACGCTCCGGTACTACACGCCGCCGGCCTCGGGCGTGATCGCCGCCAACAACGGCGTCGATACGCTGGAGTTCGCGCCCAACATCCGGATCCAGGACGTCGTCCTGCGCAGGGTTGGCCTCGACCTGATACTGGTGGTGTCGAACGACGACGCGGAGGTCGCCAACAACGCGACCGTCGCCGACAGCGTGACGATCAAGAATTGGTACGCGACGGACGCGAACGGCGTCCCCCTGATCGGACAGATCGAGAAGATCGCCTTCTACCAGACGGGCGTGCTCGAGACCGGGGCGGGTCAGAGGAACCTGGTCGCCGGCGGCGACGGCCCCGACGGCAACATCCAGGGCTCCCTCAAGGGATCGTCCATCGCCGACTGGATCACCGGCGGCACGGGCAACGACTCCATCGCCGGCGGCCTCGGCGACGACATCATCGCCGGAAACACCGGCAACGACACCCTTCTCGGCCAGGCCGGCGCCGACGTGCTGTACGGCGGTGTCGGCAACGATATCCTCGACGGCGGAAGCGGCCGGGACGTCCTGGCGGGCGGCGCCGGCTTTGACACGGCGACCTATTCTTCGGCCACGGCCGCGGTGCGCGCCTACCTGTCGGCGAACTTCGCCAACAGCGGCGACGCCGAGGGCGACGAATATTCGGGGATCGAGGCCCTGATCGGCGGTTCGGGCGCCGACGTGCTGGGCGGCGACGCGGGCCAGACCGAGATCAGCGGCGGCTACGGCGACGACCTGCTGCTCGGCGGCGCGGGCGACGACACCTATGTCTGGAAAGTCGGAGACGGAGCGGACACCGTCCGCGAGGGCGCCTTTACGGTCGAGGAGGCGGTGACCACGGCCGGCGCCCTGGCGGCGGGCTATGCCACCACCTGGACCTCGACCGGCATCTCCGCGCCGGGCGGCGTCTATTGGCGCCTGCAAGTCCACAACGCTTCGGGCGAGCTGGTCTACGACTACGACAAGTTCGTGAAAAGCGGCGCGAGCCCGGCTGTTCCCACGCCGGCCGAGTACGTGCTGTCGGGCTGGACCGGCGGCTTCGCCCGCACCAACGGCCAGCAGGTCACGCGCGAGCGCTTCGACACCAGCGTCGACGGCGGCGGCGGCGACGTGCTTGAGCTTGGGGGCGCGCTGAGTCTCACGGACCTCAGCTTCGTGTGGTCTGGCGACGATCTCTATGTGCGCAACGGCTCGACGGCCCAGCAGGTACGCTTGCAGGGTCAGAAGATCACGGTCAGTCGGGTGGAGCTGCTGCAGTTGGCCGACGGCCAGGCGATCTCGCTCGCCAGCGTCATGGTCGCCACCGACGGCGCGCAACTGGTCGGGACGGCCAGCGACGACCTGCTGGCCGGCCAGGACGGCGCGCTGGCCGACAACCTCGCGGGAGGCGCCGGGAACGACGCCCTGGTCGGCTACGCCGGTGACGACCAGCTGTTCGGCGGCGACGGCGACGATGTGCTCGAAGGCGGAGCTGGGGCCGATCGCCTGGACGGCGGCGCCAACACCGCCATCGGGGCGTCCCAGACCGCCGGCGATACGGCGCGCTACGCCCGTTCGCTGAACGGCGTCGTGGTCGATCTCAACCTGACGACCGCGCAGGCCACGATCACCGACGCGGACTCTTCGGGCGACATCCTCGTGGGCGTCGAGAATCTGGTCGGGTCCGCGGGTGTCGACACGCTCACCGGCGACGCGGGCGGCAATCGGCTCATGGGCCTCAACGGCAACGACATCCTGCGCGGCGGCGGCGGCGACGACGTCCTGATGGGCGACGACGACTACGACATGCTCTATGGCGACGCCGGCCAGGACGCACTGTCGGGCGGCGTCGGCAACGACCAACTCTGGGGCGGGACCGACAACGACCGCCTGAGCGGCGATGACGGCAACGACTGGCTGTACGGCGAGGCGGGCGACGACAGCCTGACCGGCGGGATGGGCATCGACGTGCTCGACGGCGGCGCCGGCAAGGACGTGCTGGTCGGCGGAGCCGGTGACGACACCCTGGCCGGCGGCGACGGCGACGACACCCTCAGCGGCGACGCGGGCGTCGACAGCCTGCAGGGCGGACTTGGGGCCGACGCCTACCTGTTCGGCGAGAAGACCGGGGCCGACACCCTTGTCGACGCCGATGGCGCCAACACCATCAACTTCGACACCTCGGTGTCCTATGACCGGCTATGGATGGTCCGCTCGGGCGCCGACCTGAAGATCAGCGTGATCGGCGGCGACACCGCCGTGACCGTCTCGAACTTCTTCGCGGCGACCGGGGCCAGCCTGGTCCGCGCGGTGCGGACCACCACGCACGCGCTCTATCTCGACAACGCCGACACCCTGAACCTGGTGACCGCCATGACGGCGGCGGCGGGCGCGCCCCCTTCGACCATGCCCGGCGACATCGCCGCCGTGCTGGCCACCTACTGGCACGCGGAAGGCCGTTCGTCGCCGACCGCCCCGACCGCGGCGCGCGTCGTCACCACCGACGAAGACGCGCCCGTCGTGATCTCGGGCGCCTATGGCGTCATCGACCACGACGGCAGCGCGCTGGTCTACAGCGTCAAGGCCGACGCTCAGCCGACCCACGGCGTCATCAGCGCGATCAACCCGGCGACCGGCGCCCTGACCTACACGCCGGCGGCCAACTACAGCGGCGTGGACAATTTCATCCTGGTCGTCACCGACACCGACGGAACGAAGGTCGAGGTCGCGGTCCAGGTCGTGATCGCCGCCGTCAACGACGCTCCCGATACGATCACCGTGGTCGGCGGCGGCGCGTTGAGCATCGCCGAGTCCGCGCCGGGCACGACGACCGTCAACGGAACGATCGTCGGCAGGCTGACCGCGACCGACGTCGAAGGCGGCCTGATCACCTTCGGCCTGACCGACTCGGCCGGCGGCCGCTTCTCGATCGATCCGGACGGCACGCTGCGCGTCGCCAACGCCCCGCTGCTCGACAAGGAGGCGAACGGCGGCAGCCATCAGATCACCGTGACCGCCCAGGACTCGCTCGGCGGCCTGCGCACCGATACCTTCACGGTGAACCTCACCAACATCAACGAGGCGCCGTTCGTCCCGGCGCCGAACGGCGCCCGCGGCATGGTCTCGGAGTCGTCCACGTCTCCGGTCGCGGCCTCGAACATCGGCGGCTGGGTGGCGCGCTTCGATCTCACCGACATCGACGCCAACTCGACCCTGACGGTGCGACCGGTGAGCAACCCCTACGGCCTGTTCAAGGGCGTGGGCAGCGAGATTCAGTTCGCGATCGAGCCGGATTTCGAGGCGCTGGTCGCCAGCGGCCTGGTGGTCACCACGGACTCCGACGGTCTGGGCTATGTGACGGTCAACGGCACGGCCGAGGCCTATGACGGCGAAAAGACGTCGGCCGCGGTCGGCTTCAGCGTCAAGGTCAAGGACACCAACCAGCAGCACACCGTCACGGTGACCGGCAGCCCTGTGACCACCATCGACGAGCGCGACAGGCTGGCCCCGACCACGCCCCGCCCGCAGATCAATCTCGCGACCCTCAGCGTCAACGACAATGGCGACAACGTCACCCAGAAGACGGCCCAGTACAATTACATCGTCTACGAGAACGGCTCGTCGATCGCCAGCACGCGGTTCGCGGTGTCGGGCGGCAAGCTGGTGCTGCTGGCCAACCAGAGCCTGAACTACGAGGCCGAGCAGTCCATCAGCCTGCTCGTGCGGGTGATCGACAAGACCAACAACCCGCTCTCGGTCGATCTGCCGTTCACCTTCACCGTCGTCGACAAGGCCGACATCACCGAAGGCGGCACGTCGGCCGATATCCTGTACGGCCAGGCCAACGCCGACATCATCCGCGGTTTCGAAGGCGCCGACACGCTCTATGGCGCCAGCGGCGACGACGCGCTCTATGGCGGCGACGGCGACGATGTCGTCAATGGCGAGGCGGGCGTCGACACGCTGTACGGCGAAAATGGCAATGACACCCTCGACGGCGGCTTGAACAACGACACCTTGTGGGGGGGCATCGGCAACGACACCCTGCAGGGCGGGGCCGGCGACGACACGCTGAACGGAGAGGACGGCGACGAAAGCGTCCGCGCGGCCGGCACGGATTGGTGGCGGCCGTTCACGACCGCGCGCCTGCAGGGCGGCGACGGCAACGACATCATCAATGGCGGGGCCGGCGAGGACCATATCGACGGCGGCCTCGGGGCCGACGCGATCAACGGTGGCCTGGGCATCGACGGGGTGACCTACGAGACCTCGACCACCGCCGTCACCGTCAACCTCAAGACCGGGACCGGCCTGGGCGGCAGCGCCCAGGGCGACACCCTGACCGGCATCGAATACCTCCAGGGTTCGACGTACAATGACGTCCTGACCGGTGCGGACACCAACGACGCGATCTATGGCGGGGCGGGGATCGACACCATCTCCGGCGGCCTGGGCGACGACATGCTGTTCGGCGGCGACGGCAATGACGTGCTGTCCGGCGACCTCGGCAACGACTACCTGGACGGTGGGCTCGGCAACGACACCCTGCAGGGCGGCGACGGCAACGACACCTATTTCGTCGCCCGCGGCCAAGGCGCCGACCTGATCCGCAGCTTCGACCCGACCGGGGCCGATTTCGACCACCTGACCTTCGACGGCTCGATCCTCTACACGGACATCTGGTTCGACCGCGTCGACGCCACGGGCGCCATCAGCGCCACCGGCGCCAATGTTCGGCTGACCATTCTCGGCGCCGCCGGGATCGAAGGCAGCGCCACCATCGAGAACTGGTTCACCGCGCCGGTGGGCGGCCAGCCCGACGCCTATTTCAAGGTCGACCTGATCTCGGACGGCGGCGGGCGGATCACGGTGCCGATCGACGTCGACGCCCTCACCGCGATGATGATGGCGATACCGGCCGGCTCGCGGCCGACCAACCGCGCGGGCCTGCAGGCGCTGCGCGACGCTGACGTCTCGTTCCGCAACCGCATGGAGGACTACTGGCGGCGCCTGACCGCGCCGAAGATCTCGGACGTCACCAATATCGTGACCACCGAGCCGCTCGACGGCGAGGTGCGCGAAATCAGCATCCCGATCCGCGCCTGGTATACCGATCCGAGCAACCCGGCCGTGGTCATCCCGGCCGGCAATATCGACATCGAGATCACCTCGAGCATCGCCGACTTCAACAGCTACTTCACGATGAGCGCCGGCGCTCCGGACGCGAACGGCAATCGCACGGTGAAGCTGACCCTGAGCCCGAACCTGTCCACGGCGGGGCTCCCCGGCGGCGTGCTGCCCTTGCAGATGATGGCGCGTATCCGCGGCACCAACCAGATCGCGGGCGACCTCAACGGCTTCACCCTGCAGATCGCGCCGACCGCGGACACCGCCGCGGTCACCGCCGGCAGCACGGGCGGCCAGGCCGGCGTCGCCATCCCGATCGTCCTCAACGCGACCGATCCCGACAACGACGGCTCCGAGCGGGTCGACGTCATGATCGCCGGTCTCCCGGCCGGCTACAGCTTCATCGACGGCGCCGGGAACCCGATCGGCGTCGTGGAAGGTTCGGAGGTTCGCCTGACCGCCGCGCAACGCGGCAGCGTGCGCCTGGTCACGCCGGCCAACGCCTGGCAGGACGCGATCCTGTCGATCACGCCGCTGTCGATCGACGGCGCCTCCACCCGCCGCGGCACGCCCGTTCCGCTTCGCGTGTCGGTCAACGGAAAGCCGACCAGCGTCAGCCTTTCGGGCTCGGTCAACGAGAACGCAGCCTCGAACGCCTTCGTCGGCACGCTGCTCGGCGTCGACCCCGACGCGAGCGAGGCCGGAGCGCCGGGGCAGAATCTGACCTATACGCTGCTCAGCGACGCGGGCGGGCGCTACAAGCTGGATCCGGCCAACAGCAGCCGCCTGCTCGTCGCCAACGGCGGCCCCGCCATGTTCGATTACGAGGCGGCGAACCGCGTCGCGCTGCACACCGTCCAGGTGCGGGTCACGGACGCCAGCGGCGCCTATGTCGATCAGCTCGTGGCGGTCACCGTCAACCCCCTGAACGAGACGCCCAACGCCCCCGCCGGCCCCGCCAGGGTGTTCCTCGACGAGACCGGACTGACCGCCAACTCGGCCAACGCCGGCACGATCGTGTCGACTTACACGCTGAGCGATCCGGACGGCCCGTTGGGCCTGTCCCTGAAGCTCCAGGCCAACCCTGGCGACTGGTTCTCCATTGAAAACAACATGGTCAAGATCAAGTCGGGGCTCGACTTCGACTTCGAATGGGCAAGGAGGGTCGGCTACGGCGTGGCCGACTGGAACGCCGATGGCCGCGCCGACGCCTATATGGGCGATATCTGGGTCACGACGTACGACGGCGTGGCAACCAGCTCGGCGACCCTGACGCAGTTGTTCATCTCCAACGTCAACGAGCGCCCCAACAATCTCGGGTCCCCGGTCGTGAACCTCTTCCAGGAGACGACCGGAAGCGACAGCCACGCCCTGCGGACCCAGGCCCAGTTCAGCCTCAGCGACCCCGACGAGGTCACGCCCGACCTGGTCATCCTCAGCGGCAACGACGCCGGCTGGTTCCGGGTCAACGGATCCACCATCGAGGTCAAACCCGGCGTGAACTGGACGGCCGATTGGGTCCGCGCCGTCATGGGCGCCTACGGTTCAAGCCCGGCGTCGTCCTATGACACCAACGGCAACCAGCTGAAGGAGGTCAAGGTCGCGACCCTGACGGTCGCGGCGAAGGACGCCACCGGCGCCTATTCCGACGCGTTCACCTTTGACGTGCTGATCGAGGACAAGAACGAGGCGCCGGTCTTCACCGGCTCGACGCAGAACTTCTATCCCCTCGAGAACCCGGGATATTACCAGTACCTCGGCTCGGCGCAGGGCAGCGACATCGACGGACCCGCCGGCGAGCTGCGCTACAGCTTCACCGGGGGCACGACCTATTTCGACGCCCCGCTGAACCGCCAGGTCTCCAGATCGGCCGACAGCCGGTTCGTGATGGACGACTACGGCGCGATCTTCGTCAACGGCTGGCAGACCCTGGATTTCGAAGGCGCCCGTGACTTCGCCTACCAGACGACGGTGACCGACAGGGCCCGCGGCGCGAGCGCGATCTCCACCACCGGCACGTCGGCGATCCATCTGCAGAACGTCGACGAACCGCACGCGATGCATGAGATCAACGTCTACGTCGACGAGAGCAACACGCCCCTGGGGCCCTTCATCTCACGCGGCAACTTCCGCGGCATGCTCTCGGATCCGGAGGGCGGGGCCAACATCCGCTACGAGTTCGACAACGGCTCGAGCATCAAGGACGGCTGGCAGATCGATTCCGCGAGCGGCGAGATCTGGATGGTCGGGGCGCAGGATTACGAAGCGATCACCGACGTCTATGAGGAAGGCTTCGCCTACGACGAGTACGGAAACGAGTACTCGACCGGGTTCTACTATGTCGGGACCGACGACAACCGCGCCTGGGCCAGACTCGGCGTCCGGGCGATCAACACGGTGACCAACCAGACCGTCTCGGCGAACCTGAACATCAAGGTCCAGAACGTCGACGAGGCGCCGACCTTCTGGAGCACCAAGACCTATTATGGCAACGACGGCCAGGTGATCTACGACAGCCCGACCGCCTACCGCGTCACCGGCGACAAGAACGGCGGCGGGATCATCCAGATCTACGCCACCGATCCGGAGCACCAGTACAACTTCACCTATTCGATCACCGATATGGTGCAGACCGAGTCCATCTGGTCCTACGGCGGCAGCAGCGAGATCGACTCCTATGCCCTGCCCTACGTCTATATCGACAGCAACGGCCTGATCAGTTTCACCTCGCCGGGCGAAGGCAACGGCGGCGAGTGGGAGGGCGGCACCAAGATCGACGGCGTCCGCCGCACCTCCACCGTGCGGGTGAACTTCACCCTCAACGTCACCGACGCGACCGGCCATACGTCGCCGACCCCGTTCCTGGTGACCTTCGTGCGCCGTGGCGCGTCCGTGCCGCCGCTGGTCCTCGACCTGGACGGCGACGGCGTCGAACTGACACCCTATGACGGTTCGACGGTGCTGTTCGACATGGACGGCGACGGCGTTCGCGACAAGACCGGCTGGGTCGGCGCGGACGACGGCCTGCTGGCCCTCGACCGCAACGGCAACGGGACGATCGACGACATCGGCGAGATTTCGTTCGTCGGCGACACCGAGGGCGCGCTCTCCGACCTGGAAGGGCTTCGGGCCTTCGACACCGACGGCGACAACTTCGTGGACGCCGACGACGCGCGCTTCGGCGAGTTCCGGGTCTGGCAGGACGCCAACCACGACGGCGTCAGCCAGGCGAACGAGTTGAAGTCCCTGTCGGAGCTCGGCATCACCCATATCGGGCTGACCCTGACCCGCGGCGAGCAGGATCCCAACGCCTCGGACAACGTGGTCTACGGCACGGCCGACTTCACCTGGGCCGACGGCACGCAGTCGACGATCGGCGACGTGTTCTTCGCCTACGGGCCCTCGAACGACGACGCGTTGGCCGCGCCGATCATTCTCGACCTCGACGGCGACGGCAAGACGATCGTGCCCCTGGCCGAAAGCGGTACGACCTTCGACATGGTCGGCGACGGCCGGTTGCGCAAGACGGCGTGGGCCGACGCCGGCGACGCTTTCCTGGTGCGAGACCGCAACGGCGACGGCATGATCAACGGCATCGCCGAAATCTCGTTCGTCGGCGACAAGGCCGGCGCCAAGACCGACCTCGAGGGCCTGGCCGGCTTCGACGACAACAAGGACGGCGTCCTCGACGCGCTGGACGCCAGCTTCGTCGGCTTCGGCGCCTGGATCGACGCCAACAGCAACGGGGTCACCGACGCGGGCGAACTGCTCAGCCTGGCCCAGGCCGGGATCTCGAGCATCGACCTGAAGGGCGTGGCGACCGGCGAGACCGCCGCGCAGCGAACGGCGGGCCACAGCGTGACGTTCAACACCAGCAAGTTCGTCATGGCGACCGGCGGACAGGGACTCCTGAGCGACGTCGGTCTGGCCTACGATCCCACGGCGCTGGGTCCGTCGATCGGCGGCCTGGCGCTCTCGACCCAGACCCTGACCTTCGATGGCAAGGCCAAGCACTTCCGGATCTCAGCTTCGAACGGCGCCCTGTTCGTCCGCCCGCGCGAGCTTGACGGCGCGATCGACGCGGCCGCCGGCCAGGTGTCGGCGGCCTCGCTGCTCAGCTTCCGCAACGGCAATGTCGGACTGCTGTCGTCGATCGTGCTCGATCTCGACGGCGACGGCGTCGAACTCAAGAAGAAGAGCAAGTCCGACGCCCTGTTCGACATGGACGGCGACGGGGTGCGCGACGACACCGGCTGGACCCGCAAAGGCGACGGCCTGCTGGTCATCGACCGCGACGGCGACGGGCTGATCACCAAGGCCACCGAGCTGTCGTTCCTGGTCGAGAAGGCCGACGCCAAGTCCAGCCTGGAAGGGCTGGCCGTCCTGGACGCCAACAAGGACGGCAAGCTGACGGCCGCCGACGTCCGGTTCGGCGAGCTGAAGGTCTGGATCGACGCCAATCGCGACGGGGTCACCAACCCCGGCGAGCTCAAGACGCTGTCCGAACTCGGAATCTCCGAAATCGGCGTCAAGGGGACGGCGTTCAGCGACACGGCGAAGCTGGGTTCGAACCTGCTGCTGGCGACCGCCGCGTTCAAGCGTCTCGACGGCTCGGTCGGCACGGTGGGCGACGCGGCCATCGCGTTCGACCCGAGCTCGCTCAAGACCCCGATCGGGGCGGGCAGCCAGGGGCTGCCGGACCTTGAGCTCATGGCGCGGCTATCGGCCGGCGGCGAAGCGGAGCAGATTGTCGGCGGTTCGGCCGGCGGGGACAGCACCTTGCCTCTGTCGGACGTCGATCTCGACCGGCTGCGGGTGCTGCAGATGACCCAGGCGATGAGCAGCTTCGGTTCGACGCCCGCCGCCAGCGCCCTGGCCACGGGTGACGTTCGGGCGACATACCAGTACGACTACTTCGCCTCGGCGATGAACTAGGGGACGACAGCGTGACCAAGGACACCCAGGCCCAGCGCGCACCGACGGTGAGCCATGTGTTGGGCGAGATGACCTGGCTGCTGACCCAGTCGCCGCTGCACCGGGCGCTGGCGATCGGCGACCTGGAATGGCTCGTCATGCCCGCGCTCCTGCGCGAACAGTTCTACATCTTCCGCGACGGCGAGCAGCCGGTCGGTCTGGCCCTGTGGGCGAAGACCGACGCCGTTGGCGAGCGCAAGCTGGCCGGCGGCCTCATCGACCCCGGAAACCGGCTGACCCTGGAGGAATGGAGCGCGGGCGACCGAGTCTGGTTGGTCGACCTGATCGCGCCCTTCGCCGACGAGAACAACCGGCATCTTGAGGTGATGATGGCCGACCTGATCTCCGGACCGCTCCGCGGCCAGGAGTTCCGTTTCCATCGCGTCGACCCGAAGACCGGCGCCCGTGAGGTCAAGATCGTGCCGGCCGCCGCCGGGGAAGACCTCCGGCAAGCCCTGGAAAAGGTGGCCGTCGAACTCGCCAGATAGGGCGTCGGGGGCTCAGGGCCTGGCGACGGTGCGCAGCGCGCGGTCGAAGGCGACCAGCGGGTCGCCGGGGCGGGTCGTGCAGTGGCGCGCGGTGACCAGGATGATGGTGTGGCCACCGGCGTCGATCGCGGCGTCGATCGCGCAAACGGCGGAGGTCAGGCCGCCGCGCAGCCGGGGCGCATCGTCCCGGGCCAGGTCCCAGCGAGAGTCGGTGAAGCGCTCGGCCGCGCGGGCCGGCGAGGCAAAGCGCAGGGCTTCGTCCTCGTCCCCCGCCGAGAGGATCGCCACCCCGCAGGCCCCGGCCGCCAGCAGGGTGTCGTGGCTGGAGGCCTCCTTGCGGACGCAGAACAGAAAGCGCGGCGGATCGACCGACAGGCCGGTGATCGAACTGACCAGCAGGCCGCGCGGCGCCCTCCCCTTTTCGCCGGGCCGATCCCAGCAGGAGATGATGGCCACGCCGCTGGCCAGCCGGGCCAGGGCGTCCTTGAACGCCCCCGGATCGATTGGCGGATCGACCGGCGGCGCCTGGACGGCGTAGGGCGGCTCCGCTCCGGACGAAGCGTCGCCAAGCCAGGACGAGGTTGGCCAGGCGGCGTCGCCCAGCCAGCGGGGATCGACGTCGAAGGCCATCGTCCTAACCCGCGGCGGCGGCCGGCCTGGCGTCGCGCTGGGCCACCAGTTCGCGGACCAGCGGGATCAGGTCGCGGCCGTAGGCGATCGCGTCGTCCAGCGGGTCGAAGCCGCGGATCAGGAAGGTCGAGACGCCCAGGTCGTAATAGTCGAGCAGGCCCTCGGCCACCTGCTCGGGCGTGCCGACCAGGCCCGTGGAGTTGCCGGCCCCGCCGGTGACGGCGGCGACGCCGGTCCACAGCCGCTTGTCGAGCCGCGAGCCCTGGTTGGCGGCGTCGAGCAGGCGCTGTGAGCCGGCGTTGGGCGGAACGTGGCCGCTGGTCGGCAGGCCGGCCTTCTCGCGCAGGGCCCGGGTCTGGGCGACGATGTCGTCGGCCCGCTTCCAGGCGGCTTCTTCCGTGGCGGCGATCACCGGTCGCAGCGACAGCGAGAACTTCACCTGGCGGCCGTGCTTGGCGGCGGCGTGGCGCACCCGGGCGATGGTCTCGGCGACCTGGGCCTGGGTCTCGCCCCACAGGGCGAAGATGTCGGCGTGCTTGCCGGCCACCGGGATGGCCGCGTCGGACGAGCCGCCGAAATAGACCGGGATATGCGGCTTCTGCAGCGGCTTCACCCCGCCGAACGCCTGCTTCACCTTGTAGTAGGCGCCCTCGTAGTCGAACGGCTTGTCGCTGGTCCACTCCTGGCGGACGATGTCGAGATACTCGCTGGTGCGGGCGTAGCGCTCGTCCTTGGTCAGGTGGTCGCCATCCTTGGCCAGTTCGTCGTCCGAACCGCCGGTGATGATGTGCACGGCCACGCGGCCGCCGGTGAACTGGTCCAGGGTGGCCAACTGCCGGGCGGCGACGGTCGGGGCGGTGAAGCCGGGACGGTGGGCGATCATGAAGCCCAGGCGCTGGGTCACCGAGGCGGCGTGGGCCACCACCAGCTGGCTTTCCGGCGAGGTCGAGCCGAAGGCGACCAGGGCGCGGTCGAAGCCGCCCTCGTCATGGGCCCGGGCGACGCGCTCGACATAGTCGCGGTCGATCACCGGGCCGCTGGGCGGATGGATCTCGGACTGATGCTGGGTGCCGATATAGCCGATGAATTCGACGGACATGACGGTCTCCGATCGTGGGTTGAAGGAAACTCTAGGGACGGGGTGGAGCTAGAAAAGCGAGGCTTTCTCAAGGGTTGGATCAGGGCCGCTCATCAGGCGGCGACCTTGGCGGCGGCTTCGCGCCGCAGGGCGCGCTTGACCGAGGGTCGGGCCAGGGCCCGGGCGGCCTTGGCGCTCCAGGCGGGATAGCCGGCGGTGTCGATCTGTCGGCGCTCGGCCCAGCGCCAGATCACCAGGGCATAGGCGTCGACGGCGCTGAAGCTCTCGCCCAGCAGCCACGGGCCGGGGCCCTGGGCCAGACGCTCGATGTCGGTCAGGGTGCGGTGGAACCGCGCCTCGCCGGGCGTGGCCAGGGCCGCCTTGACGCTGTCGTCGTCGGCGAACCGTTCCGGGCGGGCGATCTGCGAGAAGGCCACGTGCACGGTGCTGGCGAACCAGCTCATCACCTCGTAGGCGTGGGCCAGCTTCAGCGGGTCGGCCAGGGGCAGCAGCTCGCTGTGCGGATAGGCCTGGGCCAGGTAGGTGAGGATCGCCAGCACCTCGGTGACCGGTTCGCCGTCGACCGCCAGGGTCGGCACCCGGCCGCGCGGATTGACCCGCAGATAGTCCGGCTTGCGCTGGTCGCCGGCCGCCAGGTCGACGTGATGGGTCTCGTAGGCAACGCCCAGCTCCTCCAGGGCGATCAGCGGCGCGAAGGCGGAGGAGCCGGGGGCGAAATAGAGCTTGAGCGACATGACCGGCCTCAGATGACGAAGAAGCCGTGCGACCCGTCGCGGGCCAGCTGGTCGACCAGGCCGTATTCCCAGTCGAGATAGGCCTGCATGGCCTCGGCGGCGTTGTCCGTGCCCTCGTAGGGCCGCTTGTAGACGTCCTCCGGATCGGAGGCGGCGCGGACCAGGCCGGTGTCCAGGCGGCGGCCGCTGGCCGCCCAGGCCTCGGCGCCCCCCTCCAGCACGCGAACCGGGTGGTCGGAGATCTCCTCGACCTCGGCCGCCGCCAGAGCGGCCAAGCGGCCATCGGGCGAGGTGAGTACGATCGGCAAACCCTCGGGGATACGCTCGAAGGCCTCGGCCAGGCGGGCGCGGATGACGAACCAGGCGCCGGGGATATGTCCCTTGCGATGGACAGGGCTCGGCGCGAGGTCGAGCACCACCACGGCGCCGTCGCCCAGCGCGACGGCCAGGTCGGCGGGGCTGATGGTCTCGACCGTCGGGATCGCCGGCGCGGCGGCCCGCCAGGGGCCGGTCTCCAGCTCGCCGTCGAAACCGCCGTCCAGCACGTAGACGTCCCAGCCCAGCTGGGCCAGCCACGAGGCGCTCATGTCGGCGCGCGGGCCCAGGTCGTCGGCCAGCACGACGCGGCCGCCGCGCACCGGGGCGAAGACGTCGGTCTCCTGCACCAGCTGGCCGCCGGGCGCCGAGCGGAAGCCGGGCAGGTGGCCGGCGGCGTATTCCTCGGGCGTGCGGACGTCGAAGCGGTAGAGGGTGCGCTTGCGGTCGGTGGCGAGGTCCGCCAGCCCCTCGGCGTCGATGCGGCGCACCCCGGCCCTGTAGGCGACGTCGCGGGCCTTGGCCCGGGCCTCGGCCAGGGTCGGGTCGGAGACGGCGGGGAAGCGGCGGCTCTGGCCGTGCTCCAGGCTCTGCTGGGCCAGGGTCCAGCCGATGGTGCCGTTGCGCAGGGCGAACACCGGGTTGGGGACGCCGGCGTTGACCAGCGACTGGGCGCCGATCAGGCTGCGGGTGCGGCCCGCGCAATTGACGATGATGGTGGTGGCCGGGTCGGGGGCGATCTGCCGGGCCCGCAGCACCAGCTCGGCGCCGGGCGTGCTGATCCCGCCGGGAATGCTCATCGTGGCGTATTCCTCGAACCGGCGCGCGTCGAGGATCACCTGGTCGGCGCCCAGATCGATCAGGGCCTGGACCTCCTGGGCCGGCAGGGACGGCGTGTGGCGCCGCGCCTCGACCAGTTCGCCGAACGCCTTGCTGTAGGAATTGACGTCCTGGAACAGCTCGTAGCCGGCCTTTCGCCACCCCTCGAGCCCGCCCTCCAGCGCCCGCACCTGGGTGTAGCCCAAGGCCGCCAGCCGCTTGCCGGCCGGCGAGACCAGGCCTTCGCCATTGTCGTAGAGGACGATCTTGGCGTCCTTGCGCGGAACCCGGTCGAGAATCTCCAGCTCCAGCCGGCCCAGCGACAGCTGCGAGGCGAACAGCGGGTGGGCGCGGGCGAACGGGTCCTCCTCGCGCAGGTCGAGCAGGGCGATCTCGCGGCGGGCGATCCAGTCCTGGCGCACTTCGCGCGGGGTGACGGTCAGCAGGGTCATGAGCTTGCCTCGGCCAGCACGGGTTTGGAGCGATCCCAGAGGTTGGGCAGGGTGGTGTTGGCGTAACCGGAGACGAACCGCCTGGGCTTGCCGTCGCGATCGTAGGTGGCGCGCTCCACGGCGCCGATATTGGCCCCGTAGACGTGGATGCTGATCGAGACGCGGTCGTCGAAGGCGTTGGTCACCTGGTGGACGTCGCCGACCGTCGGCGACACCGCCTCGACCTCGCCGCGCTCCAGGCGGTGGATCGGGCCGACCGCCGCCAGGGTCCCGCCCCGGCGCGCGAAGCGCTGCGACAGCTCGGCCCCGCGCAGCACCCCGACCAGGCCCCAGACGGTGTGGTCGTGGACCGGCGTCGCCTGACCCGGACCCCAGACGAAGCTGACGACGCTGAACCGCTCGCGGCTGTCGCAATGCAGCAGATACTGCTGGTAGCGCTCAGGATCGGGCTGGGCGTAGGCGTCCGGCAGCCAGTCGTCGCGGGCGATCAGCCCCGCCAGCAGCCGCCCGCCCTCGGCGAGGATCAGTTCCTCGTCGGTGGTCTGGTCGACCAGGGTTCCCAGGGCGCCGACGAAGTCGGCCAGCCTGAGCAGATTGGGGCGGTGAAGGCGGGGCTGGGTCATCGGATCACAGCGCGTATTTGAGGGTGACCAGCACCGTCCGGGGGTCCGGGAAGTTCTGGTAGTAGACGCCGGTCGCGGGCGTGTAGGTGGCGCTGACCGGCTTGTCGGAGTCCAGCAGGTTGCGGCCCGACAGCACCACGCTCCAGCGCGGATCCGGCGTCAGCCAGGTCAGCGTGCCATTGACGAAGGTCCGGGCCGGGGCCTCGTCCTGCGGCCGTTGCAGGGCGTTGAAATAGGTCTTGGTCTGGTACTGGGCGTTCAACCCGACCCGGATCGAACCCGGAATCTCGATGGGCACGTCGTAGGTCAGGCCGCCCGACAGGCTCCAGCGCGGCGAGTTCAGCAGCCGGTGGCCGTCGGCGTTGACGCCGATTCCGCCGGCGTTGCGGTACTTGTCGTAGACCGCGAACAGGTAGCCGGCCGAGGCCTGCAGGCTCAGCCGCTCGGTGGCCCGCACGTCGCTCTCCAGCTCGACGCCGTAGGTGTGGGCCTTGCCGGCGTTGGCGCGCACCGAATTGCCCGGATAGGCCGGGTCGCTGTAGCTGACCTGCAGGTCCTTGTAGTCGTTGTAGAACACCGCCAGGTTCACCCGCGCCCGGTGGTCGAACAGCTCGGTCTTCAGGCCGGTCTCGTAGGTGTCGACGTTCTCCGGCGCGAACGGCCGGGTCGCCAGGTCCAGCCGCGTGGCGCGGTTGTCGAAACCGCCGGACTTGAAGCCCTTCGACCAGGTCACGTATTGCAGGACGTCCGGCGTCCACTGGAACTGGGCCGACAGCTTGGGGGTGATCGACGAGAAGATCTTGTCGGCCCGGCCGGCGATCGACTGGCCGACCACCTGGCCCTGCAGGTTCAGCACCTTGTTGTCGAAGACGAAGTCCTTCTTCTCGTTGGTCCAGCGCAGGCCGCCGGTGACGCTGAAGCGGTCGCTGAACGCCCAGCTGGCCTCGCCGAACAGTGCGTAGGCGTCGGTGTTGGTGATGTTGTGGGCGCGGGCGAAGCCGTAGTTGCCGGGGGTCACGACGGGGTCGGTCGGCAGGGCGTTGCGGCGGCTATAGCCGTCGCGCTGAACGAAGAACCGCTCGTGCAGATAGAAGGCGCCGCTGGTGAAGGTCAGCCGGCCATAGTCGCCGTTCAGCTGGACTTCCTGGGTCACGTACTGGTCGTTGTAGTGGATCAGGTTCTTCTGGATCAGCGCCGCCACGCCGTCGTTGTCATAGGCGACGGGGTTGAGGTTGAAGCCGCCGTACGAGGTGACCGACTTCAGTTTCAGATTGTCGCTGAGTTCGTACTGCACCCGCAGGGCGCCGCTGATCTGGTCCAGGTCCTGGACCGGCTCGACCTCGGAATAGGAACGGTCCGTGCGGTGCTCGCCGTTCGGCTGGTTGACCGGGACATAGCTGCGGGTGTCGCTGCGGTCCCTCAGGGCGTTGACCGTCAGCAGCACGTCCAGCCGGTCGGTCGGGGTCCAGCGCAGCTTGGCGCGCCAGGCGTCCAGGTCGATGCGGTTGACGTCGTGATTGAGGGTCGGGTCGAAGGTGACGCCGTCGCGCTCGTGGTGGATGTAGGACAGGCTGCCGGCCAGCTTGCCCGCGACCAGCGGCCCCTCGATCAGGGCGCGGACATCGACCGCGCCGTAATTGCCCAGGCCGACCTCGGCCTTGGCGCGGAACGCCTCGCCCGGGTCGCGGGTGATGATCCGCAGGGCGCCGGCGCTGGAGTTGCGGCCGTACAGCGTGCCCTGCGGGCCGCGCAGCACCTCGATGCGCTCCAGGTCGTTGAACTCGACCATCGAGCCGATCTGGCGCGGGATGTAGACATCGTCGACATAGACCGCCAGCACCGGCTCCTGGATCGGATCGGCCTCGCCGACCCCGCGCAGGGCGTAGGTCTGGGTGGTGTGGC
Organism: Caulobacter sp. AP07; assembly: GCF_000281955.1. Taxonomy (GTDB): domain Bacteria; phylum Pseudomonadota; class Alphaproteobacteria; order Caulobacterales; family Caulobacteraceae; genus Caulobacter. Next base: position 2,091 of record NZ_AKKF01000296.1, on the reverse strand, counting down.
TGATGGTGACCCGGCTGATGCTGAAGTTGGGAATCTGGCCCGACAGGTCGCGGATGCTGTCGATCTTGCGGTCGGCCAGCAGCGTCTCGCTGAAGGCCGAGATGGCGATGGCGGTCTTCTGCAGGTTGGTGGCCCGGCGCTCGGCGGTGACCACCACCTGCTCGATGGCCGGGGCGCTCTCGGCCTCGGTCACGGCGGGCGTCGCCGGAGTCTCGGCATGGGCCGCCCCGGCCAGCGCCAGGGCGGAAACCCCGGAAAGCCAGTAAAGAGAAATATAGCGTCGCGACATCATTATCCCCGTTCTTGTTGTTGGGGATATGTCGCGCTTTCAAATATAGTCTCAACGCACATTAAATCTAACGACGTGCAGGATAGCTCATATCGTGACCTGAAATATGAACTATGAATATTTCTAGCCATCGCGAAGCGCGCTGTTCAGCCGATCGTCCCACAGAGGCCTGACATCGACCTTGCCAGGGATCAGGCCCGCGACCGCGAACGCATCGGCGACGCCTTGCTGGGAGGCGATGGCGGCGTCGCTGACCTTCAACAGCCGGGTCGGGCCGCTGCGCTCCTGAAACTCGCGCAGATAGAGCGCCGCGGGCACGCCGGTGGCGGCGGCGCGAGCCTGCGCCCAGCGCGCACCGTCGGCGTTCACCCAGTCGGTAACCTTGGCGTAGCGGCCCAGATAATCGCCCAGGGCCTGGCGCTTGAGCTCATCGTCCAGGGCCGACTTGGCGGCGGCGATCAGGTAGTTGCCCGACAGGATGCCCAAGGCCGTGCGCAGCACCCGCGCCCCGGCCTGCCGGGCCTGCTGGACGATGACGCCGTAGATCACCCAGGCGTCGATCGCGCCGCTGGAGAACGCCGCCAGCCCATCCTGGGGCGACAGGGCGACGGGCTTGATGTCCGTCCATTTCAGGCCGGCTTCGTCGAGCAGGCGCAACAGGATGTAATGGGAGGTCGTGGCCTTCACATAGCCGATGCGCTTGCCCTTCAGGTCGGCGAAGGCCTGGGCCTTGCTGTCCTTGGGAACCAGCACGACCTGGTTGTTGACGTCGCCCTGCAGCACCGCGACGATCCGCACCTGGTTGCCCGGCGCGCCGGCCACGAAGATCGGCGGGATCTCGCTCATGCCGCCGACGTCCAGGGCTCCGGCATTGATCGCCTCGGCGATCAGGTTGCCGCCGACGAACTCCGACTTGGCGATCTTGTAGGGCGTGTCGGCCACGCCGGCCGCCTGGAAGAAGGTCTCCAAGTTGCCGCGATAGGTGGCCGCGCGCAACGTCAGGTCGCCCAGCGCCTTGGGTCCGGCGGGCTCGGCGGGGGAGCAGGCGGCGAGCGCCTGGACGCCGGCGACGGACAGGCCGCCCGCCAGCAGGTGACGACGGGAAAGGACCATCAGTCGAACAGGTCCGGCTCTTCTTCGGTGATCACCTCCCAGTAGGGCTGGAAGGCCCAGAAGCCGCCGGCCTCGCCGCCCACCTGGCTGGCCGTGTGCGCGGCCACTTCCGGCGGCATCGGCTTGGTCGGACCGGCCGCCTCGGCCAGCAGCTGGGTCTGGCAGGCGTTCTCCAGCGCCAGATAGCGCCAGACGGCGGCCTCCACAGACTGGCCGACGGTCAGGATGCCGTGGTTCTGGAGGATCACCGCCTTCTTCGGCCCCAGGGCCTTGGCGATCTTCTGGCCCTCGCTGGTGTCGAGCACCACGCCCGAGAATTCCTCGAACAGGGCGTGGTCGCCGTAGAAGGCGGCCGAGTCCTGGGTCAGGGGGTCGAGCAGCCGGCCCAGCGCCGACCAGGCCTTGCCGTACAGCGAGTGCGAATGGGCGGCGGCCACCACGTCGGGCCGGGCCTCGTGCAGTTGCGAGTGGATGGCGAAGGCGGCGCGGTTCAGGCGGGCCGGGACCTTGGCCGGCGGCTCGACGATCTCGCCGGCGTGGCTGACCAGCATCAGGTCCGAGACCTTGATCCGCGAGAAGTGCACGCCGAACGGATTGACCCAGAAGTGGTCGGTCAGTTCCGGATCGCGGGCGGTGATGTGGCCGGCCCCGCCCATGTCGAAGCCATGGCGGCCGAACAGCCGGTAGGA